>JAJFFB010000051.1 GCA_021776925.1 Planctomycetota bacterium | reverse complement strand
AGCCCCAGGGTGGCGCGCAGTTGCTGGTATTGCGAGGAGTAGCTCTGGGCCTCTTGGCGGGCGAACTGGAATAGATCGAAGCTGAAGAAAAGGAAGGGGTCGTCTTCGACGTTGTGCCAGGTGATGCCGAGGTTCCAGTTGCGGTTGATGTGCACCATGGCGCCGATTCCTGGATCAAGGTCGTCGCGCAGCGAGATCGTGGCGGAGACACCCCAATAGTCATCGAGCATGTCACCGTGGTACCAGATGTGCCCCAGCGCTTCGACGTGCAACGCCTCTTTGACGCGAGTGTCGCTCAAGGAGCCGGTGCTCAATTCGACGCCCAAGGATGGGTGCATGATCACCCACTGGTGATTGGGCGGACCGGGGCCGGCGACTCCGCTGGGCGGAATCAGCCAGCCGTTGATCAGGGATTCCCATGGCAGCTGGGAATAACCATGGTTGAGGAAGTTGTCCCAGCGCTCAACGCGTTGCTGCAGGCCGCTGACGTTGGCCTGCCCTACTTCGTGCGTCAGGGTCAGCAAGAGGGTGGAAAGGGTGTTCTCCAGCATCCGCCATTGCCGCACGCGGGTTTCCCGCAGGCCGAGGATGTAACCACCCGCGGCCTGATCCCAGTGGAACAGCATGACCTCGTCGGGGGTTCCGCGGAAATAACCCGAGGCCTGGGCATCGCCGAGCAGCGAATCATCTTTCTGCAGAGAGTCGAGGCCGAAGTGCAGCTGGTTCAGAGCGCGCAAAAATGCGTCCTGCTCGAGCAAAGTGTCGAGCGGCCCTTGGATACCAGGTGAATCCATGGCGTCGCGGACCGCACGCACGAACAGGGCCAGGCGCCGCAGGATGCGTTGCTGCGACACCTCTTCATTTCCCCAGTCTTGGTTGTCGAATGCGGCGACCAATTCGAAAACCACCGCATGGACCTGCCCGGACTGCAGCATCGAGGCATAGCTGTCGTGCAGCCGCTGGCGGTGGAAGGGGGACTCGTCGATTTCCGTTGAGCTGGCCCAGGCGTCGACCGCTTCTTCGTAGGGGGGCTCCAGTTCCTCGACCGGATTCTGAGCGTGCAGGGGCTGCAATCCCGCTGCGCCGATCAGGAAGGTCAGAACAAGGAAGCAAATATGAAAACGGCGCATCAGGATTGCCCTCCTTCCAAGGATCGCCAGCTGTCGCCGGCAAGGTCGCGGAGTTCCTGCAGGGACTCCCAGACCTTGAGCAGCAGCTGGTAGTTATCGCTCAAGCCCAGTTCACGGTCGAATCCTTGGATCAGCGCGTGGATTTCAGCGATCTTGGCGCGCGCGACGTTGAGGTTTTCCAGATCACCGCCGAATTGTGGGTACTGGTCGGCAGCAGCCGCTTCGTGGTTGGGGTTGATCGCACTCTGCTTGGCGATCGAACGCAGAATCGGAATGTGCACGCTCGGGTGATCGAGATAATGCAGCCAGTCGTGGACGTTCCAGCCGCGATAGTGGTCCGGGATCGTGCCGGTGTAATTGGTGTTCCAGCCGGCGGGATCAAAACTGCGAAAACGCGCAATCGGGTCCATTTCGTGCCGATGGCTGTACATGCGCGTGCAGAACCCGACCTCGGTCCCCTTGCGCCCCGGACGGATGTTCGATTGATAGGCCTTGGGTTTGGTCTGCAGCATGCGGCTGACGTTGGCGACCATGTGAATGGATTCGAAACGGAAGTTTTTAGGATGGAAGGTGTTGACCACGCCATCAATGGTGGTAACGCTGGCCAGGTCTGCGAGCGCGTCGTGGGCCACCGAAGTTCCCAGGCTGTAGGCCATCAGGCTGAAACCGGCGTCGGCGCTTTGCGCGCGCTTGCGCCGGATTTCATCGAAAATCGCCTTCAGGACGTGGGCCCGGATCTGGCCGGCTTCGTAGGGAAAGAACCGGTAGATCACCACGTCGAGCAGATGGCTCACCAGGAAGTTGGAATCCTGGGTGTCGATGCCGGTCAGCCAGTCGAGACTGGACCCGATCGCGGGTTGTGCTCCGCGGGCAAAATCGGCAAAGGCGGTGGCTTCTCGGTCCCAGCGGGAAAGCGCCTGCTCAAAGAACTGGTCGTAACGAATAGCGAATGGTTCGGCGTAGTCCTCGAGTTTCTTACGCGTTTTGAAATGGGAGTAACGCTCGGAACACGCGACCAGTTTCTGCCAGACCTCCTCGGCCCATTGATCGTCAGGGTATCGGCCCATGCCATGGACCAGAAATAGGGTGTTTTTAGTCATACGAAATCCAGAATCAAGAATGGTGGTTTGGATTCCCAAACAACCATAGCAGAGCGAACAACAAAGGCTGATGAATTAAATAAATCAACAGGCTGCGCCTGCCGGGTGCGCCCAACCTTGCGGCCCCACGTAAGCCGCGCAGCGGGTCACGCCGCAACCACTTGGAATGGCCCACGGCAATGCCGAGCCAGACCACACCGAACCACGGGCTGGGCGTTACAAAATCGTATGAGTAGGCGGGCAATCGATCTCCAAGCGCGTAGATCGGCCAGCCGTACGACGGCCAGCCCAGCAAGTAGAAGCCCACCATCAATGCCCCGAGACCGCCGGCCAGACGTGGGCGTCCGGCGAGCGGCAGGCTCAGCACGCTGGCGACCGCGATGAAATGAAGGACGCCAAAATAAATCCAGGAATCCGGAAACATCACCAAAGACATCGCGGTCACGATCGCCGCGGCGACAACCAGCTTGCCAAGCCGCAACAGGAAAGGGCGGCGGCGGAATCCGCGTCCGTGGCCCAGTGCCAGTCCTACTCCGACACAGCCCATGAACAAGCCGACGATCACATTGCGCAACGAGTTCCAGGCCATGCCATCGGGGATGTCCCATTGATGGTAGCCGAAGTACTTCAGGTCGAAGATGAAGTGGAATACCACCATCAGAAAGATGGCCAGCGTACGAAACAGGTCGAGGCTGAGGTTGCGGCGGTGTGGTTGCATCAATCCGTCTTGATCCTAGCCGCCTCCGGGAGTTCAGCAGCATGCGCTAGAGTAGCGGGCATGCTGCTGTTGTTTTTCGCCACCCTTGCATGCAGCCAGGACCCGCCCGATCTTCCTCGCCTCGAACCAGGGCAGGAGGTCGTCGGTCAACTGGCACCCACCGCCGGCGCGGTGCACACCCCGCGGCTGGATAGCCGCACCAAGGGCGAAATCACCCGTGGTCGAGACTATGCCATTCGCCTGCAGGAAGGCGGTTCCTTCCGCATTGAGCTGGAATCCTACGCCTTCGACGCCTACCTGATCCTGCGCGACGGCAGTGGCAAGCTGCTGACCGAAGACGACGACGGACTGGTCGGCACCCACGCACGCGTGGCGGGGAATTTTCAGGCTGACAAAGACTATCTGCTCAGCGTCTGCTCTCTTTTCGGCAAGTCTGGCGGATTCCGCCTGCGCATGGTGGCCGGCAAGCCGCGCCCACTGAGCCATGCACGGCAGATGCAGGCCATCGAGGAAGATGAGAAAAAGGGGATACAATACGCGGTCGATACTTTTGGCGAGCGCAGCCTGGAAGTGGCCTCCCGATGGAACCGCCTCGGCAATCACTTTCTCGACACGATGAAAAACGAGCAGGCGCGTGGCGCCTTTGCCGCGTGTCTCGATATTCGCGAAGAACTGCTGGGACCTGCCCACCGTCACATCGTCATCGCGCTGAACAACCTTGGTCGCACTCTGACCGAACTGAAACAGATCGAAGAAGCGCATGCGGTTCAGATGCGCGGTCTGCAAATGTCCAAGGAAGTGTGCGGTGAAGACGATTATTTGACCGGAATTGCCTTGAGCAACCTGGCCAATATCCTGCAGCACCTCGGCCGACGGGTCGATGCGGTCGATTTGCATGAACGTGCCTTGCAGATATCAGAACTCAATAACGCGCCGGACAGCGCCGACACCGCCCGCAGCCTGAACAATCTGGCCTTGGCCTTGGTGGCGGTGGGTGAAAACCAGCGCGCCAAACCTCTGATGGAGCGCGCTTATGCCATTTACCTGAAAGCGATGGGCTCTGAACACCCCGAATCGATCCTGATGTGCTTCAACCTGGCGGAACTGCTGCTGACCCGCGGCATGACCGAAGAAGCGTGGCCGCTGGTTGAATCTGGCCTGGAAGTCAGCGAGCGCGTCTTCGGCAGCGTTCATCCGGTCACCGCCACCGGGACGCGGCTGATGGGGAGGCTGCACGGCATGGCGGGCAACTTTGAACAGGCTCGGCCCTTCCTGCAGAGGTGCATGGACGTGAACAACATGTTGTACGGGCCGGGGCATCCCGACACCACTCTGGCGCTGGCCACCATGGGAAGCCTGTTGCTGGAGCTCCGCGACGCCGAAGGAGCCGAACGAATTCACCAGCGGGTTTATGACATCTTCCGCAATTCGCCGAATCCCAGTCAGGAAGGCTTGGCGATGGCGATCATGAATCTGGGCGTGGCCAAGGCCATGGGCGGCAAGCTGCAGGAGGCTCTGCCACTTAAGCGCGAGGCTGTGGCAATTGGGCGGGAATGGTTGGGGGAGGATCATCCAACCACCATGGTCTTCCTCGAATACCTGGCTCAGCTCGAAGAGGAACTCGGGGAAACGACGGCGGCGCGGCTCTCCTACGAAAGCGCGCTGGCTTCGTCGTTGCGTTACGCCGATGCCGAGCTGCCGACGATGAGCGAGGCGGAGCGCTTGCGTTGGTTGTCGTCCAACCCCAAACCCGGGTCCTATTTGCGCATGGTGATGCTGGATCCAGACGCTGGACTGCAACGAGCGATGGAATTGTGCCTGCAGTGGAAAGGCAAGGCCACCCGTTTGCAGATCGCCGGCCAGATCCTGGCGCGCGAGGACTCGTCCGAGGACACCTATTCAGTGCGCCGCGAGCTGCAGCAGGTGGCCAAACAGATCAGCGACCTGGTGTTCCAACCTGCCGCCGCGGGCGCTGAGCAGGAGCAGTTGCGTGCGCGCCTGGACGAGCTGCGAGGCCGGCGCCTGGACCTCGAGGAACAGCTCAACCGTCTCCTTGACCTGGATTCGGTCCTGACTACCCCGGATCTGGCTACGCTCCAGGCGGCGCTTCCCGATGACGCGGTGCTGCTCGATTTCCACGTTGGCAAGGAAGTCCACGCCTGGGTGCTCGGACCGGAGGGGCCGCCGCAGCTGGTTTCTCTGGGCAGTGCTGAGGCGCTACGTGAGAGCGTTGCGGATCACCTCGGTCGGATGATGCGTGGGGTTCCCTTGCTGGCGGCGGGGTCCCCAATACGAGGAGGGCGCGACACCGACACCGCCGCCGACCCCGCCACCCAGGCCTCCGCCGTCACAGTGTCGAAACTCTTGTGGCAGCCACTGGCTCCGTTGATCGGGGATGCGCAGACCGTGATCCTCAGCCCGGACAGTTTTCTGGGCGAGCTGCCCTTTGGCACCTTGGCAAGCGCAGACGGCACCTTCCTATTGGAGTCGTTTCGCTTTCATTACCTATCCGATCTGACTCGATTGGTGGTGGTCGACGAATCCCCTGCGATCGGCGACCGCCAAGGTCCGATCCTGGCCGTCGGCGACGTCAATTATTTTGACCGAGGTGTCGCCGCGGTTCATCCATCGGACCAGGACTCAGAGGTGGTGCCCACCGAACCGGAGTCACTCCCCGACAGGAACAAGGAGTCGCTTCGCGCCAGGAACGGCAAGCGCTGGTATTCGCTGCCGGCCACCCGGCAGGAGATGCAGTCCCTGAGCGATCTGCACCAGCACGTTTTGAAATGGAAGACTCCCTTCCTTTCCCTGTCCGGTGCCGAGGCTAGCGAAGAGCGGGTCGCCGAAGCCATGGTGGGGCAGCGCTATATCCACCTGGCAACACACGGCTATTTCGAACCCGAAGACCTGCCCTCCCTGGCCGCCGATGCCGAACGCCGGCGCATGGCCGGCTACCAGGGCAAGCCGCAGGAAGCGGTCGGCCTGCTACCGGGTCTGTTGTCGGGTTTGGTTTTCGCCGGCGCCAACGCCGAGGACGACGCCCGTTTCGATGATGGATACATGTCGGCCGAGGAGATCCAGCACCTCGACCTGTCGCAGTGTGAACTCGCCGTGCTATCGGCGTGCGAGACCGCGCTGGGCAGCCCGCGTGCCGGCGAAGGCTTGATGAGCCTGCGCCGCGCCTTTGCCATCGCCGGCGCCAAGTCTGTGCTCAGTTCCTTGTGGAAGGTGGACGACGCCGCCACCGCCACCCTGATGTCCCACTTCTATCAGAACCTGTGGGAGCAAGGCATGAGCAAGGCCGAAGCCCTGCACCAGGCCAAACTGCAACTGCTGCTCCACAATCGCACCCAATACCTGGGCGACGCCCGTCCCAACACTTGGGGTCCCTTCGTCCTCAGCGGCGACTGGCGCTGAACCATGCGGGCCTAGGATGACTATCCTGGAGGGTGCCACCTTCCTACCCGATGGCATCCGACGATTCGATCTGCGATCCGCTCGAGGCGTTTCTTCATCACGCACTCCTTGGCGAAGCCCCGGCGGTTGAGGACTTCCTGGTTCAACAGGATGTCGGCGCCGAAACCGAGCGGGTGCTGCGCGCGCTCGGCCAGAGCCTGGCCGGGGACGGGAGTTTGCCGCGGGGCAGCACCTTGCCTTCCGCGGGTGATCTGCCTTTCGAGCGCCTCGGCGATTTTCGCCTGATCAGCCGCATCGGCGCGGGCGGAATGGGCATGGTATTCCTCGCCGAGCAGGAGTCCATCGGCAGGTTGGTGGCGCTCAAAATTATGCGCCCTGAAATCGCTGGTTCTACGCGGGCCCGCGAGCGCTTTGTGCGTGAAGCGCGTGCTGCGGGGCGGCTGCAACACCCCAACATCGTCACCATCCATGAAGCCGGCGAGGATAAAGATGTCCCATTCCTGGCCATGGAACTGGTCCCGGGACGCGGCCTGGACGAGATTCTGGCGCAATCTGCCGAGCGCGGAGATCGGCTGCCGATTCGCGATGTGCTTCGCTGGTGCAGGGATCTTGCCCAGGCTTTGAGCTGTGCGCACGAGATGGGATTCGTACATCGTGACCTGAAGCCCGCCAACGTCAGGATCACTCCTGATGGACACGCGGTCCTGCTCGACTTCGGTCTTGCACGAGATCGGTCTGCGCCCCAATTGACCCTGGCGGGGGAGTTCCATGGTTCGGCCCACTATGCTTCACCGGAACAGGTTGCCGCCGGTGCTGGCGAGATCGATGCGCGCACCGACCTCTATTCCCTCGGCGTGACTCTCTACCAATGCCTCACTGGGCGCGTGCCGTTCTCCGGGGCAACCACCGAGCGCATTTTCCGGGAAATCCTTCACACTCTTCCGCTCCCTCCGCGACGCCTGGTGTCGACTGTGCCGCTTGAAGTTCAGGCAGTTGCGTTGATGGCCCTGGAAAAGAGGCCGCAAGATCGCTATGCAAGCGCCACGGCCTTGGCTGCGGATCTGAACGCCATCCTCGAATTCCGACCGGTGGCAGCGCGTCCTCCCACCCTGACCGCCCGGCTGCGCAAGTGGGCAAGGCGTCGTCCGGAGGCAGCCCTGGCTGTCTCCCTTGGTGCCCTGCTGCTGATCGGTTTGCCCCTGGTGGTCTTCTGGCAGCAAGGCCTGCGCCTTCAGTCGGAACGACACCAGCGTCAGACTTCGGACGGCTTGCGGTTTGCCGCCGAATCTTCGCTGGCCTTGCCGACCAATCCAGGCCTTGCCCTGCTTCTCGCCCGCGAGAGCATCGCCCAGCGCCCCAGTCTGCTCGGCAGGAATGCTACGATTTCCGCCCTCCACCAATGCAAGGAAGTGCGCACTCTGGTCGGCCATTCCGCCAACGTGACCGGCGCTCGTTTCCTCGGTGACGAGCGACGCGTGGTGTCTTGGGATGCCGCGGGTGGAATCCACTTGTGGGATAGCGCCAGCGGAGCATTACTGCGGGTCCTTATCGGGCACAGCGGCATGATCACAGGCGGCTTTCTCCACCCCGATGGCGAACGCTTCCTCACGGCGTCTCATGACCAGACCGCGCGCATCTGGGATCTGGCCAGTGGTGAGAGTCTGGCGGTTCTTGGCGGGCACCGAGGATGGGTACGTACGGCGGGTTTCAGCGCGGACGGGAGCTGGGTGGCCACCGCTTCCTCCGCTGGCAAAGTGCGTGTATGGAAGGCGGAGAATGGTCAGCTGGTGCGCGAGCTCGCCTTTCCAGACTCGGTGATCCGGAGCCTGACTTGGAGCGACGGTGGCGAATGGCTCGCCGCCGGAGGCAAGCAGGGAAGCGCTGTGGTCTGGAGGACCCAGAACTGGGAAGCCCTCCCGGTACAGGGCATCACCGGCCATGAAGTGGTCGACTTGAGCATCGATCCCAGCGGTCGCTTCCTGCTCTGCTGCGCTTGGGGGGGGGTGCCATCGGTCTACTCACTCGAGAACGGTAGCCTGGTGCAACGCCTGAGCGCTCATGACGGCCGTGTCGGCCATGGGTGTTTCGACCCGTCCGGGGAGTGGGCGGTCACCACTGCGACCAGCGGCGAAGTCTTCCTGTGGAGCGTTGCTGATGGATCGCACATCCGTTCATTCAGAGGTATCCAAGGGGCAGCCACGCAACCCCTGTTCAACCCTCGCGGGACCAGGCTGGCGGCGGGCTCCTGGAGCGGCCCGATCCTGGTCTGGGACGCCGTGAGTGGAGAGTTGTTGCAAAGGCTTGACGGTCACGGGTCGCAGATCCTGTCGCTGCAATGGAGTCAGGATGGCCAGAGCCTGCTCAGCGCCGCCGGCGGCCAGGATCGGTGCGTACGGATCTGGCAACCGGAAAGAACCGGCATCACCCAAATCATCCGGCGCTTCGAATCTCCTATTCGATGGGCGAGGTTCTCTCCAGATGCTCAGCAGGTCGTAGTCACCACCGCGGACGCAGCGGCGGTATTGACCGTGCCGGCGGGTGACCCTATGGCGCAATTTTCAGAATTCCGCGCCACCGCGAGCTACACCCTTTTCCATCCAGAAGGAAGCGTCTTGATCACCGCCGACCTGGATTCGGTCGACACCGTTTGGAGTTGCGATTCCGGCGAGCTGCTCTTCACCCACCGACGGCCGGCATCCTCTCAGAGCATGGTGCCTGGTCCGCCCGGCATGGTGATTGCCTGTCTTTCTCTGCATCAGGCAGCTTTGCTGGATGCCATCAGCGGAGAAACCCGGCTCGTGTTCCAGGAATACCCCGCCCAGATCCGCGACCTGCACTTCCACGCAGCCAGCGCCACCGTAGCGATCGCCTGGGATGACGGGGTGGTGCGCGTATTCGATGCCGGCTCAGCCATCGAGCGGGTTGCCCTGCCGGTTCAAAGCGGAGTTCCTGGTTCCTTGTCCTTCAGTGGTGATGGCAAGGTCCTCGTCGCCGGATCCTCGTCGACGGCTGAAGCAGGTCGCCGTTACTCGATCGATGCCTGGAACCTGCCCGAGGGCCGGACTTTGCTGCAGCGCGAATCCTCCGAGCGCATCACTTTGGAGCGGATCGCCGCCGACGGAAGCTACGTCGCGGTTTCGATCGACGGACACCATGAGTTGTGGCCCTTGTCCGCCGACCGCCGAGAGCTCAAGCTTGTGGGCCACGACTCCACCATTCGCGGATTCGATCTGAGCCCGGACGGGCGCTGGGCGGCTAGCGGCGCAGAGGATGCGACGATCCGCGTTTGGAATGCGCAGACGGGCGAAGAATGGTTCACCCTCCGCGGGCATCAGGCAGCGGTGACCGCAGTGGAATTTTCTGCAGACGGCCGTTTCATCCTTAGTGCTTCCACCGATGGCAGTGTGCGGCGGTGGTCGGTATTCGATTTCCTACAGCGGGCCGAGGCCAACGCGCCGAGGGAATTCACCAGCGAAGAACGCGAACGTTTCCAGCTTCCAAGCCGGTATTGAGGCCCTTCCTCTAGGCGATGAGCTGCTCCCAGCGGCGCAGTTTGTCGGCCAGGGCGTGCCGAGCCCGCTGCAGGCGTTTTCGCACCGACGCCTCTTCGACGCCCAGGCGCTCGGCCAGAGGACTCTGGCCAAGACCTTGGAAATAATAGAGATCCAGGATTTCCTGGTCAGCCGGGTGCAATAGGTTCAAGGCCAGGTCCAATGCGGAGCTGCGTTCCTCAGCCTCGGCCTGGCGCAGCGCAGTGCCTGTTTCCTGGTCTCGCCTGAAAGCGACCTTGGAGTCCAGGCTCATGACCAGGATCGAACGGCCCGGGCAGTGCATGCGGCGCACCAGCAAGCGCCACGCTGCCTGCAAGAGGTAGGACCGCAACGCTGCGGGGGTTGGAAAACGTGCGTTGCCGCTTGCCTTCAACCAGCGCAACACCGCTTCCTGGGCCAGGTCGGTGGCCCCGGCCGACGGCCTCATCAGGTTGCCGTAGCGGTGGAGGATGCGCTCGCGCAACACGCGGACCTCGATGCGCAGAAGCTGGTCCAGGTCGTCGGTGCTGCCCTTCTCCTGCCAACGCTGCAACAACTCGGCAGAGCCAGGGCCGCCAACAGGTCGATCCGGGATAGACGCGTTCATGAGGTTGATCCATGCTACGGCTTGGAAATGAGAAACCTCCAGAAAACGGGTCACGCGCACTGGCGTGGGTGCATTCCCGACCAATGACCCGATCCCGGAGAACCCTCATGAAAACCAATCCCTACCACGTTCTGCCCCTAATGACCGCCTCGTTACTGGCTGGTACCCTGCTCGGCCAAGGCCCCGGCGGGGGCTGGGACACCTTTTTCCAGGTCGATGGAACGGAGACCTTTGGCACCCTCGGCCGAGCCGCGTGCAGTGCCGGCGATATCAATGGCGATGGCGTGTTAGACATCCTCGTTGGATACCCTGGCAAGAACGCGGGTGGGCTGACCAATGCCGGAACGGCTTGGGTCCTGTCCGGAGTTGATGGCGCCCTCCTGCTCGAGTTGGATGGCACGGCCAGTAGCGACTTTCTCGGCTATTCGGTTGCCGGACTCGGTGACCTGAACGGCGATGGCGTTCCCGAGATGCTGGTTGGAGCGCCCTTCGCCGATGCCGGTGGTTTGACCGCAAATGGCTACGCCCGGGTGTTCTCAGGTGCCGATGGCAGCCTGGTCTATGCCATTAACGGACAGGCCAACGATGACCGGCTTGGCGATGCGGTCGCCGCCATCGGCGACTTGAATAGTGATGGTATCGCCGATTTCTTGATTGGAGCACCGCAAGCAGATTTCCTCAGTTTCGTCGATGCGGGTGTGGTCTATGTCTACTCCGGCGCAGACGGCAGCCGGATCCGCACTCTGAGTGGTTCGGGCGCTGAGGATCTGTTCGGCGCTGCGATCAGCTCGATCGGAGATGTCAACAATGACGGTACCCCGGACATGTTGATCGGCGCACCTTGGGCAACCGCTGGCGGCCAGTGGCGCGCCGGTTACACCGACCTGATTTCAGGAGCGGACGGCGCAATCATCCGCACCTTCCCGGGCTCGGTTTTCTACGGTGAATTCGGGGAATCCGTGGCTGGGGTCGAGGATGTCAACGCCGATGGCGTGGCCGACGTCCTGATCGGAGCATCCCAAGAGGACCACTTGGGGGTTTCCTTGGCTGGGAAAGCCTATGTGTATTCAGGCGCCAGCGGCGCTCTCTTGCGAGAATACGGAGGCCAGTTCTCCGGCGACGGGCTCGGATCCACCATCGCCAATGCAGGCGACGTGGACGGTGACGGAGTCGGCGATCTGTTGATCGGATCCCCAAGATCGGACACCGCAGACATGGCCGATGTTGGAACTGCCCAGCTCTATTCCGGTGCTACCGGTGCGCTTCTGCACCGCGTCGACGGATCGCAACCCGGACAGAATCTGGGCGATGCTCTGGCCTCTGCTCGGGACGTCAATGGCGACGGGCTTTGCGAGTTCATCATTGGTGTTCCCGGTGCAATCCACGATGGCTTCACCGACGCCGGTCATGTTGTCTTGTACGGATTCAATCCGTTCATGCTTTCATCCGCAAGTGAAATTTCGACTTCCAAGTCGAGCCTGATCATGCTGGCCATGGACTTTCCAGATGACGCTGGCTGGAAGCCTTACCAACTCTTGGTTTCGGCTTCAGGAACCGGTCCGGTTTCCTTGCACGGGGTGCAGATCCCCCTCACGCCGGACCATATCATGCTGCGGACCTTCTTCGGCGATTACCAGATGTTCGATTACTCCAGCGGGGAGACCGGGTGGCTGGATCCGAATGGAATGGCGGCGGCCTACATCGGCTTTGATCCCGGGCTCTACGCTTTGATCGGGCTGACCTTCCATGCGGCGGCGGTCTCCTTCAGCGACAGTGGCGTGCTGCATTACAGTTCGGCCGCTGTGCAGTTCACGATCACGCCGTGATCGACACTGGGATTGAGTCTTGATCCTGTGGTCAAGAAAAGCAGTCTGCGGGCTATTCCCGCAGGCTGCTTCGCCATTGTCACAGCATTGAAACCTGTTGGCTGGAATTCGTTTCAGCGCCTCGGCGGTGGGCGGCGTAGAACGGATAGGTGAGCGAAATTCCAACGCCGCCCTCGGCTCTCTCGGCCGATCTCCTGTCGGAGGCAGCCCGAGGACGGCCTGAGGCCCAGGACAGGTGGTTTCGTGCGGAGTTCCCGTGCGTCTTCCGGCTGTGCCTGGGCTTCCTGGCCGATGCCGCGGCGGCCGAGGACCTTGCCCAAGACGCCATGCTGCACCTTCTCGACCGACTCGACCGCTGGAATCCGCAGCGCCCTTACCAGGCGTGGCGGACGACCGTGGTGCTGAATCTGTGCCGAGACCACTTGCGCAAGCGCGGCGTACGCCAGCGCGCCGAAGATCAGTTGCGCCTGTTGCCCGAAAGCAATGCGCTGCCCGATCCACACGAAGCCGCGTCGGGGCGCGAACTGCGCGAGGTCATTACCCGCGCGCTGGCGCAATTGCCGCCGCGCGAGCGCGTCGCTTTCGTGTTGCGCGACCTTGAGCACCAGGAAACCGCTGCGGTGGCCATCGCGATGGAAATCGAGCCGGCCACCGTGCGTTCACTGCTGACTCTGGCGCGTCGCCGACTGCGCGGAATCCTCGGACCGGCGCTGGCCATGGGGCCGCAGCGTAGCGTGGGGGGGGGCGATGCCTGAGCGCGACCCCATCGACCAGCTGCACGGCGCCTGGCAACAGCTCGACGCGCCGCCCGCGGTGCGCAGTCTGCAAGAAGAAGACGAGCTCACCCAGGAAGTGGTGGACTGGCTCGCTTGCGGCTGGGAGCAGGTGGAAATTCCGCCGTTGCCGTTGTCGTTGCCGCTTCCGCGACGAGGCGGGCTGTCGCGGCGCCGCTCGATGTCGCTTCCACGCGTGCTCCTGGCTGCAGCGGCTTTGTTGATCGGCTTCCTATTCGTGCTCAATGCCTTCGGGCCAGAGGATGAAGGGGTCGAACCCTCCGATCTGGTGGCCGAGGTGCCGATCCAAGGCCCGGGCCAGGTTCCCGCCCAGGTGCCCGTCCAGGTGCCCGTCCAAGTGCCCACTCCCGCCGAGGGATCCGCTGCACCAGCGCGGTCGCCGAACGCGCCGCAACTCATTTCCAGCACCCCGGAACAGGTGCAGATCCTGTCCGGCAGCGTGCGCCTGACCATGCTTCGAGGCGCCAGCGCCTCGACCGAACCGGAAGACTCCTGAAGACATCCAAAGACTCTGACACCATGAAAACAATCCTGCTTCTTCTTTGCACGGGACTCGCCTTGGCGCCCTTGGCGCCCGCTGCGGCACAGCGGCAAGCGCCGCCGATTCTGGACGAGACCGACTTCACTCTCAATCGTTACGAGCCGGAATGGGTCGAGAGCACCTCGCTGCTAAGTACAGTGTCGTCTCTGTACGGACGTTCTTTGAGGTTCGACGATCGTCAAGTCCAGAACCTGACCCAGCTCGACGATTCGCTGGTGATCTACGAGACCCCCGAGCGCCTCGAGCGCATCATGGCGGCGATCGCCCAGCTTGATTTCGACCCGTCGGCCCAGGGCGAAGACCCTTCCGAGGTGCGCGGTGTCGACCCCGCAGCCCTGGTGCTTGATAGCTTCCGGCCGAAGAACTTCCAGGCCCACGAGTTCTACAGCCTCGCCGAAGAACTGTACGGTCGGCGTCTGCTGGTCAATGACTCGTGGCATTCCAACCTGCGCTTCACTTCGAACCAAGGTCTGGTGATCTACGAAGAGAAATCCAAACTGCCAGGCCTGTTGGCCAACCTGGCCGAGCTCGACGCCAGTCAGGCGCCGGAGGAAGAGGAAAGCGTGCTGGTGTCGCTGGAATACCACCCGCGCCATCTATCGCCCGGCGGCATGATGGAAGGCCTGCGTTCCTTCCAGGCTTCGGTGATTGAACGCCGCGCCAACATGTCTGCCCAGGTGACCAACATCACCATGGCGAGCGAGCGTGGCATCATCCTGATCCGCGACTACCCGGACCGAGCCGAAGAGATCATTGCCGCGATGAAGCGTCTCGATCAACCCGCGCCGCAGGTGATGGTGTCGTGCCAGGTGATCAAAGGCGTCGATGAGGTGGTCGGGCGCCCGGCGTCACGCGCGCTGCAACAGCAGTTGACTCCGTTACTGCCCTTCCAGGCCTATCAGGTCGAGGCGATCGGCATGTTGCGCGCCAGCGCGGTGTCAGGTACGCAAATGCAACTCGACATGGATGCCGACAGCGGCACCGGCCTCGAATTCAAGCTGCATCTGCGAGTTGGCGCTTTCGACGGCGAAAGCGGTTCCCTGAGCTTGGATTCGTGCCAATTGGCGATGTTTGATCCGGAACGCGGCAACCGCGATCTGTTTTCGACCTCGACCACGGTGTTCCGCGGCGAAATGGCGGTGCTCGGTGTGACCGGAGCAGAACCCCTGTTCCTGGTGGTGCAGGTGCACCCGGTGAAGTCGGTCAACTAGCCGGCGCCGGACGCACCATCCGGGTCACGCTGCGCAGCGTTATCCGGGTGGTCACTGGAGGGAGGCGAGCCGCTCGATTCGAGCGGCTCGCTGCAAATACGGCAGAAGGCGGCGTTTTTGGCGTGCCCGCGCTCGCCGCATTTTCCGCATTGGCGCTGGTCGCGCCGCGCCGCCACGGTCATTTCGGCGGTGACGATGCCGGTCGGCACGGCGATGATGCCGTAGCCCATGACCATGACCAGCGAGGCGACGAACTGACCCACCGGCGTATGCGGACTGACGTCGCCATAGCCCACCGTGGTCAGCGTCACCACTGCCCAGTAGACCCCGCGCGGGATGCTGGTGAAGCCGTTCTCCTCGCCCTCGATCAGATACATCAAGGAGCCGAGCACCACCGTCAGGGTGAACACCGCGAACAGGAACACGGTGATCTTGCGCCGGCTGGCGACCAGCGAGCGGATCAGAAGGTCGGCCTCGCGCACGTGTGCGGCGAGCTTGAGTACGCGGAAGGCGCGCAGAATGCGCAGCACGCGGATGACCATGAAGTAGTGCGCACCGGGGAACAGCACCACCAGATAGGTCGGCAGGATGGCGAGCAGGTCGACCACCCCGAAGAAGCTGCGCGCATAGCGCATCGGCCGTCGTGTGCATAACAGTCGCGCACCGTATTCCAGTGTGAACAGGATGGTGAAGCACCACTCCGCGATCCACAAGGCCTGGCCCCATTCGGCGCGGATGCCGGCCACGCTCTCCAGCATCACCGCCGCCACGCTGGCGAGGATGGCCAAAATCAGCGCAACGTCGAAGGCGCGCCCCTTCGGGGTATCGGCGAGGAAGATCACCCGCCACATGCGCTCGCGCCAGGCGGGCAGGGGTTTTGCTGCGCTTTCTGCGCCGCTCTTGGGAGCCGACGTACCCGGGCTCATCGGATCCAGGCCCAGCCCAGCCTGCCGAAGAAGGTGAGCACCACGCCTGAATAGAGGAGAGCGACCGCGATCGACCAATAATGGACTGCTTGCAGGGGATTCGCGCCGCGGTTCCGCCAGCCCGAAGCCATCAAAAAGAGGACCACCGGACAAAGCGCGGCGATCACGGCGAGGAGGGTGAAGAAGAGGGCCTCACCGCTGACCTCGTGCGGTCGATTGGCACCCCAGGTGCCGATCAGGAAGGTTGCCATTGCGGCTCCGATCAGCGCAAAGCCGAGCCCTGCCAGTTTGCCTGCGCGCACCAAAGCGCGCATTGGTGCCGAGGGAGTGTTTTTTACCTGCGATTCCATCATTGCTCTTGGCTGGAGGATACCACCTGCACAGGATTGCCAAGGTCAAAGACGATCCGCCAGCGTCCGTCTTTTTCCAAGCGCCAGATCGAATTGAAGTGCGCCACCAGATTGCCCGCGGCGTCGAGCACTGGCCCATTGCTCAAGGTCTGTCGTTGCGGCTCCGGCAGGGGTTGGCCCTCGGCAACGGCACAAGAGATCAGCGGCAGGAGCACAAACAAGGGCAGGGCGCGCATGTGCATTTCGAGTCCTCAACTTGGATGGGGCATAGGGTGCTCACCCAGAAGCGCTACTCTGATCTTGGAGCTGGCTATGAATGTGAGCTGCGAGTTTGGGAGCCATCCCGTAGAGCAGAAAGCCCCAGATCATCGGCACGGCGACGTGCAGGAGGTTGATGATGTGGAGTGGGTTGGACTCGCTGGAACGATAGAAATCGGAATCACTGGTGTGATACTGGAGCCCCATCAGGAGAGAGTTGGAGAGTTTGATGATGCTATAGAAAACGGAAGCCACCGCGAGCAAGTGAAGAAGAGACTGGATGGTGTTTTTAGTCATTGGGGTTGCCGTTGGTTGCTGGAAGAGGAACCTGTTTTGGAACGTGCGGCTCGGCGCCGGGCGTCAAGGACGGATTGCTGCTGGGCCCGGTGGGCCACGCGGCGCCAGATCATGAAGGCGAAGGGGGCGATCATCCACAAGACGAGAAAGGCTGCGACCCAGCCGAGCCGCGTGTGCTGGCCGGGAAAGGCCTCGTCATCGAGCGACATCAAGTGGACGAATTGGAAAACCCAGACCAGCGCCAGCGCCAAGGCGATGCAGAAGGCGAAGGCCAGGGTTTCGTTGGTTTCGAACAGTGAAAAAGGCATGCGAGTAATGGATGAATGGGTGAGACTTTCTTGCGAATTTTGAAAGCTGGAAGTCGACGTGGCGGCCACAGGTATCATAGTGCGAGGGTGGAATTATTTACGCTTTCCGTGCAGCTATTTCGCCGGTCCAGTTTCGGCTCGGGCCAGGGACAGTAGCAAAGGGATGAATCCATCGGCGAAGCGCGCCATTTCTTCGAAGTTGAGGTTGGCGAGGGTGTCGGTCGGCTTGTGGTAGTGCGGGTCGCGGCCTTCGGAGGTGTCGCTCAGCAGAAGGGCTGGGTAGCCCTGCCACCAGAAGGAGGCGTGGTCGGATCGCGCCGCGTCCTTCATGTCGGTGGCGATGCCGAACGAGGGAAATTGGGAATGCGCCTGAAATTGTTGCACCACTTGATCGAGCAGTTGCTGGTTGTCGCGATTGCTCAACCACAGCACGAAGTTGGCGGTGGAAGGGAGTTTGGTGAACAGCGATGCCAATAGGGGCTGGTCCTGGCTGCCCGGTTCCGAGGAAAAGAAACCGATCGAATCCACCGCGATCATGGTGACGATGTTCTCGCCTTTTTCCCGGCTGCGCTCGGCATAGACCTTGCTCCCCATCTGGATGCCGCCACTGAAGGGGTTTTCTTCGTTGACGAAGAACACAATACGCACAGTGCGATCGAGCGGCGCGTCGCGCAGGCGCCGGGCGGTGGCCAGCAGCAGCGCCACTCCGGAGGCGTTGTCGTTGGCCCCGGGAGAGCGAGGGACTGTGTCGTAATGGGCACCGAGCACGATGATCTGATCGGGCAGAGTCGTGCCACCGAAGCTGGCTTCGACATTGGCGACCTCGACATCGCCGAGGTGGACCACATCGCGACGTGATTCGATGCCGTCCGTCTTCAGGCTTTCGATGATCCACTTCTCCGCTTCGATCAGCTTGCCCAGGGAACGGCCACCGTGGCGCGGACCAATTCCGACCGAGAGTGCCTCGACGTCGTGGCGCATTTCATCGCGCAATTGCACCTGATCTGGACTCAGAGGCGCGGTCGAACTCGGGTAGAGCGTGCCAGGGGAGTGGTGCAGGAAGATCGAGCACGAGCCGAGCGTGAACGATGCAGCGACAGCCAAAAGGGGATGGAAACGGAGAGCGGGGAAACTAGGCATGGGTCAGATAGGTGAGCAACATCGTGGCGACGTTGGACTTCAGTTTTTTTTGCGAGTACTTGATCTGCAATCCGGAACGGTCGCCGAACACCAGTCGGCTCTGGGCGACGTCTTGGGCAGCGAGTAGGCCGAATTCACAAGCCGCCTGCGGATCGGGATGGATGCGGCGGTCGACCTTCTCGGCCAGGAATCCTGCCGCCTGGCGGAAGGCCGCGGTGGCGTCGCGGCGGAAGATCGCGACGTTGGCGCTGGCGTCGTCGCTTGGGCGCGTGAACAGGTAATTGGTGATCGCGCGGGTGACACCACGGTTACCAGCGAAGAAATCGATCAGCATGGAACACAGATGCTGCACGCGGGTCTCCAGTCCGGCACCGACGCAGTTCTGAAAAACCGACGCTGAACCAGCCAGGCCCACCGCCAGATAGCGCTCGTGGAGGCACAGCAACAGGCTCTCTTTGTTCGGCAGTCGACCGTAAACCGTGCCCACGCCGCAACCCGCCTGTTCAGCAAGGTCGGCCATGGTGAGTTCGTCGAACTCCCGCGTCTCGAGCAGTTCTTCGGCCGCGGTCAGGATGCGGTCGAGGGTGTCACGGCTGCGCGCCTGGCTCACTCGGTGCGCGGCACGTGGAGTCGTTGGAGAACGCCGGGTCGGTTTGGGCATGTGCGTTTATTTGAATCTGATTCAAAATCAGAATGCGAATTCCAATTCGAATACCAATACTACAGCCCTCCGTACCAGACTGCAAAGGAACCCATTTCAAATCTCTGGGGGCGCGAGCTCTGCGCGCTCCAGGGAGAAAGGGCTGGGTTCTTATGCTGGTGGCATGCCCCCTGCCTCAAGATCGTTTGCCGTTTCATGGGTCTACTTGGGAATCGTCGCTGGTGGGCTCCTTTCGCCCTCTGGCCTGGCGCAGGAAGCTGCGGCGCCAGACCTGTCGCCGCGTGGGTGGCTCGCCGAAGCGGCCGAAATCGAAAAGCGCGCGATGAGCTTTTCTTACGAAGCTGGATCTGTCGAGGGCATGTCCATGATGATCGTCGGCACCACCGGTGCGTCGGCGGTGCGCGCCGGATTCGAAGCGCTGAAGCAGGGGGGCAGCGCGGTTGATGCCGCCTTGACCACCGCCCTCACGCAGATCGCACTTGCCGGCGGCGGATGGGTAAGTTACGCCGGCCTGTTCACCATGGTGGTTTATGAGGCAGAGAGCGGCAAGGTGCATTCCCTCAGTGCGGGATTCGGCATCCCGCGCGGCGAGATCGACCCGGCCACGATTCCTGCGCAGGGATCCGGAACGCCGAGCGGACGCACCGCGCTGGTTCCAGGTTTCATGGCCGGAGTCGGGGCCGCACACGAACGATTCGGCAAGCTGCCGCTGGCCTCGGTGTTCGGTCCGGCGATCTACTACGCCGAAGAAGGCTTCGAACTTTCGCCGATGACCGCGGGCATGATCGTCAGCCGCAAGACCTACCTGCATCGTTTGCCCGCAACTCGCAAGATCTTTTTCGGCGCTGGCGACGCTGGTGGCGCCAGCAGCGTAGAGGCAGTCGACCGTGAACCCCATCCCGCCGGGTACCGCTTTCGCCAACCCGAACTCGCCACGACGCTAAAGGCGGTGGTCGAGCACGGGACCGACTACATGTACAAGGGCGCGTGGGCTGAACATTTCGTCGCTGCGGTCAATCAGGAAGGCGGCAACTTCACTCGCGCAGATTTGGCCGATTACCAGGCCATCTGGGCAGAGCCGGTACGCACTCAATACCTTGGTTTTGACGTTGCCGCGCTGGGTTCACCCTCCATGGGGGGAGTGAACAGCGTTGAGTGCCTCAACCTTCTCGAGGCGGCCGCGCTTGAACCGTACACTCAATCCGCCGAGTCGCTGTTCTGGTGGATGCAGATCACCAACGCCTTTGTGATCGGCTACCTTCCGCCGGCGATGCAGGACTTCCTCTTCCCCGGGGTCGAGGTCTCGCCTGGACGACGTGCGAGCAAGGAGTGGGCCAAAACCCTGTGGGGCAAACTAAAAGATGGCAGTTTCCCCATGACGCGCAAGCCACCTGCCGGCAACCATTCCGACGCCGTGGTCGCGATCGACTCCGCGGGCAACGTGGTCGCGCTGGTGCACTCGATCAACACCACCTTATGGGGTGAGAGCGGAATTTTCGTGGACGGGGTTTCCATCCCCGACGCCGCCAGCTACCAGCAGGATCAGATCGCTGCGGCCGGCCCTGGCGATCATCTGCCTGATCCGACCAATCCGCTGATCGTGCTGCGCGATGGCAAGCCGGTTCTGGCTTCGAGTTCCATCGGCGGCGGCCTTCATCAACAGACCATGATGTGTCTTGATCACGTATTGCGCGGCATGACCCCGGCCGAAGCCATCGCTCAACCAACCCTGCTGCTGCCCAAATTTGGCGCCCTCGGTTTGTCGACCGCTCAGGTCCCTGAGGGGGCATTTGCCGACGAAATGATCGATCAGGTGCGTGCGCTCGGACAGCCCGTCACCGAGGCCAACACCTCGCAACAAGGGGCCACGCGCGGCTATTGGATCGGCATCCATGTCGATCCCAAGACCGGCAAACTCAGCGGCGGCTTCCCCGCCGGCCTCGGCGGCGGGGCCATCGGTCACTGAGTCAATTCCACCAGCCGGATCATGACTTCGTGCAGAGGCATGCCAACAGCGCGGCCGTCGTCGGTGTTGACCTGGATGGCGGCGGCGACCCCCAGATCGGGGAAGTAGCCCATCGCGGTGAGATATCCGGGCATGAATCCATCGTGACCCCGAAGAGGCCCAAGTCGCGTGTCGGTGACGATGACTCCCAGTCCGTAGCTGCGTCCGGGGCCGAGTTCGGGTGCGGGAACCACGTCGAGCATGGCGTCCAGACCTTCGACGCCGAGCAGGCGCTCGCTGTACAACAGCCCGGCCCAACGCGCCAGGTCGGTTGAGGTACTGGCAAAACCACCGCCGCACCATTCGAACTGCACGTTGTAGGTGAACTCGCCGTCTTCCAGTGTCCTGGGACCCACCCCCAATTGCTGTCCAATCGCCACCGTGCCTTGCACAACTCCAGGAAGGCGTCGTTGGTCGGAAGGAATGGTGTCGTTCAGATCGTGCGGCCGATTGATTTGATCATGCACCCGTTCATAGAAGGGCTCACCGCTGGCGCGCTCGATGATCATGCCGAGCAGGATGTAATTGGTGTCGGAGTAGGCCCAGCCCTCGCCGGCTGCGAACATGGGTTCGTCATCGAGCACGAAGGCCAATAGTTCCTCGGGTTTCCAAACGCGGTCAGGGTCCAACATCAGCTCCTGCCAGAACTCCATTTTGAATTCGTAGCGCTCAAAGCCGCTCTGGTGGCGCAGCAGTTGGCGGATGGTCACGTCGGCGGCATTGGGAATGCGTGAGTACCAGTCGTCGCCGGTGAACCACTCGGAAACACGGTCGTCGTAGTCGAAGGAACCCTCCTCGACCAGCTGGTGAGCCAAGGCTGCGACCCACGTCTTGCCGACGCTGCCGACCAGCATGCGGTCGTCGGCGGTCAACGGCCGGCCACCCTCCTCGGTCACCCCGACCGCGAGCTGGATCTCTCTGCCGTCCTCCAGCACCAAGGTCACGGTCGCACCGGGAAAGGACCCGGCGGCGTGGATGGAGTCCAGTTCCGCCTGGCAAGCCGCGACCAGCGCCTCGAAGTGAGGGTCCTCGACTTGCGCCTGCGGTGTGCTGCAGGAGGTCAGAACGAACAGAACCGGGGCCGCCAGAACTAAGATTCCACGCATGCGACCAAGTCTAGGACGAGCCAATCGATCCAACCACCTTGAATTCTTCGGGTTGATCGCAGCCAGTCCTCGTGTTCTGGAGAATGTCGCCGATCCGGCGGAAATCCAGGGCACCGGTGAAATAGACCCGACGAACTTTCAGGTGCGAAACAGGATCGATTTCATCCCTCTCTAGGTAGACCACTCCGTTCTTGAAGACGTCCATATACTTCTCAAAATAACGACGGTTTTCAAGACTGTTCAAGCCCCGTGACTTGACTTGGCGGAGTTCGGACGCACGCGCCTGCAGACTGCGGGCCCGGACATCATCACCTCGACCCAACAGTACGGTGGCGAGGTCTTCCATGGCTCTAAGGGTCAAACTGTGGTACTGGCCAATTTCTTCATCTGCGGATGCGATGACAATTTCAAGGTTCTTGATTCCGGATAAAAAATCGTGTGCGACGATTTGCGATACGGCAAGTTCATGCCTGGCTTGCAGGGTCGGCCCTGCGTGGATTCCGTAAAATGTGGTCCACTTTTCGATCAAGGCCTCAAGGATGTGGATGGACCTGGGTGTGTCTTCCGATCGACAGGCGATGGCCACCTGGAGCTGGTCGGCCAAGGAGGCTTTCTCCCCATCCTCCTGGCTGTTGGGGGCCCCTTCATTCATTTCCCCTGGGCCTACGTCGGGATTGGATGGCAACTCAGTTCCCTCATCGACAAAACCCGTGAAACGACTCGGGTTTCCCGAATCGATGTAATCCGAGGCAATCGGGTGGTCGGCCAGCTTGAGCTTGAGCCAGGTGCCGAGAATCATGGCGTCGTAGACCTGGCGAATGCCGGCGAAGCCCTTGCCTTCATCGACTTCTCTTTGAATGAGAGGAAGCACGTGATCGCGGAAGGCCTGATCGCAAATTTCGGCAATTCGGTCTTCCTTTGAACCACTTGATTGCAAAGCATCTTTTTGCCGCTCAGTGATGACATTGAGCTTGCGTTCCACCAGGATTCCGGTGAGAGTTCCATCCAAGTCATCAGGGTGCGATTCGAAATTTCGTTTCTCAAAAATCCGCTTGGCATGGGATTCGGTGGTTTCGAATACTTGGGCGGCCTCAGGGCGCACCCAAACGCGTTGATATGCCCTGGGAATCAACGACTTATCTTCGATTTCTTTGTCCATTTGACTCTGGACCTGATTCCAATAAAGCCGCCCGCTTTCCAGGTCTGGATGCAATAAGGATGCAGCAAGTTTTTTGAGCCTATAGTCGAATTCAAGAAAGGCTTCTCCCATTTTGGTCCCGGTCAGTTGATCTGAGAGAAGGCGCGCACTTTCATCCGGGGCAAGGTTTACGAATTGATCATCATCCGGAACGCAGAAGTTCGTGATCAGATAATCTTGACACAGCGCGACTTCGCGGCGGAAATTTTCACCCTTCAAATCGGAGTCGCCGCTGTCCACGATTAAGCGCATTTTCTTGATCGGATTTTTGGTCGGATCCAGATCGACGGAGACGGATTTGACAATCAATGGGTGGAACGGCCTTGTAGGAAGGACCATGTCCTCAGGACCGGGCGGGTTATCGGGGCGATGAGCCCCGGGTACCAGGGGCCCTCGACTGGCGTGTACATTCGCGCCAAAGAGTTTGAGGACAGCTTTGATCGCCCGTTCAGAGACTTGGATCAAATCGCCGTTCTCGAAGTCCTGGAGGATTCGCTCAAGGGCATCTCCAGTGCTCTCCATGGTCAGCAAAATGCTGCCAGGAGCTTTTTCAATGAAGCGGAGAGTCGGGTCTGCGGTCCTGGAGCGTAATTGCAAAACCAAGTCGCGTTGCTCATCGGTGCCAAAACTGTCGTATTCCCCCTCCAGGTGCAATTCCCAGCGCCAGCGGGAGCCGGGCAAGGCTCCGTTCAGGACCAGGTCCGACAATCCGCGACCGATAGCGGCGAAGGCTTGAGACGGGTCGTCCCATTTTTGGGCAGGCACCTCGTTCCTGGGCAACGGTTGAAGCTTGGAAAAATCCAGTTCATGCCAATCTGGTTGAGTCTCCTCAAGCAGGATCGGAATGACTCGTGCTTCACCGTTTTCGTGCCTGCGCAGGGCTTCGGGAATCTCGATTTCCCTGCAGTACTTGCTGTCGACAAAAGCCTGGGTGACAAAGAGCAGCACAATATCCGCCGCTCCCAGGTTTTGATCGATGTCCTTGGCCCACTCAGCGCCGGCCTGGATCTCTCCGTCATACCAGGCGCGGATTTCGATGTCCCAATCCAACGCCCCAAGGCTGCGTTCGATGTGCAGTCTCTGGTCCGCGTCCTTGTGCGCGTAGGAGTAGAAAATCTTGACGGTTTCCGCCCCGGACTCCTGAAGTAGGCTCTTGGCAATCATGATTCAACACCTGGACAGCCACATGGACCATGGTGTGGATGTCGTCATGATTGCCCCGTGGTGGCAAGAGTGGAAAACCCGTTTCCCGATGGCGAGAGCCTAGCAGTTGGGACAGTGGTCTAGGAAAAAACGACTTTCATCGCTGGAGCCCATCCGAGTGCCTGCATGGTCATCGCTCCGGCGACGCATAGGAACGCGCCAAGGATCACCCGGATCCAGATGCGCTTCATGGGCACGCCCGCTGCGGCGGAACCGAGTACCGCGCCGGCAAGTCCGAGTTCACATGCCTGGCCGAGCCACCAGCCCACCAGCAGAGGGATTCCTGCGGTGCTGATCGAAAATAAACCGGCTGCGAGAGCTCCCCAGACTATGAAACCGGCCGCAAAACCGAGGCGTGCTCCTGGTTTCCATCCTTGAATCCCCAAGCGGCGAAAGAGCCAGTAGAGGCAATAACTCAGGATGAGAAAGGCAAAGTAACCGAGGGGAATGCGGCGGAAGGCGTCTTCCGGGCCGAGCAGGAAGGAGCTTTCCTCGACGTAGAGCTTGGCCAATAAGCCAGCATGCAGGAACAGGTCGAAGCCGAGGGAAAGGAACCACGCAGCGCCGACGATGCTGAGGACGCGTAGGGAACTGGGTCTTTCCGTGCTCATGAGGACTGATACACCTCTTGGATCAGCTTCAGGTAATCCGCAAGCGGGGGCAGGCCGATTGAAGCGCGCA
>JAJFFB010000006.1 GCA_021776925.1 Planctomycetota bacterium | reverse complement strand
CCGTGCGCGTGCCCGCCTTGTTCTTGGTGGCCTTGCGTTTGGTCGCCTTCTTCTTGGTGGCCTTGCGCTTGCCGGCCTTTTTCTTGGTGGCCTTGCGTTTGGTCGCCTTCTTCTTGGTGGCCTTGCGCTTGCCGGCCTTTTTCTTGGTGGCCTTGCGTTTGGTCGCCTTTTTCTTGGTGGCCTTGCGCTTGGTGGCCTTGCGTTTGGTGGCCTTCTTCTTGGCAACCTTGCGCTTGGTCGCCTTTTTTCTAGTGGCCTTTTTGCGAGCAGCCATGGATGACTCCTTGGAACTGGTAGAGGGGTGTCTCGAGACGCCTCCCATGAATGGAAAGCGAGACGTGTAAATTTGCAATCGGCCTTAAATAAAAGCTTTTCGCCTGGAAATCCGCTTTTTTTCGGAATCCCAGGCGTGAATTGGCCTGCCCAAGTCCTGGCTGGCACGGATTTTCCTGATTTGCGCAGCAGCAGACAACGGCCTCAGGCGACCGATCGACCCAACATTCCAGCTCAGTCAGCAGCTCAGTCAGCAGCCTTGCTGAAGGCGCGGTTGCGGCCGCGCAGCGCCTTGACCAGCGGAACTGTGCGCACTCTTCCATCGAAGCGCACGGTGATTTCGCCACGCTTGATGACCGACGCCGCCAGTTTCATGCGCCGCACCGTGCCGTTGGGCAGCAGCACACGCACCTTCTGGATGTTCGCTTTGAACACCCGCTTGGTGTGGCCGGTAGTTTTCAGGCCGACTCCACCCTTTTTCTTGGGCAGACCGCGGCGGGCAATGGTCTTGCCAGCTCGCGTGCCTTTTCCGGTGACTTCACATCGACGTGCCATGTTGGGATCCCTCAGTAATGGGGGTCGGGAATTCTATTCAGCACCCGGCACGCGGTCAAGTCAGGAATCGCAGCGACGGGATGTCTGGCACCCAAAAAGAGGCGGCGGCCCAGGGCCAGGCGCTTTACGGCGTTTGGGTTGACGCCTCGCGCCAAGGAATCCAGAATACCGATCCGGTCGACAGCGCCGGGAGAGTCCCGGCCTCGCCGGGCACCGAAGGGGCAAGCGGCACCGCCGTGAATCTCTCAGGTCCACGGACTGGCGCTGGACGGATCCTGAATGCCGGAGCTACGGCTCCCAGACAGGGCGCCCATGGTGGCGCCCTTTTTTCGTTTCTACCGGAGAACAAAGCACTTCCGTCCGCCAGCGATGTCCGAAAACGCCCCTGAAACCCTGCTCCGCACGCCCTTGCATGGCCGCCACGCCGCGCTCGGAGCCAAATTGGTGCCCTTCGCCGGCTGGGAAATGCCTTTGCAGTACGACTCGATTCTGGGCGAGTCGCGGGCGGTGCGCGCCGGGGCGGGCGTCTTCGACGTTTCCCACATGGCGCGATTCTGGTTCCGCGGGCCGCAGGTCGCGGCCGAACTCGACGCCGCCCTCGGCGGCTGCGTCACCGACCAGCCGCTGGGCAAGGCGCGTTACACCATGTTGCTGCAGGAAGATGGCGGCATTCTCGACGACCTGATCACCTACCGCACTGGCGAGGAAGCCTATTTCATCGTCGTCAACGCCTCCAACCGCGCTCGCGACTGGCAGACCCTGGTCAGCCGGCTTGCACAGACCGACTGCCAGGACATCACCGAGGACGGCGGCGGCATCCTCGCTCTGCAGGGTCCGCAATCCTGGGAAATCCTGCGCCAGCTCACCGGGCAGGCCGATCTCGCCCCCGGCTTTCTCGACCTGGCCTGGCCGGACAGCCCTTTCGGCCCTCTGTTCATCGCCCGCACCGGGTATACCGGAGAACACGGCTACGAGATCTTCGTCGACTCCGTGCAGGCCGGTCCGGTGTGGGACCGGTTGCTGGAACTCGGCGTCGCTCCAGTTGGTCTTGGCGCGCGCGACGTGCTGCGCCTCGAAGCCGCCCTGCCGCTCTACGGCCACGAGATCCACGAGGGCATCACACCCTTCGACGCCGGCCTGCGTTTCGCGGTGCGTGGCTGGAAAACCCGCGACTTCATCGGCGCCGAGGCCTTGCGGGCGCTGGGCGAACCGAGCCGCGAGCTGGTCGGCCTCACCGCTGAAAAGCGCGTTCCGCGCGAGGGCTACCCGGTCCTCGCCGACGACGAACAGGTCGGCGAGGTGTGCAGCGGGGTCTACTCCGCCACCCTTGACGGACCGATTGCCACCGCCTACCTCCGCAAGGGCTGCGCCGGCCCCTTCACCGCCAGCGCCCGTGGCAAGGAATTTCCCGTCACCCGGGTGGACCTGCCCTTCGTCCCCCACCGTTCGCGCGACTGATCGCTTCCCTTTTCGGGGCTAGCCCCCAACGCTTCCAGACCCACAGAACCATGCGTCCGCAAGACCGCTCCTACCTCGACAGCCATGAATGGGCGCGCCTTGACGGCGACGTCGTCACCATCGGCATCACCGATTTCGCCGTCGAGCAGCTCGGCGAACTGGTCTACCTCGAGCTGCCCAGCGCCGGCGACTCGGTCAGCCGCGGAACGTCCTTCGGCGAGGTCGAATCGGTCAAGGCCGTCTCCGACGTCAATTCGCCGGTCGACGGCGAGGTCGTCGAAGTCAATGCCGGTCTCGGCGACGAGCTCGGCCCGTTGCAGAACACCCCGCTCGAAGACGGCTGGCTGATCAAGGTGCGCGTGGCTGGCCCCGATGCGCTCGCCGGCCTCATCGACGCCGCCGCCTATGAAGAACTGGTCGCCGCCCAGAGTTGAACCACTCGAGCTGAACGCACAGAGCTGAAACACCCGAGCTGACATGCCCTACATTCAGAACTCCGCCCAGGACCAGCGCGAAATGCTGGAACGGATCGGCCTCGACAGCCTGGACCAGCTGTTCGCGCCGCTGCCCGCAGCGATGAAATTGGACCGGCCGCTGGACATCGATCCAGGCCGCACCGAACTCGAGCTCAAGCAGCACCTCGCCGAGATGGCGAGCTGGAACCACCCGGCGGCTGAGCGTCCGTGTTTCCTCGGCGGCGGCACCTACGACCACGACTGGCCCGCGCTGATCGACAGTCTGATGGGCCGTACCGAGTTCCTGACCGCGTACACCCCCTACCAGCCGGAGTGTTCGCAGGGCACTCTGCAGTGGATCTATGAATTCCAGTCGATGATCGCCGAGATCTGCGGCTGCGAAATCGCCAACGCCTCCATGTACGACGGTGCCAGCGCCGCCGCCGAAGCGGCGCTGATGGCGATCGCGATCAAACGGCGGCACAAAGTCGTGGTTTCAGCAGGTCTGCATCCACACGCCCGCGCCACGCTGCACACCTATCTGCAGCACCACGGCACCGAGCTGGTCGAAGCCCCGTTGGTCGACGGCGTGACCCAGTGGGGTGATCTGGTCGATGGCCGCACTGCAGCGGTGCTGGTGCAGCAGCCCAACTACCTCGGGCTGATCGAAGACCTCGACCAGGTCCAATCCACCGCCGCAGACCATGGCGCCTTGTCGGTTTGCTCGCTCTATCCGGTCGCCACCGGTCTGCTGCGCTCGCCCGGCCACGCCGGCATCGACGTGGTGGTCGGCGACGGACAATCGCTCGGCGTGCCGATGGGATTCGGCGGGCCGCACTTCGGCTTCTTCGCCACGCGCCAGGAATTCGTGCGCAAGCTGCCCGGGCGCCTGGTCGGCGAATCGCTCGACCGCGACGGCCGCCGCGCCTACACGTTGACCTTCGCCACCCGCGAGCAGCACATCCGCCGCGAAAAGGCGACCTCCAACATCTGCACCAACAACGCGCTGATCGCCTTGCGCGGCTGCATCCACATGGCGGCGCTGGGGCCTCAGGGCCTGGAAGAAGTCGCCTGTGTCTCGCGCCAGCGCGCGCTGGAACTCGCTGAAGTTCTGCCGGCATCGAACGGCAATCTGCAATTGGCCTTCCCGCAGCAGGCCTTCTTCAACGAAGTGCCTTTCCGCGCCGCCGGCGGCGAAGCCGCGGTCCGGCGCCTGCAGCAGGCGCTGGCCCATGGCGGCATCTCCGGTGTCCTGCCGATGGCACCGGACTATCCCGGACTCGAGGGTGTCTTCACCCTCGCCTGTACCGAAAAAACCAGCAGCAGCGACATCCAGGCGCTCGCCAGGATCGCTGCCGAATGTTTCCGCACCGAGGCCGCGCTATGAACCAGACTCCCGTCTCGCTGTTGTTCGAGGACTCGCGCCCCGGCCGTCGCTGTACGCGTACCACCGGCGCCGATCGCGCCCGCGCCAGCGCCGGCCTGCCCTCCGGCGAGTTGCGCGCCGCCCCTCCGGCCCTGCCCGAGATCGGCGAGCTCGACCTGGTGCGCCACTTCACCAGGCTGAGTCAGCGCAATTACGCGATCTCCACCCACTTCTATCCGCTCGGGTCGTGCACCATGAAGTACAACCCGCAGGTCAACGAGGCGATCGCAGCGGCGCCGGGCTGGTCCGGACTGCACCCGTTGCAGCCCGAGGGCGAAGTCCAGGGCGCGCTCGGCCTGATGCACCAGCTACAGGCCGACCTCGCCGAAGCCACCGGACTGCCGGCGGTGACCCTACATCCCGCCGCAGGAGCCCACGGCGAGCTGACCGCGCTGCTGGTGCTGCGCGCCTGGTTGCAGGAGCGCGGCGAGACCGCCCGGCGCACCATCCTGATCCCGGACAGTGCCCACGGCACCAACCCGGCCTCGTGCACCCTGGCAGGCTTCAAAGTGGTCACCCTGAAGTCGGGCGACGACGGCCTGACCGATCTCGACGATCTGCGCGCCAAGCTCGGCGACGACACCGCCGGGCTGATGATCACCAACCCCAACACGCTGGGGCTGTTCGAGGAGAACATCGATCAGATCTGCGCGCTGGTGCACCAGGCCGGCGGCAAGGTCTACATGGACGGCGCCAACTTCAACGCCATCGTCGGGATTGCACGGCCCGGCGATGCCGGGGTCGACATGATGCACCTGAACCTGCACAAGACCTTTTCCACCCCGCACGGCGGCGGCGGGCCGGGTTCGGGGCCGATCTGCGTGACCGAGGAACTGCGGCCCTATCTGCCGACGCCGCAGGTGGTCGAGCACCAAGAGGGCTACCAGCTCGAGACACCCGCGAAATCGATCGGCCGCGTGCGCGCCTACCACGGCAACTTCCTGGTCCTGGTGCGCGCCTACGCCTACGTCAAACGCCTCGGCCGCGAGGGCTTGCGCCGCGTCGCCGAAAACGCGGTGCTCAACGCCAACTATCTGCGCGTGGAGCTGCGCGATCACTGGCGGGTGCCCTACGACGGCATCTGCATGCACGAGTTCGTTGCGCGGCCGACCAAGACCATGCGCGACGCCGGGGTGCACACCCTCGACGTGGCCAAGCGCCTGATCGAACTCGGCTTCCATCCGCCGACGGTGTACTTCCCACTGGTGGTCAACGAGGCGATCATGGCCGAGCCCACCGAGACCGAGTCCAAGGAAACGCTCGACAGCTACGTCGCGGCGATGATCCAGATCGCCGAGGAAGCCCGGCGCGGCGATCCGGTGCTGGCGGCGGCGCCGCAGAACACTCCGGTGTCGCGGGTCGACGAAGCGCGCGCGGTCAAGGACCCGCGGCTGTGCTTCCGTTGTGGCTGAACGCGGTCGGCGGCTCACCGACGCGGCGCTCCGCGGCGCGCTCAACATGGGCCGTGACCAGGCGCTGCTGCACCACCACCTGGCACCTACGCTGCGTTTCTACCGCTGGGCGCGGCCGACGTTGTCGCTGGGCCGCTTCCAGCCGGCGGCGAGCCTGCCGCTGGCCGAGTGGCAGCAGCGCGGCACCGACCTGGTGCGCCGCGCCACCGGCGGCAAGGCGATCTATCACGATCGCGAGCTGACCTACGCGCTGTGCCTGCCGGAGCGCGGACGGCTCGGCTCCGTGCCCGAGAGCAGAATGCTCCGCTCCGGACCGGGGGCGGCGATGGAAGGGATCCACCGCGCGCTGGCGGACGAGCTCGGGCGTCAGGCATCGGCGCCGGTGGGCCTGCGCGGCGACGCTCCGCTGGCCAGCGACCGGTCCGGCTCGGGCTGGTGCTTCGAGGACTCCTCGCCGCTCGACCTGGAAATAGGCCGGCGCAAACTGCTCGGTTCGGCGGCGCGCCGCAAGCACGGCTGGATCCTGATCCACGGCAGCCTGATCGTGCAAGCCCCGCCCGCCCATGCCGAAATCGGTGCGCTGGGTTTCGAACCCGATCAGGACGGCTTGTGTGCGGCGCTGGAAGGGTTGCTGGAGATGGATTTCCGCCCCGGCGAGTGGTCGGCCGAGGAACTGGATACGGCCGCCTCCTGCGCTCCGCGTTACCAGCAGCGGGACTGGGTCTTCCGGCTGTAGAATCGCTCGCGGCGATGAAGCAGTACCTGAACCTGATCCGCGACGTCCTCGAAAACGGCGAGCCCCGCGCTGACCGAACCGGCACCGGCACGGTGTCGATCTTCGGCACCCAGACGCGCTACGACCTGCGCGACGGCTTCCCCTTGCTGACCACCAAGAAGGTGCTGTTCGCGGCGGTGGTGCACGAACTGCTGTGGTTCCTGCGCGGTTCGACCAACATCCACGAAGGTCTCGCCGAACACACCCCGATCTGGAACGCGTGGGCGGATGAGAATGGTGATCTCGGACCGATCTACGGCTCGCAGTGGCGCAATTGGGGGGGGGCCGGGATCGACCAGATCCAGGGCGCGATCGACATGATCAAGCGCGACCCGGATTCGCGGCGCAACATCGTCTCGGCGTGGAACGTCGCCGATCTGCCGCGCATGCGCCTGCCCCCGTGCCATGCTTTCTTCCAGTTCCGAGCCGCCGGTGAGCGCCTCGACCTGCAGCTCTACCAACGTTCGGCCGACCTCGCGCTGGGGGTGCCGTTCAACATCGCCAGCTACGCGCTGCTACTGACCATGGTGGCGCAAGAGTGCGGCCTGACACCGGGGGTGTTCGTCCATACCCTCGGCGACGCGCACATCTACTCCAACCACGTCGACGGCCTGCGCGAGCAGCTCGGCCGCGACACCAAGGCGCTGCCGCGCCTGCACATCGCGGCCAAGCCCTTCGACCAGATCACCTTCGACGACATCGAACTGATCGGCTATCAGCACCATCCATTCATCCGCTTCGAGGTCGCGGTCTGATGCAAGCCGGCGGCGCCGCCGCCTTCGCCGTGATTGTCGCCGCCGACGAACGCGGCGGCATCGGCCTGGACGGAGATCTGCCGTGGAAGCTGCCGCCTGACCTGCAGCGCTTCCGCCGCCTTACCGTCGGGGAAGGCAGCAACGCGGTGATCATGGGCCGCCGCACCTGGGAGTCCTTGCCGCCCTCCTTCCGCCCGCTGCCGCAGCGCCTCAACGTGGTGGTGAGCCGGCGCGCGCACCTCAAGCTGCCGGTCGGTGCCCGCCACGCCTGCAGCCTGGACCACGCCCTCGATCTGGCCCGCGCCTGCGACCAGGTTTTTGTCATCGGCGGTGGCGAACTCTACCGCGCCGCGCTGGCCGAGCCCTCGTGCAGTGTGGTCCACCTGACCCGCGTACACGGTGACTTCTGTTGCGACACATTCTTCCCCGAAATGGGTGCAGAGTGGTTGTGCCAGGACCAGGGCGCCTGGCAGCAGCACCAGGATCTACGCTACCGGTTCAGCGAATACCGGCGCCAGGACCAGCCATGACCTCTTCTGGTGACCGAGCCTGAGTGCTCTGCCCCCCCACCCTTTGCCTTAATCGAAATGAAACCCAAAACCTTGCTCCCGTGGCTGACCCTGGCGGTGACCGCCCTGGCCTTTGGCGCCGCATGCAGCGACGGTGCCCGCGACGGCGACGGCTCTGCCGCGATCGACTCCACACCGTTCTGGCTCGGCAACACCCACACCCACTCTCTATGGAGCGATGGCGATGCGGCCCCCGCGTGGATCAGCCACTGGTACAAGGAACGCGGCTACCACTTCCTGGTTTTGTCGGACCACAACATCCTCTCGACCGGCGACAAGTGGTTCCCGATCAGCCAGGACGGCGGCGGACGCCTGCAGCCAGAACAAGTCATGGAATTGCGTCAGATGTTCGGCGCCGAGGCGGTGGTCACGCGCCGCGATGAGCAAGGCGCCGACTCGATGCGCCTGACCACCCTGCCCGAACTGCGCCAGCGCTTCGAGGAAGAGGGGAGCTTCCTGTTCATGCAGGGCGAAGAAATCACCGACGGTTTCGATCGCGCCAACGTGCACGTCAACGCCTTCCCGCTCGACGAGGTGATCCGCCCGCAAAAGGGCGCCAGCCTGATCGCCACGCTGCAGAACAACTTCGACGCGGTCCACGCGCACGCCGCGGCGCGCGGGGCGCCGGTGATCGCGCATCTGAACCACCCCAACTTCACCTGGAGCCTGACCTGGAAGGACTTTGCCGCGATCCGCGGAGAGCGTTTCTTCGAGGTCTACAACGGACACCCCTCGGTGAACAATCAGGGCGACCTCGATCACCCCTCGACCGAGACGATGTGGGACCTGGTCAACACAGCGAGATTGCGCGACCATTCCCTGCCGCTGCTGTTCGGCCTGGCCACCGACGACGCCCACCATTACCACCGTATGGCTGCCGGACGCTCCAACCCCGGCCGCGGATGGATCTGGGTGCGCGCCGCCGACTTGCAGGAAGCGGCACTGGTCCAGGCGCTCGACGCTGGCGATTTCTATGGCTCCAGCGGGGTCAAGCTGCGCGGTTTTCGCATCGACGACGCGGAGTATGCCCTGGAGATCGAGGGTGAGGAAGGGGTGCACTACCGCACCGAGTTCATCGGCACGCGCGGACGCGAGATCGGCGTGGTGCTGTCGACTTCAGAGTCGTTGACGCCCAGCTACCGCTACGCCGGCGATGAACTCTTCGTACGCGCCAAGGTCACCTCCGACCGCGCCCACCCCAATCCGAGCGAGAGCGGCGACATGGAAAGCGCCTGGCTGCAGCCGCACCGCGGCGCCGGCGACTAGTCCGTGCGACGGCACCGGCTGCAGGTCGCACAAGCTGCGCCGCAAGCGACTAGCTGCCGACGCGGATCGCCTTGGCGCGTTTCTCCAGCGCTGCGGAGATGGTCTTCAATTCGGCGTCGGTGAGTTTCTGCCGCGCGATGCGCAGCATGTTCATGAAGTGCGCGATCTCGTGCGGCTGCACCGGGCAGCCGACGTTGCCCTTGGGTCCGTCCGAGGTCACGATCTTCTGTCCGCGGCTGTTGTAGAAAGCGAACCAGGGAATGCCGCCGGGGGAGCCCTCACGCAATTCCGCGGCGACCTTCTTGCCGTGGAGCATGCGGTCTTGATCGATCTTGAGCACCACAAATTCCTTCTCCAGCAACGCGGCGATCGCCGGGTCGCGCAGGAAGGCGTCGAGTCGGTGGCACCAGCCACACCACGGAGCGCCAAGGCGCACAAACAACGCGCGCCCGCTCTTGAGGGCGGTCTTCTGCGCCTGCGCCAGCAGCGCGCGGGCATCCTGCGGCGGCGCGGTGTGCTCCTGGAAGAAGGCCAGCACCTTGTCCGGATCGTGCCCCTTGCCCTGTTCCAACGATGAGGTCTCCTGATGCACCAGCGGCTTGCCGGCGGCGTCGAGCACACTGAGGAAGGGCGCGCCGCTGGCGCGAATGGTCGTTTCCAGCCCGGGGACCAGGTTCATGTTCTTGTCGAAGCGGCCGATGTCGACCTTGACCACCTCGTATTCGTCGTGCAGCAGCCGGCTGATGCGGCTGTCCCGCTTGCAGGTGTCGTTCAGCTTCAGGCACCAGCCGCACCAGTTGCCGCCAAAGACCAGCAGCACGCGCTTGTTCTCCCACGCCGCGCGCTGCTGCGCGGCAGCAAGGTCGGCGACCGCGTCGGCCTTTTCGTCGTAGACCGGAACCGGTTCTTGAACGGGTTGCTGGTTGGTTGCAGCAGACGGTTCTTGAACGGTTTGCAGGGGGATCGCGGCGGAGGGATCCTGCAGTGAAAAAAACAAGGTGAGGAGGGTCAGCATGGCCGTGCACTGGGTCAGACGGCATGATATCGCCCAGCTTGGCAGCCGCCGCCGATCCCTCCGTCGCCGCTTCCTTCCCTGTCCATGTCCCCCGCCAGCCCCCTCTCTGATGCCGCACCGGTTCTGGAGATCTGCATCGAGTCCGTGCAAGGCGCGCTGGCCGCAGTGGAGGGCGGCGCCGACCGGATCGAGCTGTGCTCCGCCTTGGCTGCGGATGGCCTGTCTCCCGATGCCGAAGTGGCACATGCAGTTCGGCGCCAATGCCTCCTGCCGTTGTCCTGGATGGTGCGGCCGCGGCCGGGCGACTTCCACTACAGCCCAGACGAAACTGAGGCGATGGTGGCCGAGATTCAGCGCGCGCGCGATGGCGGGGCAGACGGCGTGGTGCTGGGCGTGCTCACCTCACAAGGCGCCGTCGATCAAACCGCCACCCAGCGACTGGTCGAAGCCGCCTACCCCCTACCGGTCACCTTTCACCGTGCCTTCGACCAGGTATCCGAAGCGAGGGAAGCCCTTGAGGACCTCATTGCCTGCGGAGTCACCCGTGTCCTGACCTCGGGTCAGCAACGCAACGCCATCCAGGGGGCGGACCTGCTCGCCGAACTCGTCGCCGCGAGCCGCGGACGCCTCACGATCATGCCCGGTGGCGGCGTCCGCGCGCATAACCTCGCCGCGCTGCGAGCGGTCACCGCGGCCACCGAATTCCATTCCTCAGCGGCGCGACGCTCGAGCGAAGCAAACCCGGCGTGGCAGACCGACCTGGAAGAAGTGCGCGCCCTGGCCAAGATCCTGCACCGCTGAGCCATGGGTCAGCCGGAGGTTTGGGCCAGCCGAGGGTGGGCTGGCAGTGCGGCCTAGCCAGGTGGCGCCGCGGCTCAGTCGTTGCCAGTGCGGCGGCGACGCGCCAGGGGCAGGCGCGGGCGGCGCGAACCGTCCTCGCCCTCGACCGGCGGGCGGCCGGAGAGCAGGATCGCGATCGGTCGGCCACGCTCACTCGAGGCCAGGACGATCTGGATTGCCGCGGTCAACGGCACCGCCAAAAAGGCGCCGACGATGCCCCAGATGCCGGCCCACACCACCACCGAGATGATGATCACCAGCGGCGAGATGTTCAATTCGCGGCCGAGAATGCGCGGCTCGAGGAAACTGCCGAGGCCGAGGTTGACCATCGCGTAGCCGGTCGCCACGACCGCCGCCGGCACCCATGAAGGATGCACCGCCAGTGCCACCAGCGCGGCCAGCAGGCCGGCGATGATGCTGCCGAAAGTGGGAATGAAATTGAGCGCGAAGGTGAGGACGGCGAAGATCGGCGCGTAGGGAACGTCGGCGGCGATCAGCAGGAAGAAGCACAGCAGGCCGGTGATCAGGGAGATCAGCGTTTTGACAGAGAGATAGCGCTGCACGTTGCGGCTGATGTTGACCAGGGCATCGCTGGCCGCGGGGCCGCGGGCGCCGGCCACCGCCAGGATCTTGCGCCGGAACACGTTCTGCTCGGCAAAAATAAAGGCCATGTAGATCAGGATCACCACCAGCGTGCGAGTGAAGGTGATCCCGGTACCGATCAAACCGGCCACGAAGGGTCTGATATCGAAATCGCGGATGGTACTGCTGACGGTGGCCTTGACCTCGTCCGACAAGTACTCCTGGCGGGCGACGCGTTCGACCAGGCCTTCGACCAGCAAGGCCCACGAGGTCTGTTGAGTGGTTTCCGCGTTCAGCAAGGCAGCCAGATCGACACCCTGCAAATGTTCGGACAGCATCGCCTGGTCGGTCACCGGCCAACCCGCCAGCGCGGTGATCGAGTCGACCAGGCCCTCGACCCTGACCCGCGCGCTCTTCAACACCAGCGCCGGATCTTCCTGCGGTTCCATCGGCAGGTCGGCGCCCTGAAGCAGAGTGAAGAAATCTTGTTTCTGCGTCAGGGTCAGTTCCTGGTTGGCCTCGACCTCGGCCTTGAGCCCGGCGGCGACTTTGTCCCACGGATCCTGCGGAGTGATGACCTCGGTGGAAGGTCCGGTTTCGCGCACCAGCGCAGCCAGGTTCTCCTGCACCAGGATGCCGGTGCGGAAAAAGGCCCAGAACAGCAGCACCGACAGCAGCAGCACGGTCACCGCGCCAGGAATGTGCAGCTTTTCGAGCGAGCGGACCACCGGCTGCAGCACGTTGGCCAGCAGCAGTGCGATCACCAAGGGTTGCAGGATGCCCGCACCGATGACCAGCACGTAGCCCACCAGCACAGTGGCGATGATGACCAGGGCAATGGTCTGGGCGCGATGCGCTGGGGCCATGGGACCAGATTAATGCATCGCCTTGTAGGAAGCGATGCGGAACACCCTTTCATAATGAGGCCATGGGTCATGGCGTCCCCCCCCTCTTCTTGTTTCCGCTTCTGTTGTGGCCCTCAGCCTGCGTCAGTCCGCCTGAGGTGGTCACTCCGCTGGGCCACCTGCAGATGGAGCATCGGGCCATTTCGCCCGACCTGCGGGCCTCCTTGCGCGGCCTGAGCGTGGTCGACGGCGAAGTGGTGTGGGCCGGCGGCAGCGGCGGACTGGTGGCACGCACCGTCAATGGCGGCCGGGACTGGGAACAGTTCAGCATTCCGGGAGCACACGGCTTGGATTTTCGCGACGTACATGCACTCGGTGCACAGCAGGCCTGGGCCATGGCCGCCGGCAGCGGCGACGCCTCGCGGGTCTATGCCACCCGCGACGGCGGCCGGACCTGGACGCTGCAGTTGACCAATCCCGACGCCGATGGCTTCTTCGACGCGATCGCTTTCTGGGACGCTGCGCGCGGACTCTTGATCGGCGATCCGATCGACGGACGCCTGACCCTCTATCACACCGAGGATGGCGGCGAGCACTGGCAGCGCCTGGCCCCGGAAGCGAGTCCGCCGATGGCCGAGGGTGAATTCGCCTTTGCCGCCAGCGGAACCTGCCTGGTCACCGCCGGGAAATTGAAGGCGTGGATCGCCACCGGCGGTTCGCGCGCGCGCATCCTGCGCTCCACCGACGGCGGGCGCACTTGGATCGCGACTTCGGTGCCGTTCCGCTCGGGCGCCGAGTCGCAGGGCATTTTTTCGATCGCCTTCGCCGATGAGCAAAACGGCATGGCGGTCGGCGGCGATTTCAGCCAGCCATCTCTCGGCCGGCGCAACCTTCTGATCAGCAACGACGGCGGCGCCCATTGGAGTTCGCGCTCGGTCGGCCTGCCGGGCTACCGCTCCTGCGTCGCGCCGCTGCTCGGCGACGCGCGCGCCTGGATCGCCGTCGGCAGCGGCGGCGCCGACTGGAGCTGGGACGGCGGCGAAAGCTGGAATGCGCTGGCGCTGGCCGGGTACCACGTGGTGCAGTTCGACCGTACCGGGGTGGGCTGGGCGTTGGGCAGCGCCGCGACCACGCCGGTCAAAATCCAGTTTCAGGCCGGACCGGCGCCACCGGACTGAGCGCGCGTCTATTCGGTTGAAAAGCGGTATTCGGTAGTCTTGGCGTAGGTCACACCGGACTGCAGGATCACCGAGGGAAAAGCAGGCTGGTTGACCGAATCGGGGAAATGTTGGTCCTCGAGGCACAAGCCGCCATTGCGCGGATAGATCGCGCCGCGCTTGCCGGGCAGATCATCGAGGTAGTTGCCGCTGTACACCTGCAGGCCGAGATCGGTACTCCACAGGTCGAGGCGGCGGCCGCTGGGCGCGTGCTGCAGGGTCGCCATGCGCGCCAGGCCGCCACCGCGGCGGATGACGAAGTTGTGGTCGTAACCGAGCGCCGCGGTCTGGTTCATCTCTTCAAGGCGGGCGTCGATGCGGGTCGCGGTGCGGAAATCCAGGGCGGTCCCTTCCACCGCAGACAGCTCCCCGGTGGGAATCAACTCCGCGTCGGTCGGCGTGTAGCGGTCGGCTTCGATCTGCAGGCTGTGGTCCAGAACCGTTCCACCCCCCCCCAAATTAAAATACGAGTGGTGGGTGAGGTTGACCGGCGTTGGCTGATCGGTCTGCGCGCGATAGTCAATGCGCAGGACGTGGTCGGTGGTCAAGGTATAGGTCACCGACAGCTCCAGGTTGCCGGGATAGCCTTCGTCGCCATCGGCACTCAGGTAGCGAAACTCGGCGTAGGCGGAACCATCGTCGTTGCGTCCCCACTGGCTCAGGCTCCACACCACCCGCGTGAGTCCGTGGTCGCCGCCGTGCAGGTGATGGCGGCCGTGGTTCTGAGTCACCCGGTATTGGCGGCCGTTGAGCAGGAAGCGCGCCTCACGGACGCGGTTGCAGACGCGCCCGGTGGTGCAGCCGAAATAGGGATTGTCGGCCGATTCATAGCCGGCGAGATCGTCGAAGCCGAGCACCACGTCGGCCAGGTTGCCGTCGCGGTCCGGCATCCACAGCTCGGTCAGACTGGCGCCGTATTCGCTCAGCCGCGCGCGCCCGCCGCGGCCGACGCTCAGTTCGACCACCTGCACCGCGTGTCCGTCGGCGGTGACCCCGAAGGGACTCGCGTGCGGTGCGTGGCTGGCGGGCGGAGGCATTTGGCAGGCGGCGAAGAACAGGACCAGGGCAGCGGTTTGCTGGAGGGTGCGCATCGACAGTACGGGACCAGGGGCGGGTTCGGACGCCGATCTCAAAGGAGCAAAGGCGGGTTCGGACGCTGATTTCAAGGCAGTGGAGTCTGGCAGCGAGGACAGCTCTGCACCCGGCCACGCTGCGAGGCGGGGATTTTGAGCAATGCGTTGCAGCCGTTGCAGCGCACCATGTGAAAACCGGACGCAGAGAGGAACGCGTCGGAAGCCTGGCGCGCGCGCTTGGCCTGCGCAGGGGGGGGCGGGCCCGGTGCTGCGTGGCCTGGCACATCAGGCGGGGTAAACGAGGCCACAGGGTCGGCCGCTGCGGCGGGCGCAACCGCGGCCAGCGAGGCACCCTCGGCGGCCAAGGTGCGTGCGCCGATCACCGATTTATCGGTGACCTGGTGGAAGGCCTGCTCGTAACTCGCGTACCCCGCACCCCCCCCCATCGCCCGGAGGATGCGCACGCGCTCCTCGACGGAAGGATGGGTGCTGAAGGCCGAGGTCTTGGAACGGCCCGATTTTTTCGATCCGGCGGCGCGCGTCGGGCTCAAGGGGCGCACGATGTACATCGGTGCGGTGACCTTGCTCCGGTCGGCCTGGGCCACGCGGCTGCCACCGAGTTTTTCCAGCGCGCGGGCGAGCCCCTCGGGATAACGCGAAAAACGCGCGCCGCAGGCGTCGGCGAGGTACTCACGCCGGCGCGACAGGGCGAAGTACAGCAGCTGGGCCAAAATCGGGGTCAGAATCAGGAAGAGGATGCCGATCGCGACCACCGCGCCGTTGCCGTTGCCCGAAGACGAACGCGAGCGCCGCGCCCCCCCCCAGAACAGGCTGCGCATGGCGATGTCGCCAATCAGAACGATGGCGCCGAGCATGATGCCCGCGGTGGTCATCAGCGCGACGTCGCGGTTCTTGATGTGACCGATCTCGTGGGCGACCACTCCCTGCAGTTCATCGCGGTCGAGGATCGACAGCAGGCCGGTGGTCACCGCCACTGCCGCACGATCGGGGTTGCGCCCGATGGCGAAGGCATTCGGTGCCGGATCATCGACGAGGAAAATGCGCGGCGTCTTCGACAGCCCGGCGGCGATGGTCATCTCTTCGACCACGTTGACCAGTTGCGGCAACTGGCGGCCGTCGACCTCGCGCGCACCGGTCAGCGCGGCCAGAATGTTGTCGCCGCGGCTGACGGTCAGCAGCCACATGAACAGCCACAGGCCGAGGGCGATGGTGCCGCCGAGCAAGGCGCCGTCCGGGCCGATGAAGGCCGCGCCGAAGGCCAGGCCGGCGGCGATCAGCAGCAGCGCCAGCAGACTGATGACCCAGAAGCTGCGGATGCGGTTGGAGCGGATCTGTTCCCACATGACGTCGGTTTCAGACCTCGGCCGAAGGCACCGCGCGCTCGCCTACCTCGTCGAGCTGGAAGAACTCGCGGCGCTCGAAGCCACCGCTGATCAGGTTGGCGGGGAAGACTTCGCGGCGCGTATTGAGCACGTTGACCGCGTCGTTGAAGGCCTGGCGTGAAAAGCCGATGCGGTTTTCGGTGCTGGAGAGTTCTTCCTGCAGAGCGAGAAAGTTGTTGCTCGCCTTGAGATCGGGATAGGCTTCGGCCACCGCCATGATGCCGGCGAGGGCGCCGCCGAGCAGGTTCTCGGCCTTGGCGACTACCACCGCGCCGGCCGCACCGGTGGCCGCACTCTGCGCCTGCATGGCAGCTGCCCGCGCCTCGGTGATGCGTTCGAACAGCTGCTGCTCGTGCTTGGCGTAGCCGCGCACGGTCTCGACCAGATTGGGGATCAGGTCGTGACGCCGCTTGAGCTGCACGTCGATCTGCGACCAACTGTTGTCGACCTCGTTGCGCGCGGCGACGAGACCGTTGTAGATCACGACGAACCAGAAGGCCAGGACCACAACCAGGCCGAGCAGGATCCAGAGAGCGGTCATGAGGCAGTGTCGTTGGGATGCAGGAATTGCTGGAGGAATTGGCGCACGTGGTCCAGCGAGTCCACGTCGGCGGAGAAACCCTGATCGGCCAAGGCCTCGAGTTCGCCCGGATCGAACCACAGCCCGTGCCCGCGCGGGCACGAATCGAGTACCGGGCCCTCGGCGGCGCCCGCCAGACTGACGTGGACCAGGCGCGCGCGGCAGCGCGGACAGCGGCGCTTGGCGCCGGAGGTCTGCGGCAGACGCGCCAGGCGGTCTTCGAGGCCGGCGAGTTCCTGCGGCACGCCCGCACGCAGGAAGAGCTGGTCCAGCTCGTCGTGGTCGAACCACAAGCCGTCGCCGCCGATGCACAGATCCACTTCAACGCCGTGAACCTCGACGATGATCAGCTCCTCACGGCAACAGGGGCAGAGCATGGGCGGATTCTACCGCCCCCCTCGCGGCGGCCGGCGAGAGCCGACGTCGCTGTGCGGTGGACCTGCGCTGGCTCTGCCTTGGGCAGTAGCATGGAGTCCCATGCATCGCATGACCGCCGCCGTCCTGGCTGCCGCCTCGGCGCTGGCCGCCACCGCCGCCATCCTGGCGGCCACCACGGTGACCGCTGCCGGGACCTACGAGGAAGTCGTGCTGCCCTTCCTGCGTGAGCACTGCCTGGAGTGCCACTCTGGCGACGACGCCGAGGGCGACCTGCCGCTCGACGTCTACCCCGACGCCGCCAGCGCTGTTGCCGACGCGGCGGAATGGGATCTGGTGCACGAGATGGTCGCGCTGCGCAAGATGCCCCCCGGCGGTCAGCCGCGTCCGCCCCGCGCCGAGCGGCGCGCGCTGGTCGGCTGGATCGCCGCTGCCTTGGACCTTGGGGCGAAGGACGCCCCTGATCCGGGGCGCCCGGTGTTGCGCCGCCTCAACCACACCCAGTACCGCAACACGGTGCTGGCGCTGACCGGAGTCGACTACGCAGCGCCGCAGCGCTTCCCGGCCGAAAACGTGGGCCACGGTTTCGACAACATCGGCGCCAGCCTGACGCTGTCGGACGCGCTCTTCGCCCAGTACCTTGATGCCGCCGCGACCATCGCCGATCTGGCGATCATCCGCGACGCCGATACGCCGACCAGCACGCAGCGCTTCGACGTCGACCGCCTGGAGGGCAACGCCCACGGCGACGCGATCTGGCTGACCACCCGAGGCGCCGCGCGCGCGCGCTGGCAGGCACCGCGCAACGGCCGTTACCGCGTGCGCGTCGAGGCCTGGGGCCAGCAGGCCGGCCCCGACCCCTGCCGCATGGAGGTGTTCCTCGGCGGACGCCGCCTGGGCGCGGTAGCGGTGGAGCAGGAACGCGGTGAATCTGGCGTTTTTGCCTTCGAAACCGAGGCCGCGGCCGGCAGCCACGCCCTCGAAGCGCATTTCGTCAACGACTACTACAAACCGCAGGACCCCGATCCCGGACAGCGCGACCGCAACCTCGCCGTCGTCGCCATCGAAGTCGAAGGGCCGCTCGATCCGCGTCCGCAAACCAGCCTGCAGCGCGAACTGAAACAGAGCTTCCCGGCTACCTTGGATGAAGGCCGGATGCACGCCGTCGCCACCTATCTGGCGTCGCTCTTCTGGCGCCGCCCGCCGAGCGCGGCGCAGGTCGACCGCCTGCTCGCGGTGGTGCCCCCTGAGGCCAGTTTCGACGCCGGCGTGCACACGCTGGTGACCGCGCTGCTGGTTTCGCCGCGCTTCCTGTTCCGGGTCGAAGCAGAGGGTGCAGCCGCTGGCGCAGCCGAGGGCGATGCCACTGCCGCAGCCGCTGGCACAACCGCTGGCGCGGAACGCAACAGCCGAGCTCTTGACGGCTGGGAGCTCGCCACCCGTCTGTCCTACTTCCTGTGGTCGCAACCACCGGACGCAACCTTGCGCGCGCTCGCTGCCAGCGGCGCACTGACCGACGAGCGCGTCCTCAAGACTCAAGTCGCGCGCATGTTGAGCGATCCGCGTGCCGGCGCGCTGGCGCGTGACTTCGCCGCGCAGTGGCTGCAGCTGCGCATGCTCGACGAGGTCGCGGTCGACCCCGAAATCTTCCCCACCTTCTCGCCGGCGCTGCGTCGCTCCATGATGCAGGAAAGCCTGCTCTACTTCGAGGCGCTGCTGCGCGAAGACCGCCCGGTTCAGGATCTGCTCGACGCCGATTTCACCTACCTCGATCCGCTCCTCGCCGGTCACTACGGAGTGGAAGGCGTTAGGGGCAGCGGCATGCGCCGCGTCGACACCGGCGACCGCCCACGCCGCGGCCTGCTCGGCCACGCCAGCATCCTCACCCTGACTTCGAATCCCACCCGCACCTCTCCGGTGAAACGCGGGCGCTGGGTCATGGAAACCCTGCTCGGCACCCCCCCCCCGCCGCCGCCGCCGGGAGCCGGGCAATTGGAAGAAAGCCAGGTCACAGGTGCCACCAGCCTGCGCCAACAACTGCTGCAGCACCGCGAACGCCAGGAGTGTGCGGTGTGCCACGACCTGATGGATCCGCTCGGCTTCGGACTGGAGGGCTACGACGCCACCGGCGCACGGCGCGAGCACAGCAACGGCGTGCCGGTCGACGACAGCGGCGTGCTGCCGGACGGGCGTGAGTTCCGCGGCCCACTGGAACTCGCCGCCATCCTCAACACCGAAGAGAGCCTGGTGGAAACGGTGCTCGAGCGGCTCTACGTCTACGCCCTCGGCCGCGGGCTCGAAGCCAGTGATTTTCGTATCCTGGACGGGATCCTGAGCGGATTCGATCCTGGCGGTCCGCGCTGGCGCGAGGTCATCACCTCGATCGTGCTGTCCGACGCCTTCCGCCGCCGCCGCCTGCGTGCCCCAGGCTGAGCACCCAGGCGACCACCCTTGCCATGAGCGACACACCTCACCTGCCCAGCCGCCGCGCCCTGTTGCGCGGCTTTGGCACCGCGCTGGTCCTGCCGTGGCTGGAATCGGTGGCGCCGGCGGCCACCCACGGCTGGCAGCGCGCGCTCGCACCCCCCCCCAAGGCACCGCGCCGCCTGTTGTTTCTTTACGTGCCCAACGGCATCCACATGCAGGACTGGACACCGAGCACCAGCGGCTCCGACTTCGACCTGCCCTATCTGCTCGAACCGCTGGCCCCTTATCGTGACCAGCTGCGCGTGATCTCGGGCCTGGCCCAGGACAAGGCGCGGGCTGGCGGCGACGGCCCCGGCGACCACGCCCGCGCCGCGGCCAGCTTCCTCACCGGAGTGCGCGCGCGAAAAACGGGGGGCCAGATCCACCTCGGTCCCTCCGCCGACCAGCTCGCCGCCGCCACCGTCGGCCAGGCCACCCAGTTCCGCAGCCTGCAGCTCGGCTGCGAGCGCGGCGGCAACGCCGGCCAGTGCGACAGCGGTTACTCCTGCGCCTACAGCCATAACATCTCCTGGCAGAACGAAACCACTCCCGCCGACAAAGAGGTCCATCCACGGCGCTTGTTCGACCAGTTGTTCCGCGGCGGCTCCCAGGCCGAAGCCGGCGCCGCGGCCGCGGCCCGCCGCCAACAGCAGCGCAGCGTGCTCGACTACGTGCGCGACGAAGCCAAACGCCTGGAAAGAGACGCCTCCTACGCCGACCAGATCAAGCTGGATGAATTCCATAGCGGCATCCGCGAAATGGAACGGCGTCTCGACTTCGTCGAACGAGAACACGTCGCCGCGGTCGCCGATGAACTGCGCCCGCAGGCGATTCCGCGCGACTTCGGCGCCTACGTGCGCCTGATGATGGATTTATTGGTCCTGGCGCTGGAAACGGATCGCAGCCGCATCGCCACCTTCATGATCGCCAACGAGGGTTCGAACCGCGCCTATCGCGAAATCGACATCCGCGAAGGCCACCATGAGTTGAGCCATCACCAGGGCGATGCCGCCAAGCTCGGCAAGATCCGTGCGATCAACCGCTTCCACTCCGAGCAGCTGGCCTATTTCCTCGGCCTGTTGCACGCCCGCCACGAAGGCGAAGCCACCTTGCTCGACCAGGTGATGCTGCTCTACGGCAGCGGCATCGGCGACGGCAACCGCCACAACCACGACAAGCTCCCGGTCCTGCTCCTCGGTGGCGGCGGCGGCAGTTTGCAGCCGGGCGGGCAGCATCTGCGCCTGCACGGCGAAACCCCACTCAACAACCTGCTGCTGTCGATGCTCGACCGCTTCGGCACCCCGGTCGAGACCTTCGGCGACGCCACTGGGCGCCTGCAAGGGATCTGATCGGCGCCGCCCGGCGATCAGGTCCTCGCATGGGGAGGAACCTGCGCCGCCCGGCTACCAGGACATGGTGCTGCGCCAGCGATTCAGCGCGTTTGCTTCCGCCGCCACGCAGGCGTCGAAGTCCACTCCAGCGGGAATCGGGTAGAAGGCTGACAGGCTCGTGCATAGCTGCGGCCGCAACTCCTGCGGCAGGACCGCGATCAGGTGCCACAGACTGAGGCTGTCGCGCCCGCGGGCCAGCTCGAGCAGCTCGCGCAATCCGCGCGCCAGCACGGCCGCGGTCGCTTTGGGCGGGTCGGTCGCCCACGGATGTGCGCCGACGCCGCCGCGGTCGAGCAGTTCGACGCGCGCGCGGAAGGCCGCGCTGGCGACGTTCCATAACGGGGTACCCGGCCCCCCGCCATCTTGCGCCCATGCCGAGGCATCGACTGGGACGACCACGCGGCGCCGCTCGGTTTCCAGCGACACGCGGCCAGTGATCTCCTCCAGGCGG
>JAJFFB010000050.1 GCA_021776925.1 Planctomycetota bacterium | reverse complement strand
CAAGGTGCAGGCCTTCGACCACGACGGCGCGCTGCTGCGCACCTTCCAGGGCGGCGGCAACCACTTCCAGGTGTTCCTCGACGCGATCAAGAACGACGCTCCCGAGGCGGTGCACGCCAGCGCGCTCGACGGCCACCTGTCGGCGTCGCTGTGCCACATGGGCAACATCTCCTACCTCGGCGGCCAGCCGCGCAAGCTGGCGGCGACCGAGGGCGCTTTTGCCGCCAACCCGCTGCTGCACGACGCCTGGCGCTCCTTCGGCAGCCACCTCGAGGCCAACGGCGTGTCCGCCGAAGCCGAACTCCGCGCCGGACCCCTTTACCGCATCGACGCGCGCAGCGAGAGCCTCCACCACGAAGGCGGCGAGGTCTCGGCGGCGCTGGTCAAGGCTGACTACCGCGCTCCTTTCCAGGTTCCGGACCAGGTCTGAATCCAAGCTTTCCCAGACTCTGGAGTTTTCATGCGACTCGGGTGTGAGTAGGATTCCCTGCCGCATGCCTCCCACCACAACCTTGACATGAAAATCGCCATCCTCTCGCGGAACCGTAACCTCTACTCCACCAAGAGGCTGGTGGAAGCTGCTGAGCAACGAGGGCACGAAGCCCGGGTTTTGGACACCTTGCGCTGCTATATGAATATCGCCGCGCACAAGCCGACGGTGCATTACCAAGGCGAACTGCTCGGTGCCTACGACGCGGTCATTCCACGGATCGGGGCATCGGTGACCTTCTACGGGACTTCCGTCCTGCGCCAATTCGAGATGATGGGGACCTACCCCCTGAACGAATCGGTGGCCATTTCGCGTTCGCGCGACAAGCTTCGCTCGCTGCAGCTTCTGTCGCGCAAGGGTATCGGGCTGCCGGTCACAGGGATCGCCAATAAGCCTGGTGACATCAAGGACCTCATCCAGATGGTCGGCGGTGCACCCTGCGTGATCAAACTCCTGGAAGGCACCCAGGGCATCGGCGTGGTCCTGGCCGAAACCCAGAAAGCCGCTGAAAGCGTGGTCGAAGCCTTCATGGGGCTCAAGGCGAACATCCTGGTGCAGGAGTACATCCACGAAGCAGGAGGTGCCGATATCCGCTGTTTCGTGGTCGGCGGCAAGGTAGTCGCGGCGATGAAGCGGCAGGCGCAACCGGGTGAGTTCCGCTCCAATCTCCATCGTGGAGGTTCAGCGAGCCTGATCAAGATCACTCCGGAGGAAAGGTCAACAGCCACCCGGGCAGCCCAGATCATGGGATTGAATGTTGCCGGAGTCGATCTGTTGCGTTCGAACCACGGCCCGGTGGTGATGGAAGTGAATTCGTCTCCCGGCCTGGAAGGAATCGAAGCCGCCACCGGCAAGGACGTTGCCGACATGATCATCTCCTTCATTGAAACCAATGCCAAGCTAGGAAAGACGCGTACACGTGGCAAAGGCTGAGCCGCAAGACCCGATCAGTTTCGAGGGTGTGGAAATCCCACCCGGCGGGTGCGCCACCGTGCAGATTCCGCTCCCGCATTTGTACTCGCACTCGGAGATCAACATGCCGGTGCACGTGATCCACGGCACCCGACCAGGGCCGCGCCTTTTCGTCAGTGGGGCGATTCACGGCGACGAGCTCAATGGCGTCGAGATCATCCGCCGCGTGCTGCAGCTTCCTGCGATGGGCAGGATCCGCGGCACTCTGGTGGCGGTCCCGGTGGTCAACGTCTTCGGCTTCCACGCCCAGTCGCGCTATCTCCCGGACCGGCGCGACCTGAACCGCATGTTCCCGGGCTCTGCAAAAGGATCCCTTGCCGGACGACTGGCCGACCTTTTCCTGACTCGGGTGGTTGCCCGCTGCACTCACGGAATCGATCTGCATACTGGATCCCTCGGCCGAGACAATTTTCCCCAGATCCGCTGCCAGCTTTCGATGAACCCTGAGATCGAAGCCATGGCCAGGGCTTTTGGTGCGCCGGTGATCCTCGATGCAAACCTGCGCGAAGGCTCCCTGCGCCACGTTTCGGCCAAGGCGTACGGCATTCCGGTGGTGGTCTACGAAGCCGGCGAGGCTCTGCGCTTCGATCCGGTGTCCATTCGGGCCGGGGTGCGCGGTGTGGTCTCGGTGATGCGAGCCATCGGCCTGCTGGCTCCCACAAGGCCGAAGAAAAAAGTGTGGGCTCCGCATGTGGCTCATTCGAGTACCTGGGTGAGGGCTCCCTCCGGTGGCATCCATCGAGACTTGGTGCGCATGGGCGATCAGGTCACCAAGGGCCAGGTCCTGGGTGAGATCGGGGATCCGCTTGGGGAAGAAACGGCCCAGGTCACTGCTTCGGTTTCCGGAATTGTCATTGGTCGATCCAATTTGCCCCTGGTCCACGAAGGAGATGCCCTCTTTCATATTGCCCGCTTCGAGGGCCCCGATGAAGAGGCCGCGGAAACCGTGGACGCCTTCCAGGATCGATTCGAAATGGGTTGATGAGGGAATCCGACCACTGCATTTTGGGTTGGCGGGAGTGGCTGGCACTTCCTGACCTCGGAATCCCTGCAATCAAGGCCAAGGTGGATTCCGGGGCCAAGACCTCGTCACTGCATGCTTTCGAGGTCGAGCGCTTCAAACAGGAAGGTTGCGACTGGGTGCGTTTCGCTATCCACCCTTTGCAACGAAGGACCGACCTGGCGGTGCAATGCTCAGCTCCGATGGTGGATTGCCGCTTGGTCACGGATTCAGGGGGTCACCAGGAATCACGCTTTGTGATCACCAGCCGCATGGTGCTCGGTTCAATCGAAAGCGAGATCCTGCTCACCCTGACGGACCGGGACACGATGCGCTTCCGCATGCTCCTCGGGCGCCGTGCTCTGGCAGGGGGTTTCCTGGTCGACCCGGCGGCGTCCTTCCTGATGGGCAGGCTTCCCGCCAAAAGGCTCTACCGCCTGGGGTGACCTGGCATGGCGCTGCTAGAATTTGCGCTTCCGTGAGGGTCGGATCCCGCTCGGGGAGCCGCGGCGGAAAAGGAGTTCAGCATGCACAAGGATCTGGTGATTGTCGGCGGTGCGCGCACCGCGATGACCGAATACGTCGGCACCCCCGGCTATGGATTGTTCAACGACGTCGGCGCCAACGACCTCGGCGCGCACGCGATCCGCGGCGCACTTGAGCGCTCCGGTGTCGGCGCCGAGCAGATCGACCAGGTGGTCATGGGCAACGCGCTGCAGACCGGGCCCGACGCGATCTACGGCGCGCGCCACGCCAGCCTGAAGGGCGGCATCGCCCACACCGTGCCGGCGCTGACCGTCAACCGTCTGTGCGGTTCAGGAATCCAGTCGATCGTTTCCGCCGCGCACATGATCCTGTGCGGCGAGGCCGAGGTCGCGGTGGCCGGCGGCATGGAGAACATGTCGCAGGCGCCGCACATCATCCGTGGTGCGCGCCAGGGTTTCCGTCTCGGCGGCGCGCCCAAGATCGAGGACTACCTATTCGAGTCTCTGATGGACCCCTACTGCGGTCTGTTCATGGCCCAGACCGCCGAGAACCTGGCCAAGGAATACTCGATCTCGCGCGAAGAACAAGACGCCTTCGCCTTGCGCAGCCACCAGCTCGGCGCCGCCGCTGTACACAGCGGTGTCTTCGCCGAAGAGATCGTGCCGGTCACCGTCAAGCGCGGGCGCAAAGAGGTCGAGGTCGACACCGATGACCACATCCGGCCCGATACCACCCTCGAAGGTCTCGCCCGCCTGCGCCCGGCCTTCGGCAAAGACGGCACGGTGACCGCGGGCAACGCCTCGGGCATCGTCGACGGGGGCGCGGCGATCATCCTTACCACCGCCGAACGCGCCGCTGCCGAAGGCTGGACGGTGCGCGCCCACATCCGTTCGTGGGGCATCGCCGGGGTCGAACCACAGGTCATGGGCATCGGTCCCTTGCCGGCGATCAAGATGGCCGTTGAGCGCGCCGGCGTGGCGGCGGGCGATCTCGATTTCATCGAGATCAACGAAGCCTTCTCGGCGCAGTATCTGGCGTGTGAGAAAGCGCTTGAGCTCGACCGCGACAAGGTCAACGTCAACGGCGGTGCGGTGGCCATCGGCCACCCTTTGGGGGCTACCGGCACGCGCCTGGTGCTTACGCTCTACCACCAGCTCGAGCGCGCGCAGGCGCGCCTCGGCGTGGCGTCGGCGTGTATCGGCGGCGGCCAGGGCATCGCCATGGTCATCGAGCGCCCGGAATAAAAAAGCCGAGTGCGGCAGATCCGCATGGATCGACCGCGCTCGGCAGGTGGCTAGTTTTCCGATCCCGGAGAAACCGAGGACTCTGATGGGGATGAAGTCGGGGAATGGGAGTCAGCCGCAGTCTTGCGAGCGCAAGCCGCGCAGATCCCAATGAAGGTGAGTTCGTGCCGATGGAGCTGAAAGCCGATGGGAAGAACCGGCTCACGAGCCGGGGGGTCACCGGCGACAGCAAATACCCTTTCACAATCTTCACACAGGAAGAAGGTGCTGTGTTCGCGCGAGGCGGGTTCGTACCGCGTTGCACCCGAACGTAGTTTCACTTCTGCGAGGATTCCATCTTCGGCAAGCCGCTTGAGCGTGCGATAAACCGTCGCCAATCCGATTTCCGGAACCTCGCGGCGGGCGAGCATCAGGACTTCATCCGCCCGGAGCGGCCGACGGGCGCGCTCCAGCACGACGCGGATGGCGTCGCGTTGTCGGGTTCGGCGGAATGAGGCGCTCATGAAGGGGGATGTGGGGAGCGCTGCCTTCTTGGAGGATGACGGCAGGTGAAGGAACGCGGTCCAAGCTAACACCATTCGAGAAATCCCGATAGGGCAAATCCTCTGAGCCGAGAAATGGCCTCTCGACGGCGCGCATGCAACGCTGGACAATGCGCGCCCCGAAGCCATGTCGTACCCCGATGCACCGCGCACACAAGGTCTGGTAGTCAGCCAAGACCCAGCCACCAGCGACCCCTCATGGAGCGTTGCGGACTCCGTCGAGCTCTACCAGGTGAATGGTTGGAGCCAGGGCTATTTCGCCGTCGATGCGGGTGGCGAAGTGCAGGTCCTGCCGCAAGGAGAGGGCGGACCGACGGTCTCTCTGCTTGAAGTCGTGCGTGGTCTGGAGCAACGCGGCTTTCCTGCACCGGTGCTGCTGCGTTTCCCTGGGCTGCTGGAAAACCGGCTCGGATGTCTGGCCTCAGCATTTCAGCGCGCCATCGAGGACAACGACTACACCGCGCCCTACCGCGGCGTCTTTCCGATCAAGGTCAATCAGCAACGTCCGGTGGTCGAGGAAGTACTCGCCTTCGGCCGTCGCCACGGTTTCGGTCTCGAGGTCGGCTCAAAACCGGAACTGCTCGCGGTGCTGGCATTGGTCGAAGCCAGCGACGACCGCTTGATCCTATGCAACGGTTTCAAGGACGCGCGCTACATCGAAGCGGTGCTGCTGGCGAGCAAGGTCGGGCGCAACATCATTCCGATCGTCGAGAGTTTCCATGAAGCGCGAATGATCCTGGATACCGCGCGGCGCAACGGTGTGCGCCCGCGTTTCGGCGTGCGCGTCAAGCTGGCCAGCCAGGGTACCGGACGCTGGGTTTCGAGTTCCGGACCGCGCGCCAAGTTCGGTCTGTTCCTGTCGGAGCTGCTGGAGATGGTCGAGCTGTTGCGCGACCAGGACATGCTCGATTGCCTCGAGTTGCTGCACTGTCACGTCGGCAGCCAGGTCGCGGACATCCGCCGCTTCAAGCAGGTGGTGAATGAACTCGGCCACGTCTATCTCGAACTGAAGAGGCTCGGCGCCGGATTGCGTTTCCTCGACCTCGGCGGCGGGCTTGGCGTCGACTACGACGGCACCCAGCGCGACGGCGGAGCCTCGGTCAACTACAGTCTCGACGAATACGCTTCCGACTTGGTCTCGCGGGTGGCCAATCTGTGCAATCAAGCCGGCATCGAACATCCGACCCTGGTGACCGAGAGCGGCCGTGCAATGGTCGCCTTTCCGAGCATGCTGGTGTTCAACGTCCTGGGCCGTTCCGGCGGTACCCCGATGGAGGTGGGCGAAGAGAAATACGATCCAGGAGAACTGCTCGCCGACGCGCCGCAGCCGCTTGCCGACCTGTGGCAAGCCGCGCGCGGAATCCACGGCGAGAATCTTGCCGAGAGCTGGAACGACCTCTCGCAGGCGCGCGAGGAGATCAACCAGCTGTTCTCGCTCGGCTTTCTCGATCTGCCGGCGCGGGCGTGGGCCGAGCGGGTCTTCTGGCACAGCTGCAAGATGCTGCGTGACCTGGGCCGTGAGATCGACGACCCGATCATCGACCTGGAAGAGATGGAGGACCTGCTCGCCGACACCTACTACGGCAACTTTTCTGTTTTTCAGTCGCTGCCGGATTCCTGGGCGATCGATCAGGTGTTTCCGATCATGCCCATCCACCGGCTCAACCAAGAGCCGACGCGCCGCGCGGTGCTCGCCGACATCACCTGCGATTCCGACGGCCAGATCGACCGCTTCCTCACCCGTGACGGCGAGTTCAAGCGCCGCCTGGAATTGCACCCGCTGCGTCCGGGCGAGGACTATTTCCTCGGCGCCTTTCTGGTCGGTGCCTACCAGGAGACCCTGGGGGATCTGCACAACCTGTTCGGCGACACCCATGTCGCCCACGTGCGCGTCGAGGACGACGGCCGCTGGTGGATCGAAGAGGTGGTGCCCGGCGACACCGTGCGCGAGGTGCTGCAATACGTGCAGTTCGAACCCGACCGCCTGGCGCGCGCGCTGCGCCGCGAATGCGAGCGCGCCGTCGGCGACGGCCGCCTCAGCCTGGCCGAAAGCCGGCGCCTGATGAATTTCTATGAATCCGGCCTGAATTCCTACACCTATTTGGAAAGAGACGGCGCCTGAGCGATTCCCAGGTTCTCCGTTGCAGCGGATCTTCCCCGCCTAGACTGGGTATATGCCCCTCCCCGCCATGGTGATCCCATTGGCCCTAGCAGCCTTTTCTGCTCAGGCCGACCCTCAGGTCGAAATCCTTCATTCAAACCTCCCCGGTTGGTCGCAGTCGGATGTTCCGGGTCATCCGGGCCTTCATTTCCGCCCGTCCGGATTGCCCTTCGACTTTTTGAGGGTAGCGCCAAATGGTCACTACGCCCTGACCGCGACCACCGACGGAATTCCGTTCCAGGTCATCATCAAGGATGGCCAGTACATGATCGGGATTGGCGATGCCACGCCCTGGGCAGCGGGGGAGACCCTTTCGTTGATCAATGGCATCGACCTCAGTTCTGCCGGCACCTTGGGGCTCGGCTGTCGCACCGTCGGCGGGAGTACCGGTAACGATGGCTACCTCGCCGTGGTTGACGCCATCGGTTGGAACGCCGAGGTGACCGAGAGCGATCCTGTTCCGGGGCTCCCAGGAGTCGAACACGGCGTCACCTTTTCCAGCCTCAACCTGATGGACAACGGCGGACTTGCCTACACCGTCGACCTCAAAGGACCTGGATTCGGTTTCAACCACATGGCCTTCGCCAACAGTCAGGTCGTGGTCCAGATCGGTGCGGACACCCCGCAAGGACAACTCGGCGGTGGCACCACCCCTTGGGGAGGATTCCAACCCAAGGACGGCCTCATCTATGACGCTGGTGGAATCAATTGGATTTCGCGCGGCTGGCTGTGGAACAACGGCAGTGTCGGCCCCGGCATTGTCGCGGTGAACAACGAAGTCAAGGTCCAGAATGGTTTCGTGGTTCCGGGCAGCCCTTTCTCTCAGACGGTCCTGGCCATTCATTTTGTCAACATGGATCCAGATGGAAGCTGGTGGGCGGCAGGATCCAACGGGAATGGTCGTGAATTCTGGGTCGTTCGTGATGGCGTCGTGGTGGCCCGTACCGGGCAACCGGTCGCCAGCGGGAGTTCCCTGGTATGGAGCGCCAATGCCTCGGGTTGGTTCACCTCAGCCGGCTCGCATGGGGCCAATTCCTACATCGCCGGTCATTACGATGACGCCGGTGCCAGGCGAACGATCCTGGTAATGAACGGAACCGACGTGGTGCTGAAGGAATTCGACCAGATCGACATCAATGGCAACGGCCTGCTGGATGACAACGTCGAGTTTCGGGGCATCGTCGGCACCGGATCCGAAGGCGGAATGGACAGCCTCGGTCGCTTGACGATCATCGCCAAGGTACGCGACCTCACCACCTTCGACATCGGTTATGCAATCGTCAGAATCTCGCCAGGAGCCCCCTTCCTCGACCTCGGCACGGTCACCGCAGGCCAGGACGCCACCGCGACGATCGAAAACGGCATCCCCGGACAGAATGCATTGATGGCCTTTTCCCTGAATGGGGCCGGCCCGACCGTCCTGCCCACTCCCTACGGCGACGTCCTGGTGTCCCTGACCCCGCCCTGGGTGGAAACGCCCTTCCTGATCATCGACGCGCTCGGCGAGGCCAGCTGGACCCAGAGTGTTCCCGCCTTCCTCGCCGGTGCACCCGTGTGGGCCCAGGCGGCCCTCTTCGATCCCCTTTCGATCGTGGTAACCAACCCGGTCTCGACCACGATTCAATAGGAAAACAAGCGCAGGAGAGCCTCGCTCCTGGCTGCGGGAAGACCACGATTGCCCTGTGCGCAGCCACGATAGAATATGACATGACGGCGCGGTCCACCGAATCCGGTTGCCCGCGCCGCACCCTTTTGCCATGACCCAAGACTGGCCGCCGAGCGAGATCCAACTCGACCCCGACAAGCGGGTGCTGTTCCTGACCAAGGACCTGGACCTGATCCGTCAGCAGCTGAATCACGGGCTCGACCTGCGCATGCAAGACCTGTCGGTCGACGACCTGATCGACGACATCAACACCGACGTGATGACGCCGGCGTGGGTGTGCTTCCGCCACCGCCCGGAAGACATCGCGCTCGACGCCTACGCCGGGCTGCTCGACGCCGACGGCAGGCGCGTCTTTGCCACCCGCGCGCTGATGGACGGCAAATTTGAAGCCATCGTCAGCGGTTTTCGCAAGGGCACTGGTTCCAGCCGCGAGACCGCGGCACAGTGCGAGCGCTGGAGCGGGGTGCGTTACGTATTTGCCGCCAGCTTCGCGCCGATCCATGAGCGCAACAATCTCAATCTCGGCCAGTTGATGGGTGACCACGCGATGCTCACCCGGCTGCAGGCCGGTGAAGCGCTCGCCCTGACCGAGTTCAGCGATCGCTATGACGCGGTGACGCGCCTGATTCTGGAGAACGGCGGTTTGTTTCCTTTCTCCAAACGCGTCGCCGATGGCAGCATCCAGTTGCCGGCCAATGCCAGCGGTGCGCGGCCGATGACCATGGCCGAGAAGATGATCGCCGCCAAGATGCTCAACCCCGGAGCCGAAGGCGCCTACGTTGCGCCTGGCGACGCGGTGCTGGCGCACGTCGACGGTGGCTACAGCCACGAGTTCACCACCGCGCAGGTGCATTCCTTCCTCAGCGAGCAGTTCGGCGCCGACTACCAGGTGCACAATCCTGACAAGCTCGCGGTGTTCGAGGACCATCTGCTCTATGCCGACGAGGTGGCCCGTTTTGCGCCCTTCGTCGAGCAGATCCAGAAACTGCGCGACCTGCAGAAAGAGTTCCAGCGTCACACCGGAGTGCGCGACTACTCGGCCCGCGACGGCGTCAGCCCCGGCATATGCCATCAGGTCGCGCGCGAAGAATTCGTCGATCCGGGCGATTTCATCCAGGCCACCGACAGCCACACATGCATGGGGGGGGGCTCGAACGCGCTCACCTACGGAGTCGGTGCCACCGAGTACGCGGCGCTGATCCATTCCGGCTTCACCTTCGTCAAGGTGCCGGAAACGATCCGTTTCGAGCTGCACGGCGAACTTGCCGCCGGCTGCACCGCCAAAGACGTGATGCTGCACGTCCTCGACACCTTCGCCAAGCGCGAGGACACTCTCAACCGCTCGATGGAATTTGGCGGCCCCGGTCTCGCCGGGATGTCGCTCGACGAGCGCGCCACCCTGTGCAACATGGCCACCGAGTGCACTGCGCGCACCGGCATCTGCGAGGGCGACGAACGGCTGGTCGAGTGGCTGCTCGAACGCCGTCCGGGACGCAGCGCCGAGCAGATCCGCGCATCTCTGGTTGCTCCCGACGCGGGTGCGGAATACGTCGGCGGGGTGCACGCCGTCGACCTCGGCGCGATCGTGCCGATGGTGGCCACCCCCGGCGATCCGACCTACGGCGCGACCATCGCCGAGATGGAAGCGGTGGTGATCGACATCGCCTACGGCGGCAGCTGTACCGCGGGCAAGATCGACGACTTCGCCTACTACGCCGAGGTGTGCCGCGCGGCACTGGCGGCCGGCCGCAGCGTTGCCGACGGGGTCACTTTCTACATTCAATACGGATCCGAAGCAGTGCAGCGTCACGCCCAGGCCCAAGGCTGGAGCGAGTTGTTCGAACGTGTCGGGGTGGTGCTGATTCCGCCGGGCTGCGGCGCCTGCATCGGTTGCGGTCCGGGGGTTTCGGAAACCCCGGACCAGGTCACCGTGTCGGCGATCAATCGCAACTTTGCCGGCCGCTCGGGACCCGGCCAGCTTTACCTGGCGAGTCCTCTGACGGTGGCGGCGAGCGCCTTCGCCGGCAGCATCGTCGCCTACCGCGAGGGCATGTTCTCGGCGGTGGAAGCGGTCGGCTGACGGCGTCGCTATGCTTCGGGTCATGAGAAAAGGTCTCGCGCTGGGCATCGCTGCCGTCCTATTCCTCTCTGCACCTCTGGGTGCGCAATGAACTGGGTGAAAAAATCCATCCCTGCCGGTCGGCGGGGACCTGCTCGCGCTTGATCCCGGCGGCTGGAGCCTGCGTCTGGCCTGGACCTCGGGGCGCAGCGGCGGCGTCAAGCAGGGTGGCCAGGACCTGGCCGGTCCGGTGCCGGAGAAAACCCAATTCCGCCAGGCAACGCTGCACGCACGTGGTCCTGCCGGCAACAATCTATCCTTCAACGTGCTGGTGCCGTGGGTGCAGATCGAAAAGCGCACGCTGGCACCGGGCGGCGACCTCGACATCTCCGGTCTCGGCGACGTCTCGGTCTACCTCGAGGGCTGGATGTCCGGCGGCTGGAGCCTGCTCGCCGGGGTCAAGCTGCCCACCGGCGAAGACGCCGTCAGTCCTGGCCCCGGCCTGACGCCACCAACCCTGTTGCAGCTAGGTTCCGGCACCTTCGACCCGATGGTCGGCATGCATTTCACCGGCGACCGCAACTCCGAGGCGATTCCGACCGCCAGCCTGCTGCTGATCCAGCCGATCGGCGAGAGCGACGGCGGGCTGCACCCGGGCCGCTCGTGGCGCCTCAACGCCGGCGGCTACTGGAACACCGAGTCCTGGTTCGAGCCCTCGGTCCACCTTGAAGTCCTGCGCCGGGATGCCGACGAACTGAACGGTGCGCGACTTCCCGATACCGGCGCCACGCTGTGGTCGCTGGTGCCGGCGTTGAACACCATGATCGGGGACCACGGCTTCTTCCGCGTGGCCTGGCGCATCCCGCTCGACCAGGAGGTCGAAGGCACCCAGCTGGTGCCGGGCAGCGCCTTCACCATCGAGGCCGGCTGGAACTTCTAGGCCGCCGCGCGCTGATCCACCCGCGGGCGGCGCGGATCAGCGCGCGGCGCCGAGGCCGGTGTCGGTGAGCAGGTAGACGGCGAAGGACGCCAGCCAGTGGTCGCCTTCGTAGTGGCCGCTGCCGACGTAGGCGAGGCCGGCGCGTTGGTGTGCAGCGGCGGCATCCAGCAGGATGGCGCGGCGCGGATCCTGCGCCGGCAGGGCGCCAGCGATGCCGCGCTGGCACCACGCACGCACCAGGTTGAGGCCGGCGAGGTGTACCAGCTTGCCGTCGGTCGGATCACTGACCACTACCGGCTGGGCCAGATTGCCGAGCCCGCCGCGCGTCAACCGCGGCAGGAAGGCCTCGAGCCAGGCGGCGTAGGCCTCGGCGTCGAGCACGCGGCGCATCAGATCGGCTTCGAGCAGGCACGGGCTGAAAAAGTCGTGGCCGCTGGGCTCGTAGTTGACCGGATAGGCGCGATCCTCGAGGTAGTAGCTGCGGGCGCGCTCCAGCGCCAACTGCTCCAGTTCTGCGTCGCCCTTGGTACGCGCGTAGTCGAGGAATTCGCTCAGCGCCCACGCGGTGTTGGGGTGTTCGCCCATGCGCAACGGCCAGCTCAGCCGTGGAAGATATTCCTTGGTCAGTTCAAGGATGCGTGCTTCCAGCGGGACCAGGTTGCGCGCCCAGGCGCGACCCTGGGGGTCGTCCCAATCGTGCAACTCCAGCGCCGTGCGCAGCAGCCACGCCCAGCCGTAGGTGCGCTCGAAGGCGTGGTTGTGGCGCGGGGTGAAATATTCGGCCTCGGCGGCAAGATTGTCGGCGCTGAGATGGGCGTCGAGCAACGCGCGCGCCTCGGCCTCGAAAGCGCTGCCCGGATGCAGTTTGAGCAGGCGGATCAGCATCCAATGCCCGTGCACCGCGCTGTGCCAGTCGAAGGAGCCGTAGAAGGCCGGGTGCATCGCCCGCGGCGGCATTACGTCGGCGGCGCTGCCCAGCACCTCGCCGGGTTTGTTTGGGTATTCGCGCACGATGCCCTCGAGGGCCAGCCGCGCAAAGGACTCGACCTGGGCGGGGGTCAGTCGGGGTTGGATGGGAAAGGCGGCGGCCGGTTCAGGGGAGGAAGGGGGCATCGAACAGGCCACCGCCAGGAGGATCGGAAGGGCGGTCAGGAAAGCACGCATCGGGCAGCGGACAGCTTAGCCGAAGCAGGCTGTCCGCCTCCCGCGCGAGGCTTTATTGAATCAGCAGCGTATTGCTGGTCGCACAGGTGCTGACGTCCAGCGCCTGGACGTAGACCACGCCGCAAGCACCTTGGGGCACCGGCGCGCTGACCGGGGCGTCACCGTTGAAATCGGCCGAGGTGAGCAGGGCCAGGGTGGCACTCGAGTCCAGGCCGAGGGCGGTGCCGGCGCAGGGGCCGCCGGGGATGACGAAGGAACCGAGGCCGAAGGCGCGGATGTAGGCCACCGCACCAAAGGGAGTCGCGCCACTCACCAGGAAGTCCATGGTGCCGCCGCACTGGCCGCCGGTGTGGGTCAGGCGGATGCCCGGGTCGGGCAGCATCCAGGTGTGGAAGCCGATGCGCCACTCCGGATTGAAGATGTTGGCGTTGAGGTAGAGCGGCGGGCCGTAGTGGGTATTCACCGGCGATTCGAAGGTGCCGGAGCCCCACATGCCGGTGCCGGTGCCGTGAATCTGAATGACGTAGACGTCGCCGCTATTCAGATGGATGCCGGCGGAGGTCGTGTCCAGCCAGGCGATCTCGGTGCCGCTGGTGACCTTGGTGTAGGTGCCGGTCCACACCGGAGCGCTGGTCTGCCAGGCGTTGCCGAGCAGGATCGCCAGATCGACGGTGGAGCCGACCGCACCACTTACGATTTCCAATTGGAATCCTTCAAGGGTGCCGGTCAGGCCCGCCAGGGTCTCGGCCTGCCATGTCAGAGAAACGGCGTCAAAGTTGTAGCTGGCCCCGCCGCTGACAACTTCGGAGGCAAAGGGACTGACCTGATCCAGGGTGCCGCTTTGGGCGGGAGCAGGAGCGGCAACCAGGGCGGCCGCGAAGAGCAGAGCAATGAGGGGTTTTTTCATCGGGGAAGGTGAGGGCTAAGAAGAGGAATCCTAGTATTTCTCAGAATAACACCGAAATCGTCCTTGTGGGGGTGCCCAATCAGTGCGAGTCCCGCCCGAAACGCCACGAGCGGATCGGATTGAGGCACTTCCAGGTCAGGCGGGTGAGGGCTCCTCGGCGCTGGGTCTCGGCTTCGCTCGGTGCCGGACCGGCGAGTTCCAGCAGCAACAACTGCAGGGCTCGGCGCTGCTGGGGATCCTGGCTCCGTTCGAGGGCGGCACGTGCGTGCAGGCGGATGGCAGGCCCCAGCCGGTATAGAGCGTTGAGGCACATCAGGGCGTCGTCGTGGACCCCGTTGTGGCGCAGGTGGGTGATCAGCAGTGGGGCGATCTCTTCGCTGGGGGCGGAGGGGCCCGCTGCGGCGAGCAGGTAGGCGTAGATCCAGCCCTGGCCGGGTGCACAGCGATCAAGTTCCTGTCGCAGGACCCGGTCGAGAACCGCTCCCGCGACCGGCCTGCAGCGCAACAGGAACAGCACCGCCTCGCGCTGGGTGGAGGTGCCGGGTATCCATTCGGGATAGGTGCAGGTGGTGTAGTTGCGCAACAGGCTGGCACTGGCGCGGATCAGCCGCTGCAGCACGCCGATCGCCACCTTGCGCACCTGCAGGTCGCGATCGTCAAGCCGTAGTTCGAACAGGCGCGAGAGTTCCGCTTGGTGCTCGCGTAACTCGAGCCGCTGCACGAGTTCGGCGCCGGCGGCGGACGCGTTCCAGCGCACCTCATCGTCGCGCAGCCAGTCGATCAGTTCGGCGTTACTGCGCGTGCGCGCGACCTCGCGCAGGTCTTGCCGTTGCGGAGCCAGGACCGCCGAGGCCAGCACGATGGGTGCCAGGAGCATGCTCCCAGCCTATTTCCCAAGCCCGCGGATTCCAACCCGCTGCAGCGGAATGCGGTGGAACTCCTTGCCGACCAGGCTGAGACCTCCAGGCGCGTCCGGATCCAGACGGATCCAGTCCACGCTTTCGACGCGTTCCTGGTTGTCGCTCAGGGCCACGGATTTACGGTCGTCGATGCGACCCAGCGGAGTATTGAGAAATAGGTTGTTGCGCAGACGGCTGCCGACCGGGCGGCCGCGGCGGTCACTGAGATAGGACTGCAATTGCGGGAAGCGCGTGCTCCACGGCGGAGAATCGAGCGGTGTTGCCGCCAGCCGCTGCAAGATGGTCGAGGTCTGCGGGTCGGCAATGTGGGGTGCCATCCAGCCGACTCCGCGCGCGTCGAAGGAAACCCCCAGCGCGCACTGGACGAAGACGTTGCCGTCGATGTGCACATCGCGGCCGCCACCGATCAGCATGCCCCAATTGCAGCGGTAGATCAGATTGCCGCTGACTTCGATCCCCGAGGCCATGTCATCGAGGTAGATCGCGTTCTGCCAACGGTCGGCGGAACCGCTCAGGTCGTGAATGAAATTGTGACGGATGACGTTGCCGAACATGGTCCAGTCACGGCCGCAATAGATCGCGCCGCAATCGCCGGTCTCCTGCAGCACGTGGTGGATTTCATTGGCCTCGATGCGGTGGTCGTTGCCGCTGAAAATGATCGCTGAATGCGGGGCGTCGTAGATCTCGTTGTGGCGGATCTGCTGGCCGACGCCGCCGACCTGGACGCCCGGTTGATAGGTGCGCCAGATGCGCCCGAAGGAGTGGATCCGATTGCCTTGCACCAGATTGTGCGCAGCTTGAAGGCTATTCCGGTCGCCACCATTGATCGAAATCGCGCTGGCACCGGTGTCCTCGAAGTGGCAGTCCACCACTTGGTTGGAAGTGCCGTGGATCACCGCGCCGTGATTGCCGAGCAGGCGGAAGTCGCAGTCGCGCACGGTCAGGTGGTGCACATTGCGCGCCACCAGGCCACTGCCGCGGGAGGCAGCGAAGACCAGTCCTTCAATGCGCATCGAATCGCAGTCCTCGATCTCGATCAACGCACCGCCCAGGGTGCTGACCAGGATTTCGCCGACCTCACCTGCCGGCGGCCACAAGTACAGTCGGGCGGTGGCTGCCTCGAGGTGGTATTCGCCCGGCTGGTCGAGTTCTTCCAATAAATTTGTGAGGTAGAAGCGGGCCCCGGCTTTGAGTCCATAGCGGTGCGGCAGGCCGAGATGCAGGGTGCCGGCGCCGGTGTCGACCGCGGCCACCGGCAGCTGCTCTTCGGCCCAGTCATGAAACCAGTAACCGAAGGCCCATGCATCCTGGGCGCCCGCCCAGCGCTGCAGGCGGCTGGGGTCGGCCAGGCGCACCACGCCGCCGCGCTCGGGCCCGCTTTCGCGTTGTTCCAGCGGGATGTCCGCAGCGCGATTGCGCGGCACGCTGCCCGGGTCGAGCACCTCGGCAACGCGGGCGAAGCCCTCATTGGGCCAGCGCGCACGGGTCAGCGGACGGCCGTCGAGGAACACCTCGCTGCCCGCGGGCGCCACCGACTGGCCCATGCCGCGGTGGATCGGTGCGCTCAATGCTGCGGCCTGTACATGGAAGACGCGGACCTGCGCACGGCTGGCCGGCGGCAACCGCTCAAGGATGACGGCGTCTTGTACCTGTGTCGCTGCGGCCGGATCCAGGCGCAGGCCGCCGAGCAAGCGTGCGCTTCCGGGGGTGGCCGCCCGCAGCAGCAGACCGCGGTGACGCGCATCCAGGCGCAGCGACTCGCTCAGGGGATAGTCCCCCGGGAGCAGGGTCAGAATCCGTAACCCGGTGGAAGACGCCGTCCGTTCGGCACAGGCCTGCAGTCCGTCGTCGATCTCGCGATAGGGGTGGTCGGCGCTGCCGTCGCCCCCGGGGGCGGCGTCGGCGGCAACGAAGACCTCGTGAGTGGCTTGCGCGGGAACAAGGAGCAGACCCAGCCAAGGCAACAGGAGCATGCCGTTCATTGTGGCGTCACCGGCGGCGAGACCAGTCGTCTATTTGAAGGAAGCGAACGTACCGGCCCTCAGGGTCATTCTTCAAAACGGAGGTAGCATCATGCTTGGCATTTCTCGATGGGCGTTTCTGGCCCTCTTTTCCATCGGCGGCACCGCGGTGCCGTGCATTCCTGACGGAGGCTCCACCACGATCGACTACCCGGCGCCCAAGCCCGAAATCGATTTCGACGGCGGGGGCGGCCGTCTCGGCGGGGGACTGGACCGTGTGGTCCCGGTCGACTGGGAGTACTCCAAGGTCGATGCACCCACCGCCTGGGAGGCCGACCCGATCAGCGCCGACGATCCGATGGGCGACGGCGGCCCCTTGCCCGGCGACCGCGTCGGGGTGACCGTCGAAAACCGTGGCGGCAAGCTCTATGGCCCCAACGGCGATTGCCAGAACTGCGCCCTAGGCGAAGGCAAGTGCATTGAAATGTACATGAAGGTAGTCGTCAAGATCCGCATCACCATTCATGCCGAAGCCTCGTTCAAGCCCGGCGGGATCGGCGGCGGGGGCGGCGGCAGCCTCGACGTGTGGGCCTACGTGACCTTGCGCACCGACAAGAAAAAGATCTGCCCCTGCTGATCCATGAAGTCGCGCTCCTGGATCTTCCTGGCCCTGGCCGCTGCGGCGGCCGGGGCGCTGTGGTGGCTGCTGCAAGAAGCGGCCGCGGGGCGGGCAATGGCCGGCGCTGCGGGCACCGCCGGCCGGCTGGACGAGGCCTCCACCGTCGCAGCTGAACCGATCGCACGCGCCGCCGCAGAACCGGACCCAAGCTCTTCGGCGGCGGGCCGTCAGGCAGTGCAAGAAAGTTCCGGCCCAGCCGGTTCAGAGGCAACGCCGACGCCGCCAACTGCTGGTACCCTCGGCTACGGTTCGCTCTACGGGGTTCTCTATGCGGCCGAAGGTGCCGAAATGGTCGGTCATCGCCTGCTGTTCAGCTCCGAGGACCACAATCTTCCGGCACGCAGTGTCACCACCGGCGACCACGGCAGTTATCTGGCAACGGGACTCGCCGCGGGTTTCTGGCAGATCTACTACCTGGGACCTGCCGACGGAACAGGGTCCGCCGGCGGCAGCCTGGCGGCGGTGGCCGAAGTGGTCGCTGACCACGCTCTGCCCTTCGATGTGGTCCTCGAGGGGGGCCGCAGTCTCAGTGGCTACCTCAAAGTGCCCGAAGTCGACGGCCTCGGCCTGAGACTGGAACTGCGCCCGATCGGTCTGCTGCAGCTCACTGCCTACTGCGTGGCGGTCACGCGCAACGCCTTCGACGCGCCGCCGCCCCCCCCGCAGCCCGGATCGGCTTCACCAGAAGACGACCTGCCGCCTGCCCCGCAGGTTTCCGGTGCTTTTCGCATGGCCGGTCTGCTGCCGGGTCGTTATCGATTGCGCCTGCTTCTCGATGCCGACGGCATGGTATTCCTGGATCGCGAGATCGATTTAAGCGAAGGCGATCTGATTCTGGAGGAAAGCCTCAAGGTCGAAGACTTCTTGCGCTGATTATCAGCCACTCCTGTTCAGGCAGCGCGCCGATGCCCAGGCCACGCGGTCCGCCCTGAAAGCGGGGTAAGATTAGGCTGGAAGGCTCCCTTGCATCAGCTCCTTTCCTCCCCTGGGCAGGGCGCGCGCTCTCGGCGTGTCGCTCATATGGGCATTTTGCTGCTGTGGCCGCTGGTTTCCTACGCGCTGTTCTTCCTTTTTCCGCGCGACGTTCTCAAGTGGCTGATCCGCGAGGACGGCCTGATGGAGACCCTGACCGCGGTCGCGCTGTTGTCTACCGCGGTGGTCTTTTTGCGCTTGTACCTGAGTGGGGGCAGGTGCACCCCGGCACACCCACTGGCCACCCATCGCAATGGTTTCATTCTGTGTCTGGCGGTGGTGTTTTTCATCGGGGCCGGCGAAGAGGTGAGCTGGGGCCAGCGCCTCTTCAATCTGCGCACCCCGGAGCTGATGGAGAACTTCAATCTGCAGAAGGAGATCAACATCCACAACCTGGCGATCTTTTCTCAGCACACCGTCGACGGCGAAGCCAAACAGGGATTCGGCCGCTGGTTCACCGTCAGCCGCATGTTCTCGCTGTTCTGGTTCAGTTACTGCTTCCTGATTCCGGCGATCGCGCGCGCGGCGCCGCGCTTCAAGGCTTCCATGCTCCAGCGCAACTTTCCTCTGGTGCCGCTGTGGCTGGGGCTGCTGTTCGTTCTCAACTACCTGATCTCGAAGGCCGCCGAAGGGGTGATTCCCGCTGGTCGGATGCACCGGCTCACCGAGGTCAAGGAGTGCAACTTCGCGGTTCTGTTCCTGGTGGTGGCGGTATGGTTCGTGCGCCACAGCCGCCCCGCTGTGCCGCTCACTTCCCGTAGCTGAGTTCCACCGTCTTGACCGCCGCGGCGGGGACCGGAGCCAGCGTCACCAGGAACAGTCGGTCGTAGGACTTGCCGGAAATGATGTCGCCATAGGGCGGGGTGTTGACCAGGCCGGTGATCTCGCCACCGAGCGCCTTGACCAGCTTGGGTACGGTGTTGGAATGTCCGCAGACCACCGCCACCGAACCCGGCGCGAGGCCGTGCAGGGATTTCAACAGGCTGGCGTCGTTTTCTGCGGGCACCACTTCCACCTTCTTGCCGAGGACCGTGGCCAGTGGAGCAAGCGTCGCCTGGGTGCGCTTGAATTCACTCGCGTAGAGATGGGAGACCCCGGCGCGGGAGAGCAGTTTGGCCAGGACCTTGGCGCGGTTGCCGCCCTGTTCTGACAGTGCGGGGTCGCGCTGCCGGCTGGTCGAGGCGGTGGTTTCGGCGTGCCGCATCAGGATCACGGTGACCGGATCCTTGGCCTTGGATTCGGGGGACTGGCCTAAAAGGGGCAGAGAGATGGCGAGCAGCAGCAGGGGCAGGAAGAACCAGCGCATGGTTTCACTCTAACGGGGAGCCGGATCACGCGGTTCGGCATACCCTGGAGGGATGGTGTCCCTGGCCTCCCTGCCCCTGCTTCTCTGTCTTTCTCTCCTTCCCCAAGAGGGCGGCGCGCCCGCCACCATCGACACGCTCTACGTGGTCGAGTTCTGTCACGCCGACGTTGGCTTCAACGCTGCGCCCTCGGTCATGCAGCAGCGCAATCACGATCGCACGGTCGCTGCTCTCAATCTGATGGACCAGCGCTCCGACTTTGTCTGGACCATTGAAACCACCTATCAGCTCGAGAACTTCCTCGCCCGCGCATCTGCCGCCGACGTGCAGCGCTTGAAGACGCGGCTGGCCCAAGGCCGCCTTGCTTACGGGGTCAACTTCACCAATCTGCATTCCGGCAATGTCGGGGAAGAACAATACGCGCGGCTGCCCTTGGAGGCCGAGCGCCTTGGCGCGCAGCTTGGCCACCGCGGCAGCACGGCCTTCCTCAACGACGTGCCGGGATTCTCCGGCGGTACCCCGCGCATCCTGGCCTCGGCCGGCGCGCCCTATGCGGTCCTCGGGCCGAACGACAGTTTCGGCGGCAAACCCGACATCCCGCTGCAGGACCGCCCCTTCTGGTGGCAAGGTCCGGACGGGTCGCGTACCTTGACCTGGATCACCTACGGCTCCTACGCCGAGGGTTTCGTCGAGTGGGGGCTGCTCAATCTGCCCACCGCCGAAGCCAAAGTCGCCGCGCGCCTCGCCGAGTATCACGCCGCCGGTTATCCCTACGACGCGGTGCTGATCGAACGCGCCTTCGACGACACCTTTCCCAACGCCGGCATGGCCAACCTGGCGGCACAATGGAACGCCGCCCACAGCAGCCCGAAGATCAAGCTCGCGACCGCCGCCGAGTTCTTCGAACATATCCAGGCCAAGTACGGCGACGTGTTCCCGACCTATGAGGGCGATGCCTCAGGGATGTGGGAAGACGTCACCATTGTGACCCCCGCTTCGACCTCGCTGGTGCGGCGCGCGCGCTCTGCCCTGCCCCAGGTCGAGGCCTTGCGCACCGTGCTGTTGGCGCAACATGGTCTCGCCTACCCGGCGGTCAATCTACGCGAAGCCTGGAAGCACACGCTGGTCTTCGACGAACATTCCGGTGGCGGCGTCGGCTGGCCGGGCCTGCTGACCAAGGCCGAGATCGAGCAGGAGAACAAAGATTTTGTCCACATCGCGCGCACCAGCAAGCGCCTGGCGGACAAGGAGCAGGACAACGCGCTCAATTTTGCCGGTCCGGTCTTCGTGCCCCAGCACCAGGGCGGGCTGGTGGTGTTCAATCCGCTCGGTGGGGCATTCCATGGCATCCTTGAGGTGGACTGCGGCGCGCAGCCCGCCGGTCTGCGCCTGGTCGATCCTGCCGGCGGCCCGGACCCGCGGTTCCGCTGGCTGGCCGCCGACCGCAGCCGTTTGGCGGTCGAAGTCGATCTTCCTGCGCACGGTTGGCGGCGCTGGCGTCTCGAGGGGGGGGGGCAGACGCCTCCTCCTCCGGCGTGGTCCAATGCCGACCGCATCAGCATCGGCGGCCGTGAACTGGTGCTGGACGCGGTCGACGGCACCGCGCTCTCCCTGGTCGACGCCGCCACCGGCATCGACTGGCTGGCTCAACCAGGTCCGCACAAGTTCGGCGGCTTGGAGTCCGAGATCTTCCTGCGGGTGTTGGTGGGTCAATGGAAGGAGTCCAATCCGCAACCGGTCACTCTCCTCGCTGAGGAGCCGGGTGCCTTGTTCCGCCGCATCGTGGTGCGCGGACCGGACGGCACCGTTTTGCGGGAGTACCGCCTGTATGAAGACCAGTTGCGGGTTGACTTCACCGCGGTGATGGACCGGTGGAAGATGGCGCCCGTGCCCTTCGACGATCACTCACGACACTACGGCGTGGCCTTCGCCGCCAACCTGGAGTTGCCCACGGCACTGCGCGTTGACGGTCCCGACGGGTGGTTCCAACCCGGTGCCGATTCCTTGCCGGGCAGTGCCTTCGGCCAGTTTGCTGCGTCCACCGGGGCGATTCTCAGCGGCAGCTCCGGGCGCTGGATGGCGGTGACCTCCGTCGATACGCCGAGCCTGCACCTTGGCGAGATGAACGGCGCACCGGTCAACACCATCGAAACCGACGAGAACACTCTCAGCTGGAAACTGATCCGGCTTCACAGCCAGGGCCAGGTCAAGGGCGGTGCGATCGTCGACATCAATCCCGAACCGGGGCTCGACCAGCCGTGGCCCTTCGAGTTCCAGATCCGTTTCGGCCAGTCTGGAGATACGCAGCCCGACCGTATGCAGCTGCGCAGCGACATGGCGCCGCCGTTGAGCCGCTGGGTGACGCGCGGCAGCGCCGACCCCGCCCTGCCGGCATCCGGGCAGTGGTTCAGCTTGGTCGGGCCAGGTGATCTGGTCGGCCTCAAGCGTTCACAGGACGGCAGCGGTGTAATCCTGCGCATCCGCGCCCAAGGCAGCGGCGGTGACGTCGACCTGTCCACGCAGTTGCCCTTGTCCTCGGCATGGCTGGCCGACCTGGTCGAGCGTCCGCAGCAGCAGCTCAGCGTGGTCGGCAATTCGGTACGCGTGCCGCTACCCCCGCAGGCGGTGGTCACCGTGCTGGTGCGCCCTTGATCCGACCTGCCGCGCTGCGTCCTTGAACCGAATTGCCGCGCTGCGCCAGACTCTGCCATGGGTTTGATCCGCCCCTTCGACGGCTTTCCACCCGAGGCGCTTGATTTCCTTCAGGGCCTGGCCAGGAACAACAACCGGCCGTGGTTTGAAAAGCGCCGGGCGGTCTATCAGGAGTGCCTGATCGAACCCGCCCAGGCTTTCGTCGAGAACCTCGGCATGCGCCTGCTCGAGACCTATCCCGGTCTCGATTTCGATCCCTCCGCAGGTGGCAGCGGATCGCTGATCCGCATCTACCGTGACATCCGTTTCAGCAAGGACAAGTCGCCGTACAAGACCTGGTTCGGAATACGTCTGTGGGAAAGCAGCAGCGGACGCAAGGCCGGGCCAGGTTTCTACCTGTTGCTTGAGCCCTCGGGCATGAGCCTGCATACCGGGATCTGGCGTTTCTCCAAACCGCAGCTGGCGGTGTGGCGTCGAGCGGTGGACGATGAGCCGCGCGGCAGCTCCTTGCAGCAGGTGATCGAAATCCTGGCCAGGAACAAGACCGCCGCTGTGGCCGGGCAGCACTACGCGCGGGTGCCGCGCGGCTACGACTCCGACCACCCGCGCGCGGCGTTATTGCGACACCATGGTCTGTACACGGTGTTCCCGAGTCCGCTCAGCCCCAAGCAGGTGCAGGGCGCTGGCCTGATCGCGTTGTGCGAGCGCCGCCTGGGCAAGGTGGCGGCTCTGCACCAATGGCTGGTCCAGCTGGTGCAGGAGGCCGCCGCAGATTGACCGCCCATTTCATTCTGTTTGTCGCCGATCAGAAGGCGGCCACCCACTTCTATAGCGAGGTGCTGCAACAGCAACCGCGGCTGCAAGTGGTCGGCATGAGCGAGTTCAAGCTCGCCGGCGGCGCGGTGCTCGGCTTGATGCCGGTGGAGGGCGCGCGCCGTCTATTCGGCGAAGACCTGCTGCCACCCGGGGAAGAAGCGGGGCCTTTGCCGGTGGAATCCAGGCCATCTCAGGCGGGAGGGCCTCGCAGCGAACTCTATCTGCTGCTTGAGCGGCCGGAGGCGGTGCTGGAGCGGGCCCAGGCCGCCGGGGCACGCGTACTCAGTCCGGTGTGCGCACGCGATTGGGGCGATCGCGCCGGCTACTGCCTCGACCGCGACGGACACCTGCTCGCTTTCGCCGCCAGGCCGGCGCCGGCGTCGTGGTTCAGCCGGCTGCACAGCGCCTGCGGACCGCTGGCGGCCGGAATGGTCCTGGATGGCCTCGACCTGGTCACCTTCGGCCCGCTCGGCCTCTACCTCGGTCCCGTTATCGGCCTGCTCGCGGGCTGGTAGCTGGCCGGCTTCTACGGGATGCGCTGGCGCGGTCGGATAGGCTTCGGGGTGCTGGCTGCGGCCTACCTGACCATGCCGATGACCGCGTTCATTCCCGCCGCCACGCTGATTTCAGCCCTGGCGCGGTTCAGCCGCAACCCTGAAAAAACCGAGCGATGACCCCTCATTACCAGCACACCCAGAGCGGCACTCTGACGCGCATCCTGCTCGCCGCAACGATGGTTTTTGTCGCCATCCTGATGATCGCCGCTCCTGCCACCTTGTGGCCGTTGCTGATCCTCGAAGGGGTTCTGTTGCTGGCGATCACGATCTTCGGCCAGCTCAGCGTGGCGGTAGACCGCAAACAGGTTCACGTCGCCTTCGGGCTCGGCTGGATCCACCGCAGCGTCGACCTGGAACGGCTTGCCAGCGTCGAAGTGGTGCGCTCACCGTGGTACTACGGCTGGGGCATCCGCCTGATCCCGCATGGCTGGATGTGGAACGTTTCCGGCTTCGATGCCGTCGATCTGAAGTTCCACGGCGGGCGGCGCTTCCGCGTTGGCAGCGATGATCCTGCCGGACTTGCGGCGGCGGTGGAATCCACCTTGGCGACCGAGCGGGAGCGCTAAGCTGCGCCGATGATCATCAGCGAGGTCCTGAGCGGTCTGGAACAGGATGGCAGCGCCGCCAACCGGCGGCTGCTCGGTGAACGCGGCGTGTGTGGCAAGGCCTTCGGCGTCGACCCGTTGCGGATGCACCAATGGCGCGCACGCATCGGAACCGATCATGCTCTGGCGCAACAGTTGTGGCACAGCGAGAACCACGACGCGCGGCTGCTGGCGTGCATGATCGCTGACTCTGGGGCGTGGAGCGCAGCGGCGCTGGATCTGTGGGCGGGCGCAATCGACAACCCGCTGCTGGTCCACGCCTTTGCCAGCATGGTGGCAGGCACGGTGCACGCCGAAGAGCGCCTGCTGGTGTGGGTGCAGAGCCCGTCGCGGTGGTTGTCCCTGCTCGGCTGGAAGCTGGTCGCAATGCACGCCGACCAGACAGCCGCTGGCCGCGATCCGCGCGCTGCCGCTGACCAGACAGCCGCTGGCCGCGATCCGCGCGCTGCCGTTGACCCGACGGCGGCCGGAGGCGAGGAGTGTTACGCCGCGCTGCTGCGGCGGCTGCCCCAGGATTTCGTCGTCGCCGAGGAGCAGGTGCGCGAGGCGATGCGCCTTGCGCTGGCCGCCATCGGGCGTGCTTGCCCGGCGTTGGCCGACGAGGCCGGTGCGTGCGGCGAGAGCCTGGGGCTGCGCTCGCCTTCCTGCTGAGCGATCGTGGCCGCCTCCCTGCCGCAGACGCCCACGCCGATCCTGGACGCGCAGCGCGTGCAGCGCAACATCGCTTTCATGGCGGCGCGCGCCGAGCGCGCCGGCGCACTCTTCCGGCCGCACTTCAAAACCCACCAGTCGGCAGCGGTCGGCGAGTGGTTCCGCGATCACGGAGTCCGCGCCATCACCGTGTCCTCGCTGCAGATGGCCGAGTATTTTGCCGCCCACGGCTGGCGCGACATCACCGTGGCCTTTCCTTTCAATCCACTTGAGCTCGCGCGGGCAACGACTCTTGCGGCACAGGTAGAACTCGGACTGTTGGTGCAGTCCGGCGAGGTGGTCCAAGAACTGGACCGCGCCTTGCAGCACCCGGTGCAGATCTGGATCAAGATCGACGCCGGCTATGGCCGCGCTGGCATAAGGTGGGACCGGATCGAGAGGGTCACCGAGTTGGCGCTACAGATCGCCGGCGGCAAACATATCCATTTCGCCGGCCTGCTGGTCCACTCCGGTCACAGCTATCACCAGTCGGGAGTCGCGGCGGCGCAGCGCATTCACGCCCAATGCCTCGAGCGCCTGCTGCCGCTGCAATGCGCGCTGCTCGACGCCGGCCTTGAGGAGTGCCGCCTCTCGGTCGGCGACACGCCGTGCTGCAGCATGGTCGAGGATTTCGGGCCGGTAGATGAACTGCGTCCGGGCAACTTCGTCTTCTACGATCTGCAGCAGCGCGCGCTCGGCGCCTGCGGCGACGCCGACCTGGCGCTGGCGCTGGCCTGCCCGGTGGTCGGCCTCGATTCCGAGCGCGGGCGCCTGCTGCTCTACGGCGGTTCGGTGCATCTGTCGCGCGACCGCGTCGCTTTGCCTTCCGGGGCCCAGGCGCACGGCCTGTTGTCCGCGGCGCCGCCGTGGCGGGGGGGGTGGCCGGCAACTGCCGAGCTGGGCGTGCCGTGGAATTCCGCCGTGCTGACCTCGTTGTCGCAGGAACACGGCCTCGTCGAACTGCCCCCAGGCGAGGTCCGGCGCTACCGGGAGGGCGATCTGGTGCTGGTTTTCCCAGCCCATTCCTGCCTATCCTGCGACCCACACAGCCACTACCTGGATCTCGACGGCGCCCGGCACGGTCGCTTCCGCCTGGCTTGATGGCGTATGCTGGATTGTGATGCGCCACCCACTGTTTCCTCGCCTGGCCACCGCGGCGGCCCTGTGTCTGCCCCTCGCCGCCCTGCTGCCACCTCCTGCGCCGACCACCGCCGATCCTCTCAGCCTCGAAGAACTGCTCCAGATCGAGGCCGAAATCGAGCAGGTGGCCGAACACTGCATCCAGACCACCGTCGGCCTGATCTACCCCAATGGCAGTGGTGCCGGCGGCGGCAGCGGTGTGATCATCTCGGCCGACGGCTGGATCCTGACCGCGGCACACTGCATTCCCAAGGCCAACCAGTCCTTGCGCGTGCTGCTCGCCGACGGCCGCAGGCTCGAGGCCATCACCCACGGCAAGGAGTCCGGGCGCGATTTCGGTCTGATCCAGATCACCGAGGAGGGCGAGTGGCCCTACGCCGAAATGGGCGACAGCGACTCCCTGGTACAGGACCAGTTGCTGCTTGGTGTCGGCCACGCCGACGGCATCAAGGAAGGGCGTCCGCCGGTGCTGCGCCTGGGTACCTACGACGGCACCCAGCGCGGCTTCCTGCGTTCTACCTGCATCATCGAACCGGGGGACTCCGGCGGCCCGGTTTTCGACCAAAACGGTCATGTGGTCGGCATCAACAGTCAGATCGAAGTTTCCCTGGCGCAGAACCTGCACGTGCCGGTCAACCGCTACCAGCAGAACTGGGATCGCCTGATCGCCAGCGAAGTGTGGTCCGAGCGCGGTCTGCGCAACCGCGCCGGTCCACCGCGACGCCCCAAGGTGAGCCTGGGCATCCGCGCACGCGGCAACGGCGAGGCCGTTGAGGTGACCGGCGTCACCCCGGATTCACCTGCGGCCCTGGCCGGGTTGAAAATGGGTGACCTGATCACCGGCGTCGACGGGGTGCGCATCCGCCGCAAGGGCGATCTGGCCACGCACATGCTCGACCTCGAATCGGGCGACCAGATCGTGCTCGATCTGCGCCGTGCAGAAGAACGCTTCTCCCTGACCGTGGAAGTGATGGCGAGGGACGACTCATGAGCACCTCCGCCCGCCTCGCCCGAGTCTGCCTGCTGCTCACCCCGGCCCTGCTCGCCGTTCCCTGGGCCGCCTCACACCTGCTGCCCGACGGGCAGAGTGGTCTGCAGGAGTCCTTCCGCCCCTTGTCCGCGCCGGTCGCCGAAGCGGTAGCGGTGGTGCGCAGCAGCGACGCCGACGGCGATCTGCGCGTGCTCGGAACCGTGGTCGACGGCGACGGCCTGATTCTGACCAAGGCCTCGGAAGTCGGTGACGATCCGGTGGTGGAATGGGCCGACGGCCGCCGCCTCGCTGCACGCCTGGTTGCGATCGAAGACGATTGGGACCTCGCCCTGCTGCAGGTCGAGGCCGACGATCTCACCGCGGTGGCGTGGCCGCCCGCCGAGGTGGACGACCTTCAGCTCGGCAGCTGGGTGCTCGCCGTCGGTACCGAGGACGAAGCCATGCGCGTGGGTGTGGTCGGTGCGCTGCCGCGCCGCATTCCCACCGCCACGCCGGGCTTTCTCGGCGTGTTCCCGGGTGACCACGACCGCGGCGCCCAGCTGCTCGAGATCGTGCCGGGTAGTTCGGCCGAAGTGGCGGGCTTCCAGCTCGATGACGTGATCCAGTCGATCAACGGCAAGCGCGTCCGCTCGGCATTGGAACTGGTGCGCATCCTCAGGCGCCTGGATCCTGGCGACGACGTAGAGATCGTGTACGAGCGTGACGGCAACGAGCAAGAGGTGGTGGTGGTGCTCGGACAGAAGCCCCGCGAGGAACAGCGGAGTTCCCTCGGTTCCTTCCACGTCGCCGACCTGGTGCGCGTGAACCACCGCCGTGACCGCTTCCCTGCGGCCTTCCGCCACGACGCGGTGGTGCCTTCGCGCTCGGTCGGCGGCCCCTTGGTGGGCAGCGATGGCGCCCTGGCCGGCTTCAACCTGGCACGCCTGGACCGCGCCGGAATGCTTGCGATTCCGGTCGCCGAGGCCAGAATGGTGGTGGAGCGGCTGAAGGACGAGGCCGGTCTGTAGTTCCAGAGCCGCGACCGGCCCCTTTGGCGCACCTGATCCTTGTCCACCTGACCAGGAGATTGCAATGCGTTTGAACGTGCGTGCCATGGCCATTGCCTGCGGCCTGTGCTGGGGCTTCGGTCTGTTCCTGCTGACCTGGTGGGTGATCCTGTTCGACGGTTCGAGCAGCGATCCCACCTTCCTCGGCCGCATCTACCGCGGCTTCACGCTGACCCCGGGCGGCAGTTTCATCGGCCTGTTGTGGGGTCTGGTCGACGGCCTCCTTGGCGGGGCGGTGGTGGC
>JAJFFB010000049.1 GCA_021776925.1 Planctomycetota bacterium | reverse complement strand
GACATCGAGGACGGGCCGAACTACAGCGGCATCCTTTACGAGTCGGCCGGGCGTGGCATCCTGGCGCCGCGTGGTTCACGCTTCCGCGTGCTCGAGGACGGCAGCAAGAGCGACGACGCGCCGCTGGGGGATGCCGCAGCCCTGCAGGCCGCGGTGCGCGTGCGCGATTGGAATGATTACCGAGTGCTGGCGGTCGGCGATCATCTGATCCACGAGATCAACGGCGTGCGCATGATCGACGTGCACGATGGCTCGGCCAAGGCCCTGCGCAGCGGCACGCTGGCGCTGCAATTGCACGCCGGTCCGCCGATGGAGGTGCGTTATCGAGACGTGCGCATCCGCCGCATTGCCGGGGAAGGTGCGGCGGTGGTCGAAGCCGAGCAGCCCGAGTGGATCTGGGGTCCAGAGGAGGGTCGTGAAAACGAGGTGCGCCACTTCTTGCATTTCTTCGAGCTGCAGCAGTCGGCGACCGTCGCCGGCGGCGCCTTCGCGGTCGACAATGCCTTCCAGGTCTGGCTTGACGGGCGTCCGCTCGGTCAGGGCGACAACTGGTCACAGCCGAGTGCGATCGACGTGGGCATGCGCCTGCGCGCCGGCAGCCACGGCCTGGCGCTGCGCGCAACCAACGAAGGCGGACCTGCCGGGGTGATCGGTTTCGTGCGCCTGGACCTCGACGACGGCAGCAGTCGTGTGCTGCGCACCTCGCCGCAATGGCGGTCGTGGACGGAAGATCCGGGCAATTGGCCACGTCCTTCGGCGGCGTCCTTCGAAGTGGCGGCGCCGAGCCGTTCCATCGGCACCAGCGCGCGCCACAGCGGACCGTGGGGCGACGTGCTGCGCGCGCCGGTGGCAACCGATCCGGCCGCGATCACGATCGAGGACGGTTACCTGGTCGAGCGAATCTACTCGGCGCAGCCCGGCGAGGGTTCGTGGGCGAGCATGACCTTCGGCATTGATGGCAGCCTGTTCGTGTCGCCCGAGGCCGGGCGCGTGCTGCGTTTCGATCTGCCTGAGGATTTGATTGGCGGCGGTGCGGTGCGCGTGCAGAGCGGCGGCCTGCCCGGGGTGCACGCGGTCGGCGTGCGGCCGCCGCGCGAGCTGCAGTTCCCGGTGCACAGCGCACAGGGTATGGAGTGGGCCTATGACGCGCTCTACGTCACGGTCACCGCGGCACCCGACGCCGACGGCGGTCTGCACCGCTTGCGCGATACCGATGGCGACGGCAGTTTCGATCAGCACGAGCACCTGGCGCGTTATGGCCCGCGCTCGGAACACGGCGCGCATGGCATCCGCCTCGGGCCTGATGGTTCGCTGTACACGATCACCGGCAACTACAGCAAACCGCCCAAGGGTATGGACGGCGGCGAGGTGATCACCGAGGGGCCCTTGCGCAACTTCGCCGAGGACGTGCTGCTGGAACGGATTTGGGATCCGCGCGGCCACGCGCACGGCATCCTGGCGCCGGCCGCGGTGTTGTGGCGCACCGACAAGGACGGGCGCAACTGGCAGCGGGTGTCGGGCGGCATGCGCAATCCCTACGACATCGCCATTAGCGCCGCCGGCGAGATCTTCACCTACGACGCCGACATGGAATGGGATCACGGCGCGCCGTGGTACCGCTCGCCGCGCGTGCTGCACCTGGTGCCCGGGGGTGCCTATGGCTGGCGCTCGGGTTCGGCCAAGTGGCAGGAGACCTCGCCCGACACCCTGCCGGCTATCTGGGATTCGGAGTTGTCTTCGCCGGTGGGGGTGGAGTTGGGTGAAGGCAGTGCCTTTGCCGCGGCCGAGCAACGCGCGCTGTTCCTGGGTGACTGGGCGTGGGGGCGCATCCTGGTGGTGCCGCTCGAGGCCGACGGTGCCAGCTACACAGCTCAGGGCCGCACCTTCCTCGAAGGGCGCGGGCTGACGGTGACCGACCTTGAGTTCGGGCCCGACGGCAATCTGTGGTTCGTCACCGGGGGGCGCGGCACCCAGAGTGGTCTGTTCCGCGTGCGTCCGCTGCAACGCGTGCGTCCGTTGTTGTTGCCGCCGCCGCCTTCGATGGCCGAACGCCGCAGGCTTGAGGGTGCGCGCACCACCTGGGCGCAGGCGTGGCCCTATCTGGCGCACACCGATCGTTTCCTGCGCACCGCGGCGCGCCAGGTGCTGGAGCGCACCCCCGCGGACGAGTGGATGCAGGCCTTGATGGGAGAGGAGGCAGCGTTGCCGGCGCTGGAGGCAGCGCTCGCCCTGGCGCGCGTGGGGGCGGCGCAACACGCCGACGAATTGGGCATGTTGCTACAGCATCATCGCTTCGCCGATCTGGATCCAATCGCGCGCCATCTGCACCTGCGCACCGCGATGTTGTGGTGGATGCGCGGCGAAGGCAGCGCGCAGGAGCATCGTGCCTCCTTGGTGCAGACCTATCAGCCGGCCTTCCCCAGCGGCGACGCCGCGCTCGACCGCGAACTCGCCAAGATGCTGACCGCGCTCGAGGCGCCGGGGCTGCCGGCCACCTTCCTGGCGAAGATGGTGCCGTCGGTCAGTCAGGAAGAGCAGATGCACTACGGCATGCTGTTGCGGCTGGTGCACCAGGGTTGGACCCCGGAGCAGCGCCTGCAATATTTCACCTGGCTGTGGCAGGCCGAGTCCTTCCAGGGTGGCCTGAGCCTGAAGGGATTCCTCGAAGCGATGCGCAAGGACTCCCTGGCCGGCATGGACGCCGAGGCGCAGGCCGTATTGGAGGTGGGGATCCAGGCCCTGCCGGTCGCCACCGCCGTGCCGGTGCCCGCGGTCGCGCGCCCGCTGGTGCGCGCCTGGACCACCGATGAAGCGCTGGCCGCGAGCCAGTCAGCGTCCGGCCGCGTAACGGAAGGTGCTTCCCTGTTCCAGCAGGCCCTGTGCATCCAGTGCCACCGTTTCGCCGGTCAGGGCGGAGCACTCGGCCCCGACCTGACCGCAGTGGCGCGCCGCTTCAGCGCGCGCGATCTGCTCGAAGCCGCGGTCGAACCGCAGAAGGTGGTGTCCGATCAGTACAAGGGTCTGATCATGCCGCCGGGCCTGCTCAATTCCTTCAGCGAACAGGACCTCGCCGATCTGCTCGCCTTCCTGGAGGCTGGTCAGTGGCCGCAGTGAGCGCTTGCGCCGCCTGGCCTCGACCCTGAAGGGGGGGGCGTCTAGGGCGCCGCCGCCAGAAGGATGGCGGCGCCGAGCGCGATCAGTTCTTCCTGCTCCATTTCGATCTGCACCAGCGTGATCTCGCACGCGAGTTGGCCGCGGTGCACCAGCATAGTCTGGGTTGCGATCTGCTCGCCGCCGGCCTCGACGGTCTGCGCGGCGATGAACCCGGTCATGCCGTCCTGATCGACCGCGGTGCGCTCGGAGGCGACCACCGGCGTGTTGGAGTCCTTGACCATGGCTTCCTTGGCCTTCATCAACTGCTGAGAAAGCTCGAGGTAGTCGGCGGCACGCGCTTCGTCGTGGCAGGCGTGCAGCGCCGCCACCGCAAAGGCTTGTCCGTTGGCGCCGATCTTCTGCCCGATGATGACGCGGCTCTGCACCACCGCGTTCACCATCTGGTCGACCGCCGCCGGTGGCAGCGCAGCAGCAGCGGCGCGGATCAAGGACGAATCGAAATCCATGCGCTGGATGGCGAGGTCATGATCGGCGAGCTGCGTTTCGAAGGCGTCGAGGCCGGCTTCGATCTGGTAGCCGCTTTTTGGACGGCTGTCGGGATCCAGGAACCAGCCGGGGTTGGTGACCAGCGAGCGGCTGGTGGGGGGGGCGGTGAACAGCTCTTCGAGACCGGCGTCTCCGCGCGCGGCGGCGACCGCCTGCACCAGGGCCTCGCCCTGGACGTAACCAAAGGAGAATGTG
>JAJFFB010000048.1 GCA_021776925.1 Planctomycetota bacterium | reverse complement strand
CAGTCACTTCGGGCACGGTTCACTACACCCTCGATGGCGGCACCGAGCAGAGCGTGCAGATGGCACCGCAGGGTGGCGACACCTGGGCCACCAACCTGCCGGGCCAGCCTTCGCCGACCCGGGTCAGCTACTGGATCACCGCCACCGACGACCTCGGCAACGGCCAGCGCTTCCCCAGGCAGGGCACGATTGATTTCATCGTCGGGCTGCGCAAGATCCATTACTTCACCGATTTCGAAGCCGCAGGGGATGACGGCTGGACCCACGTCTACGGCGGCGGCACCAGCAACTCGCACGACGACTGGCAGCACGATTCGCCCAAGGGCAACGGCGGCGACCCCGCTGCGGCGTTCTCCGGAAACCTGATCTGGGGCAACGACGTCGGCAACTCCGGCTGGAACGGCCTGTATCAGCCCAACGTCAACATCCGCCTGCATTCGCCGAAGGTCGACCTCACTGGACAGAGCGGCGTGCGCCTGCGCTTCGCCCGCTGGCTGACCGTCGAAGAGGGCATCTACGACGATGCCCGCGTACGCGTCAACAACCTCAAGGTGTGGGAGAACCAGGCCAACGGCAACCACGTCGACAACGCCTGGACCATCCAGGACTACGATGTTTCGGCGGAAGCCGACAACCAGGCCGGAGTCGACATCCGCTTCACCCTGGCCAGCGACGGCGGCCTGGAACTGGGCGGCTGGAACGTCGACGACGTCATGCTCTACTCGCTGATGCCCTCGGGATCGACTGATTCGGTCCTGGTCAGCGGTGATCTGGCGCCGAGCGCCGGCGGCGACGCCAGCTACTCGTTCCTGAATGGCCCCGCCGGGGGAACCTGGTACGGGGTCTACAGCCCGTCCAATGCCGGCACCCTGTTCGGCGGACACAGCTTTGACGTCGGTCCGGGGTACCAGATCGCGGCTACTGGCAGCGTCGGTGAGGATGGCAAGGGTGCGTTCAGCGTTCCGGTTCCGCCGGGTGCCAGCGGCGTCACGGTCTACCTAGAGGTGGCCACCGTCGACGGCGAGGGAGCCTTGGCGGACTCCAACCTCCTAACCATTATTGTCCAGTAGAAGCTGGCCCCTTTGATTGGCCGTAAATGTCCAAAGCCCTTTACAAGAAAGGGCTTTGGACCCACTTTATGGGGTCTTCTTGACCCCGTTTTCCACTCCACGCCCAGAAGGGCGCTGATACGCCTGAGCCCAAGTCCTAACTTGGCCGCTGGATTGACCTTAGGTGCCTATTCGGGTTTTCCACGGCCAATGAAAGGGGCCAGCTTCTTTAGTTGGGGTGGATCAGGTTGCTCAACACCTCGCTCGACAAGGCCCCGCCGCTGGCGCTTCCATCTTCAACAAATGCCTGCACATACACCGGAGTACCGGCCTCCAGTTGCGGCATCAGGTAAGTGACCAGCGCATGCCCCTGGGCGTCGGTGGTCACCGAACCGAGGCGCAAACCAGCATCCGGCACGATCTCAAGGCCGGCGCTGTAGGTGAATCGCAGGCGGGTGCCGGCAACCACGTGGACTGCGGCTGCCGCCGGTGCCCCGTCGATGCTCATTTCGATGCGTGCGCCCGCAACCGGCTGGCCGCTGATGCTGACCACCGGCGCCGCACCGCTGCTGGCCCCATAGTCGAGGCTCTTCCATTCACGGCCGCTCTGCTCAGCGAGGCGCGCGGCCAGGTAGACCGTTGAGGGATCGAGACCGGCAGCGACCACGCCCTGGCCGCTGGCCGGGTTGCCGTCGACGTAGCGCAGGCCACCAGACAGGTCGAAGAAGCCGTGGGACACCGGCGCACTGACCGGAGTGGTGCGCCAACTGTCCACCTTGACCACCAGGCGGTAGATGCGGTTGGGCTGCAGAGTCATCGAAACCGGGTAATGGCCGCGGCGGTTGCCGGGCCGCAGGCGCAGGGTGGCGATGCCGTCGGCGGCGAGTTTCGGTGAGGCCGGTGCGCTCACGTCCCACAACGCCAGGTTGCCGCTGCGTCCCCAGGTGTGGATCGGAACGGCGGGCACGCCGTCGAGCACCACTTCGCGCAATTGCAGCGGTCCGCTGGCATTGATGGTGTCCAGTTCGATGCCGACCCACTCGTCGGCTGCAGCGGTGGTGGGCGCGGACAGCCCCTTGAAGCGCTCGGGCTGGATCAGCCCCCCCCCACTGGTCTGGAGCAGCGCCGCGGCCGGATCCTCGGCGAGCAGTTCGGCCCCGCCGAGGACCACCTTGCCGCTGCGGTAGATGTAGATCTCGCGATCACCGAGCAGCTCCAGATCGAGGTTGCCGAGCGCGGCGTTGACCGACTTGTCGACGCGGTGATAACCGATCTCTGGCAGCGAGGGGAAATCCACCGCGATCTCGAAGCGCACCCCGGCCCGCGGATCACCCGGCACCGGGTCGGCCGGCAGGTGGAAGGTCAGGGCGTATTCGTTCTGGTTGATGTAGCCCGAAGCGCTGGAGACGAACTGCTGCTGGCGCCACGGCTTGGAATGGTTGCGCGCGCGGATTTCGACCGAAGCTCCGAACTCGGTTTCCAGCCCATTGGCCACGCTGGCTGAATCGCGCAGCACGTGCACGCGCAGGTGGCGCTTCTGCGCCAGGTCGGTGTTGGCGTCGTAAAGGTCGTTCTGGAACAGGAAACTGCCGTTGCGGCCGTTGCCGACCGCCAGGTCGAGGTCGCCGTCCTTGTCCCAGTCGGCCCACGCGCTGGTCGCGTTGGCGATCAGGCCGGGGCTGATCTGGTGTTTGGCCAATTCGAATCCAGGACGCCCGGTCTCCTGGAACATGTTGCGCCTGAAGGAGTTCAAGGCCATGAAATCGAGGTCGCCGTCGCCGTCCCAGTCGGCGGCCGAGAGCGCGAAGCCGGCGCCGGTCTGGTAGTCCTCGATCAGGTCGAGCGGTGCCTGGACGAAGGTGCCGTCGCCGTAGTTCTCCCACAAGCGCATGCCGCGGTTGAAGGTGTAGCTCATCAGCAGGTCGTAGTCGCCGTCCTGATCGTGGTCGAGAAAGACGGTGCCTTCATCGACGATCGAACGCAGACCGATGCCGCTGCCGCCGGTGCCGATCCAGTTGAAGTCGGGCGCGTCGAAGGCGGAGCGGTTCTGATAGAGCACTCCGTTGGAATAGAGATCGAGGTCGCCATCGCGGTCGATATCGAGCACCTGGGTGCCTTCGGGCCGCGCCGAGTTGGTGGGGATGGCAAGACCCACGGCGTTGGCCTTGGAGGCGAAGCGCGTGGCGCCGAGGGCACCGCTGGGGCCGAGGTTGTGCAGGAAGTGGTTGCCGTCGCTGCCTTCGTTGGGCGGATAGTTGGGAATGAACAGGTCGAGGTCACCGTCGCCGTCGAAGTCGGCCCAGTTGTTGCTTTCCGCCAAGGCCCCACAGGGTTGCAGATCGAGCACATTGGGGTCGCCGGCGACGTCGGTGAAGGCCCCCCCCCCATCGTTGTGGAGCAGGTGCAGGCAGTCATCCTGCCCGTAGGCGCGCGGCTCGGTGGCGAGGTCGGGGAGGCCGTCCTGGTCCCAGTCGCCCCATGCTGAGCCATAGCGCCCGCCGGCTGCCGGCAGCACCGAGTCGAGGTCGGCTGCCAAGGCCCAGTCGAGACCGTCGAGATTGCGCCACAACTGCGCCGATTCGTGCGCGAACAGGTCAGGCCAGCCATCGCGGTCGAAGTCGACGAAGCTGGGGCCGGTGGCAGGTCCGAAATTGAAGCCGCTGGGCCAGTTGGAGTGGGTCCACAGCGACAGTGGGACCTCGGAGATCCGATTCTGGACCGTTTCCGGCTGCTGGGGGGCGGCCACGGACGGGGCGGCGAGCAGCAGTGTGCAGCACAACAGGGACTGGGCGGGGCGGCGCATCACCCAAAGCTAACACTAAAAATGCCGCAGGGGCCTGATGTTGCAGCCCAAGCGGGGCCACCGAACCAACGACGGCTACTGCGCCAGGGAGCGCAGGTGGTCGATCAGGGCCCACACCTGCTCGTCGCTGAGCAGGTCCTTGGAGAAGGCGGGCATCGCGGTTCCAGGCAAGCCGCAGCGGATGCGCCAATAGAGGTCGGCGTCGCTGGCGCCGCCGAA
>JAJFFB010000047.1 GCA_021776925.1 Planctomycetota bacterium | reverse complement strand
CCTCAGGATCGCCGAGCAAGGACGGGCGCAGGACCCGCGGCCAGGCCCATTTCAGCGCCACTCCACCGATCAGGGTGAGGGCGGCGTAGTTCAGCAGCGGCCGGCCCAGCATCCACGCGCCGATCAGGAAAACCAGGCCGTAGATCAGCGCGGCGCCGCCGGCCCAGCCGACCAGGAAGGACTTCACCGGCTGGCTCTCCCCGCGGCTCAACGGGCGCCACCAGCCGATCGGGCGCACGCGGTCGTGGAAGGCCTGCAACTTGTCGCGTTCCACCGGCGGGGTCAGCAGGGTGACCACCAGCATGACGGTGATCGAGGCCAGCACCACCCAGATGTAGGACAGCGGATAATCCGCGGCGGCGGGCACGCTTTCCTTGGCCGCCTTGCTCGAGGCTTTGATCGTTTCGAACAACAGCGTCATCGAGGTCGAGGTCAGCATCGCGCTGATCTCGGTCCAGGCGTTGGCGCGCCACCAGAACCAGCGCAACAGCAGCGCCGGGCCGAGGCCGCCGAGCAGCGACAGCGACATGGTGAACAATCCGCTGATGCTGTCTGCGTGCCAGGCCATCAGACCGGCCACCCCGCCGATCAGGATCTCGGCGAAACGCCCCACCCAGACGTAGTGACGCGGCCCTTTCTTGCGCGCCACGAAGCGGCGGTAGAAGTCATTGACCAGATAGGCCGAGGCCAGATTGAAGTGGGTGTCCAGCGTGCTCATGAACGCAGCCAGGAAACTGGCGCACATCAGGCCGAACAGGCCCGGCCCGAGCAGCATCGACATCATCACCGGATAGGCGGCCTCGTGGTCTGGCTGTCCGGTCTTTTCGATGATCGGCAGATCTCCGGTCTGCACCAGGATCAGCGAAGCCAGGGCGACGAAGATCCATGGCCACGGGCGCAGCGCGTAGTGGGCAATGTGATAGAGCAGCGCCGCCTTGCGCGCGTGGTTCTCGTCGCGGCAGGCCGAATAACGCTGGATGCCTGCTCCGCCACCATCGGCGTTCTTGTTGAAGATGCCTTGCAGAGCAAAAAAGATCAGGAAGGCGCCGAAACCGCCGGTGGCCCAGGCGGCGGCGTCGAGCCACCCCAGCGTGGTGCCGTCCGCCCCCACGGCGCGGCCCGGCACGAAGGTGGTCAGCTTTTGCGGCAGTTCGGCAAAGGCCTCGCGCGCGCCTTCGAGCCCGCCCAATTCCTTGGCCGCCATGAACGCCAGGAGCAATGCGCCGAACATGGCCAGGAAGAACTGGAAGAAGTCGGTGACCACCACCCCCCAGAACCCCGACATGAAGGAATAGGTCAGCGCCAGCACCACGCCGCCGGCGAGGATCCAACCGTCCTGGCTGGTGTCGGGCAGATCGAGCACCACCCGCACCAGTTTCTTCATCGCCACCAACACCCACACCAGCACGATGGTGTTGGTGACCAGCGCGTGATAGACGCCGAAGAAGCCGCGCAGCGCTTTGGCCTGATTGCCGCCGTAGCGGCGTTCCAGGATTTCAGCGTCGGTGGTGACCGCCAGCCGCCGCCACCAGCCGGCCAGCACCAGGAAACTCAGCGCGCCGCCGGTGGCGAAGCCCCACCACAACCAGTTCTGGGCGATGCCGGCGGTGCGCACCCAGCCGGTGATCACCAGCGGTGTGTCGGCGGCGAAGGTGGTGGCGACGATCGAGGTGCCCGCCACCCACCAGGGCAGGCTGCGCCCGGCGAGATAAAAGTCCTTGGTCGACCGCGAAGCGCGCTTGGCCAGCCAGGTGCCGACCCCGAGGGCGAGCGCGATGTAGCCAAGGACCGCGACCCAGTCCAGCCAGTGGAAGACCGGGCCGCTGCTAGTCGGCATCCTGCAGCAGCAGCGTCAGCAGAGCGGGGGAGACCCCAGGCAGATACCAGCCGCGCGCGCTCGCCGGAGCGACGAATTGGGCTTCGGGCGAACCGGCAACATAAAGGGTGGGGCGCTCGCGCTGCAGCGCTTCGAGCCACGGGCCGGGCAGGCTGGGCAGGCCGTGGCCCTCGCGCGCGCCGCACAGCACCAGCACCGACTTGGGCAGATGCTCGGGCGGTTCGGTATCGGGCGACAGCACGACCACGCCGAATTCTTCCAGGAAGCTGACCGCGTCGGGGGTCGAGGCCAGGTTGACCGCGATGTCGGGCCGCGGATGGCTGCGGCCGGGAGAACCGCCGGGCAGCGGTTTCATCAGCGCGCGCAGCGAAGCTCCGAGCACCAGCGGTCTGGGCGCTTCGGGTTCGGTGTCGAGAGTGAAGCGGATCAGTTTGTCGACGCGCGCCGCGGCCTGGCGCACACGCGCTTCGTCGAGGTCGCCGCGTTGCATGGCGTCGCGCAGGGTGACGGCAAGCGCGACTGGATCTTCCGGGTAAAGCAGCAGGTCGCAACCGGCGTGCAGTGCTTGCACCGCGACTTCGTCGTGCGGTTCATCGCCAAAACCAGCCATGTTGAGCGCATCGGTGACCACGCAGCCGTCGTAGCCCATGTCAACGCGCAGGATGTCCATCAGCTTGCGCGAGCGCGTGGCCGGCAGGCCGCTTTCATCAATCAGCGGAAACTCGATGTGCCCGGCCATCAGCGAGGGCATCTGGTCGAGCAGCGCGCGGAAAGGCTCGAGGTGCACTTCGATGTCGTCGAAGGCCACCGCCATTTCGGTGTGGCTGTCCTGCGGGCAGGCGCCATGGCCGGGGAAGTGTTTGCCGCACGGGATGCAACCGGCGTCGGTCACTCCCTGGGCGAAGGCACCGGCGAGTTCGATGACGCGCTCGGGGTCGCCGCCGAAGGCGCGGTTGCCAACGATCGGAGAACTGACTTCGTCGTGGCCCTGGCGGTGCAGATCGAGCACCGGCGCGTAGATCCAGCGCACCCCGGCGGTGGCGGCCTCGGCGGCGGTGCGGTGGCCGGCGTCGTAGGCGGCTTCGACCCCGATCTGACCCAGCGCGTAGGCATCGGGCAGGGGCGTCAGGCCGTCGAATTGCTGGCCGGCGCCGCGTTCGAGGTCGGCGGCGAACAGGATCGGATGGCCGGCCTGCTCTTCGAGGATCTCGTGCATCCAGGCCACGTCTTCGGCGTCGCCGCCGAAGATGAGGAAGACGTGCGGATCGAATTCGCGCAGGCAGCGCAGGGCCTCGGCAAGGCCTTCGCCCTTGTCGAGACGAAGCGCCGGGGCGACCAGACTATCGGTGAGGCGGACGGTCACGGGGAGTACGGAGCCAGACCGAGATTAGGTCTGGCGGGGTTCTGAGTCGAGACGGAAGGCGTAGAATCCTGAGCCATGTTGGAAGCGACTCTGCTCGTGCACGGGGGCGCCGGCGCGGTGCCGTCCGCCTCACGCGCAGCCCACCAACTCGGCTGCCAGGAAGCGGCGCGTGCCGGCGGCGCCGTGCTCGCCGCGGGCGGCGGTGCGGTCGAGGCAGCGTGCGCTGCGGTCGAGGTGCTCGAGAACGATCCGGTCTTCAACGCCGGGCGCGGCTGCGCGCTGACCCGCGAGGGCCACGTCTCGCTCGACGCCGCCTTGATGTGCGGCCACACTCTGCAGGCCGCCGGCCTCGGCTGCCTCGGCCCCTTCCCCAATCCGGTGCGCATCGCCCAGCGCCTGCTGACCCAGCGCGAGGTGCTGCTCGCCGGCGCCGAGGCCAACTCCTGGGCCGAAGCGCAGGGTTTCGCCATGGTCGAGGAAGCCGAGCTGATCACCGACAAGGTGCGCGCCACCTGGCGCCGGGTAGTGGAAGAGGGGCACAGCGGCAACTTCGCCGGCGGCACCGTGGGTGCGGTGGCGCGCGACCTCGACGGGAACCTGGCCGCGGCGACTTCCACCGGCGGCTCGATGGGCAAGACCCCGGGGCGCATCGGCGATTCGCCGCTGATCGGCGCCGGCACCTTCGCCGACGAAAGGTGTGCGCTGTCGGCCACCGGCGAGGGCGAGTCCTTCATCCGTGCGGTCTTCGCCGGCCAGGTAGCCTGCGCCCTGCGCGACGGTTTCGAGCCCGAATCCGCGCTTTACTCCCTGCTCGAACGGGTACGCGATGTCTACCACGGTCTCGGCGGCGCGATCCTGCTCACCGTCGACGGCCCGCCGATCGC
>JAJFFB010000046.1 GCA_021776925.1 Planctomycetota bacterium | reverse complement strand
TTGCCGCCGCCTTCGCGGTCCCGGGTGGTGAACACGTGGCGCACCAGAGCCGTGCGGCTGATGCCCTCGAACTCGAGTCCGAGGCGGTGATCCTGCAGGGTCTCGCGCATGAGACCGCAAAGGATAGCCGCGCCGCGGATTCAGTCGCTGCCGTCCCCGTCCAGCGGCGGCGGAACGGATTCGCCTGGCAACAGTGGTGCGGAGGCGGCCGCCAGCGGCGGCTCGTCCTGCATCAGCGGGCGTCCGTATTCCTCGTAGAGAACGCGGCCGATGGCGACCGCCGGGATCGCGATCAACAAGCCGAAGATCCCCATCAGCGCGCCCCCCACCAGGACCGCTAGGATGACCAGGAAATCACTCATGCCGAGTTCGCGACCGACCAGTTTGGGCAGCAGCACGTAGCCCTCCAAGACTTCAGTGACGGCGTAGACCAGCAACGCCAGACCGAGACCGCCCATGCCCATCTCGACCACCGCGATGACCAGCAGCGCCGAGGTGCTGACCAGGGCTCCGACCACCGGCAGCAGCGAGAACACGCCGATCATCAGACCGAGGGTGTAGGCGCCCGGCAGGCCGAAAACCAGCAGGATGACCCAGGCGATCGCGCCCTTCAGCAAGGCCACCACCACGCGCGCGCGGCAGTAAACCCGCAACAGGCGCTGGATCTTGGGAATGGTGCGATCGAAGCTGCCCCGCCAAGAAGCGGGCAGCTCGCCGCGCAGACGCGGCAGCCACGGCGCGCCTTCGAGCAGATAGAACAAAAAGATCGGCAGCAGGATCAGCCCGGAGGCAATGCCCAAGGCGCCGCCCAGAAAGGTGAACAGCGCGCCGGCCAGCCACGGCAGGAACTTGCCCAGGCTGCCGCCCGAGTTCATCACCGTGTCGCTGCTGACCACCTTGCGCAGCTTCTCACCGAGTGCATCGGGCAGACTGTCGATGAAGCCGTTCAGCGGTTCGATCACTTTTTCCTGCGTCCATACCCTGGCCTGCTCGGCGTCGTCGGCGGAGGGCAGCATCGCGTGCAGATCGTCGACCTCGCCGAGGACCGGCAGCACCAGCGCCAGCGGCGCGATCAGGATCAGCAGCATGCACGTCAGCGTGGCACCGATGCCGCCGATGCGCTTTTTCATGCGCTGCCGCCACGGCAGGCAGATCAGCATCAGCAGATAGGCGGCCAGCAGCGGCGCAGTGACCGCGCGCGCCTTCCAGCCGATCACGAAGACCGCGGCCAGGATGCCCAGTCGGGCAAGATGGAGCCAGTTGACCGCGAGTCCGGACGGGCGCTCAGCCACTCCGCGGACGGTCCAGTTCGGTGAAGGCTTCTTCGAAATCGAAACCGTCGGCAAAGTCCTCGGGCCGATCGCTTTCCTTGGCGTTAAGTAGCCCGCCATCGCACATCTGGAAGACCAGGGTGCCGAAGTCGTCGGTGCGGTAGACCCCCCAGCTGTGGAAGGCGTAGGGCGCCAGCGGCCCAAACTCTTCCTGGGCGTAGGTGCGGATGCCGGCGAGCAGTTCCTGCCCACTGAGGTGCTGGCTGTCCAGGTCGGAACCCAGACTGCGGCGGCGGAAGAGGGTGAAATCCAACGCCTCGAGAACGAAGAAATAGGCCGCTTCGGCGTAGCGCCGACCGTTCAGGCGCCGGATCTCCCGGATCACAGGTTGCAGCTTTTTGTCGTCCATTGCACCAGGCTCTCGCTTGCTATCGGCCTGCTCCGGAGAGGGCTTGCCCACTTTTTGATCCGCTTTCGGCAAGGCCCGGACAGGTAGGAAATCGCAGCCCGGAAGACCCCATTCTAGACCAGGGAGAGCGAAAAAACTTCTTTCTGCAAGGCTTCGACCAGGAGCCCGGGAGCGAGCTGTCCGGCGAGTTCGGCGAGGGCCTCGGCAAGGGCTCCGGCGAGCTGGTCAAGGCGCAGGGCTAGTGCGGGATCGGCGTTGGCGTAGGCCCCCCCCAGCCAGCCAAGACAGGCGCTCCATTCCAGGTGCAGGCTGATGCGCTGCTCGGCCAGGGTCCCCTGAGGCAGCCGCAGCCAGTCTCCGCCCCCCCCCTCAAGCATCCAGCGCCGGAAAAGAGTATGTAAAGCGAGCAACTGCTGGCGCTGCTGGGCGTCCCAGTCGAGCGCGGTCTCGCCACGGCCGGCAGCCTGGCACAGCAGCGCCCAGTCCTCGGCCTCGATCCCGGCGGCCGCCGCCCGGCGGGCGAGTTCGGCCGCCGGAGGAGCGCCGGCGCGGTAGGTGCGGCAGCGCGAACGCAGCGCCGGCAGCAAGGTCGACTGCTCGACCGCGGTCAGCAGGAAGAGCGTGCCAGGAGGCGGCTCCTCGGCGGTCTTGAGCAAGGCTGCCTGGGCGTCGGCGGTCATGTGATCGGCGTCGAGCAGAACGACCACGCGCCGTTTGCCCTGCAAAGGCCGGTAACGCAACTGCGCCTCGACGGAGGTGCGGTCATCGCCGTCGCGCACCGCGATGTGCTCCACCTTCAAACCGGTGATACCGAGAGCCTGCGGATCAAAAAGCACGAAGTCGGCGTGTTCGCCGACCGCACCGCGACAGTCGAGCACGCGCGCGGCAGCGTCCAGTGCCAGCTCGCGCAGCCGGCGCCGCGAAGGTCCGAGCATCAGGTAGGCATCGGCGAGCACCCCGCGCGCGCGCTCGGTTTCGAAACGGTCCAGCAGCGGGTCACTCATGGAGAAGCCAGGTGCTTACGTGCTCAAGGATCAGGGCGAAAACCGCGGCGGCGTCGAGACCGTCGACCGGCAACAGCTCCACGCGCTGCGGATGGGCGGCGGCGTAGGCCAGATAGCCTTGGCGAACGCGGCGCAGAAACTCGAGCCCGCGTTGTTCAAAGCCGTCTGCGGGCGCGCGCTGCGAGGCCCGCGCCAGGGACTCCGCCGGGTCCATGTCCAGGATCAGAACCTTGTGCGGACGCAGCTCCGCTTCAACCACCAATTCCTCGAGAGCAAGGATGAAGCGGGCGTCGGCAGGGGCCCCTCCCTGGTAGGCCAGCGTCGATGGGGTGAAGCGCTCACACACCACGTCGCGGCCAGCGGCAAGCGCTGGCTGCACCTGCTGCAGCAGCAGCGCGCGGCGCGCGGCGAAGAACAACAGCGCCTCGCTGCGCGGGTCCCGCTGCTGCAGGTCCGGATCGAGCAGCAAGCGACGCACGCCCTCGCCAAAGGCGGTGGATCCGGGCTCGCGCAGGTGCAGCGGGTCGCGGCCCTGGGCCTGCAGCCACGCCATCAGCCGCCCGGCCTGCGTGGTCTTGCCGCTGCCATCCACCCCTTCCAGCACCAGAAATCGGGCCATGCCGCCATCCTAAAGCCGCCATCTGGAAATGGAACACTGGCCCGCGTTAGGCTGCGGCCCGATGTCGCGCCTCACGCACCCCGCCGCCCTGCTGGCTCCGCTCCTGCTCCTCGGCGGCACCTGGTCCTGCGCCCAGCCGGTCCAGCGCACCAGCGCGGTCCTCGAGGCGCCGGTGCCGTCGCCGCCGGGTACCGCCAGCCCGATGATCCGCATCCGTTACTGGGAAGACCGCCTGCCGGTCCTCGGCCGTGCCGACCAGAGTGAGGCCCACCTGTGCCTCGGCGAACTCTATCTCGAAGTCCAGGATGCTCCCGCGGCACGCCTGCATTTCTATACCGCGCGCAGCGGCGAGGTGTCGCTGCGGGAACAGGCCCAGGCCTCCTTCGGCATCGGCCGCAGCTATCTGCTGCAGGATCAGCCGCGCATGGCCGAACGCCACCTCGCCGAGGCCGCAAAAAACCTCGACGGTCCAGAAGGCGAGGAGTGCGACTACCTGCTGGCCTTCGCCAAAGGAGGCTCCCTTCCCGGCGTCGACGCGGCGCTGGTCGCCCGCACCGCCGCCTACACCGGCGGTGCCGGCACCACCCCGTCCACCCGGCCGAATGGCAGCACTTCCAAGGGCGCCTACGCCTCGGTCCAGCGGCGCGACTGGGGTGCGCGCGCGATGCTCGCCAACTTCGACCCGATGGAAAAGCCCTGGCGGCTGACCGTGCATCACACCGCCGAACCGGCAGCAACTTACAAGCTCGACGCCAGCTACCGTGAGATGCGCGACCTGCAGCGCATGCACCAGACGGGCAATGGCTGGGCCGACCTCGGCTATCACTTTCTGATCGATCAGGCCGGACGCGTGATCGAGGGCCGGCCAATGTCCGCACAGGGAGCGCACGCGGGTGATTTCGACCGCAACCGCGGCAACATCGGCATCTGCCTGATCGGCAACTTCGTCGCCCAGCCCGACCGCGGCGACGAATACGCACTGGCGCAGTCGCCATCCCGTGAGCAGATGGTTGCGCTGGAAAGCCTGGTTGCTTCGCTGCGTCGCGACTACAGCATCCCGGCGACGCAGGTCTGGGGACACCAGGACTTCAAGGGCACCGCTTGTCCGGGACCCTTCCTGCAGGGCTGGGTGGAACGTCTCAATCCCAACCTGCAGTAGCAATCGGCCAGCGCAGGCAGCCCGGCGCGGGCCCCAGCCCGGCGGCTAGGCAAGCGCCCAGGCGGCCCCTGGCCTGCGGCTAGGAGAGCGCCAGGGCTTCCCCTGGCCTGCGGCTAGGAGAGCGCCAGGGCGGCCAGCCCGGCGGCCCAGCAATAGGGTGCGAACCAGGACAGCTTGCGCGAGCGCGCCAGCCACAGCAGCAGGACCAGCGCGGCCAGCCCGACCACGAAGGAGACCACGAAGCTGAGTGCCATGTGGCCGAAAGGGATTCCCGCCTCGCCGCGGTCCGCGAAGATCGCCGGGACCTTGAGCACCGCGGCGCCAAGGATCGCAGGAATCGACAGCAGGAAGGAAAAGGCCGCGGCGGCTTCGATTCCGAGACCGAGCGCGCAACCGGCGACGATGGTGGTGCCGCTGCGCGAGATCCCCGGAGCGATCGCCAGGGCCTGGACCATTCCGATCAGGACCACCGCGCCGACCGTCAGGTCGCGCATGGTGCCGAAGCGTTCGGGCAGCGAGCGCGACGCCCACAGGATCAGACCGGTCAGCAGCAGCGCCGCACCGGCGGGTTCCGGCGAAGAGAACAGCCGTTGCAGCGGCTCTTCAAAGAAGTAGCCGACCAGACCGGCGGGAATGCTGGCGAGCACCAGCAGACCGAACAGGCGCCGCTGGAACGGCACGTCGTCGCCGCGCCCGAGCACGCCGTGAAACAGCTCGGCCACGCGTCGGCGATAAAAGATCAGCACCGCCAGCAGGGTGCCGAGATGCAACCACACTTCCAGCGATGCATCTTCGGGCAGGCCATTTCCATCTCCGAGCAGCAGGCGGAACAGGACCAGGTGACCGCTTGAGGAGACCGGCAGGTACTCGGTCAGGCCCTGGATCGCCGCCAGGACGAGAATGGCGAGCAGCGGTCCCATCAGTTAGTCCAGTCCGCGCGGGATCAGAGTTTGGCGGCGACGTCGAGCACCGGCGACCACGGCATCTCGAATGCTTCGGCCACAGCCTGGCAGGTGATCTCGCCGGCGAGCATGTTGGCAGCGGTGGCCATCTGGGTGCTCTCTTCCACCGCACCGCGCGCGCCGAGTCTGGCCAGGCGTTGCGTCCACGGCAGCGTCGCGTTGGTCAGCCCGAAGGTGCTGGTGCGCGGTACCGCACCGGGCATGTTGGCGACGCAGTAATGGAGCACGTCTTCGACCACGAAGGTCGGGTTGTCATGGGTGGTCGGTTTGCAGGTCTCGATGCAACCGCCCTGGTCGACGGCGACGTCGACCACCACCGAGCCCTTGGGCATCAGGCGCAGGTCGGCGCGGGTGACCAGCTTGGGGGCGCGCGCCCCGGGAATCAGGACCGCGCCGATCAGCAGGTCGGTGCGCTCAAGCAGTTCCAGAATCGCCGGACGCGTGCTGAACACCGTGGTCACGTTGGCCGGCATCACGTCTTCGAGATAACGCAACCGCTCGAGGTTCAGATCGAGGATGCAGACGCGCGCGCCGAGACCGGCGGCCATCCAGGCGGCGTTGGTGCCGACCACTCCGCCACCGAGAATGGTGACGTGCGATGGCTCGACTCCAGGCAAACCGGAGAGCAGCACGCCGCGCCCTCCTTGGGGAGCTTCGAGGTATTTGGCGCCTTCCTGGACCGCCATGCGCCCGGCGACCTCGCTCATCGGCGTCAGCAGAGGCAGCCGTCCCTCTTCTTCCAGGGTTTCATAGGCAAAGCAGTGCGCGCCGGTCGCCAGCATGCCCTCGGTCAAGGCGCGGTCGGCGGCAAAATGGAAATAGGTGAACAGCGTCTGTCCGGGCCGCGCGCGGGCGATCTCGACCGGCTGGGGTTCTTTGACCTTGAGAATCAGTTCGGCGCGCTGCCAGACCTCGTCGGGGTGCTGCACAAGTTCCGCGCCGGCAGCGCGGTAGTCCTGGTCTTCGAAGCCGCTACCGTCGCCGGCGCGCTGCTCGATGAGCACGGAGTGTCCGGCCGCAGCCAGTGCCTGCGCACCGCCCGGGGTGAGGGCAACACGCGCTTCCAGTGTTTTGATTTCCTTGGGGACGCCGATGATCATGGGATCGGGGTGCTGAGAAGGTGGAGGATCATACCCTTGCCCACGATGGCTGACCCCGACCCACCCTCCGATCCAGTGGCCGGCTTTGGCGTGCGCCTGGACGAGGTGCGCCAACGCATCGACGCCGCCGCCGCGCGCAGCGGCCGGCGCGCCGCGGCGGTGCGTCTGCTGGCGGTCACCAAGACCGCCAGCGATGCCGATCTGCACGCCGCCTGGGCCGTTGGTCAGCGTCAATTCGCGCACAACCGGGTGCAGAATCTGCAGCGTCAGCACGCCCAGCTGCCCGCCGCCGACTGGCATTTGATCGGTCCCTTGCAGAGCAACAAGGCGCGCCGCGCGGTGGGCCTGTGCACTTGCATCCAATCGCTTGCCAGTGGGCGCCAGGCGCTGGCGCTGCAACGCCTGGCGAGCGAGTTGCAGCGCGGGCCGCTGGCGATCATGGTGCAGGTCAACCACCACCCCGAGGACGGCCGCCATGGTGTCCGCGAGCAAGACCTTCCGTCTTTGCTGGAAGAGTGCGCCGCTCTGGATCACCTGCGCGTCGATGGCCTGATGACCCTGGCTCCGCAACGGGCCGAGGAAGCCGTGCTGCGCGGCACCTTTGCCGCCCTGCGCCAGGCCGCCGAGCAGGCCCGCTGCGCCGGCCTTCTGCCTGAACAGGCGGAGTTATCCATGGGGATGAGCAATGACTACGAGACCGCCATCGAGGAAGGCGCTACCCTGGTACGCGTCGGTCGGGCGCTCTTCCCGTCCACCTGAGCCCTGTCGCTGTGAGTCTTCGCATACGATGGCAAGCGGAAGAGGAAGGAGGTGCATTTCCCCTTCTCGCCCAGCCTCTGGTCCTGATCTGGCAGGACGGGGCATTGGACCGCGTGGCCGCTGCGGTCGAGGCTGCCGATGGTCTGACCATCCACCCTCCCGACGCCAAGGGCCGTCTGCAACTCGAGGCTCACGGCGAACTGGTCTTCTTTTCCGGAGAACGTGAGTTTCGCAAGGTTCGGCTGCCCGCCGGAGGTCGCGTAGGCTTCCTCGTCGATGACTTTGAGGGCGAGATCCAAGCGCAGGGCGAGGCCGCGCCCCCCGATCCCTTGGTCGGCCAACGCATTGGCGGTCACCAGATCCTCGGCCGCCTCGGAGCCGGCGCGGTAGGTGTTGTGTACCGCGCGCTGCAGGTCAACCTCGACCGCGAGGTCGCACTCAAGCTGCTGGATGCGCGCATTGCCGCCGATCCGGCCAAGGTCGAGAGCTTCCGCCGCGAAGCGCGCGCGGCGGGCAAGCTCAGCCACCCCCATCTGGTGCAGGTCCACGACGTCGGCGAAGACCAGGGCCGTTATTACTACACCATGGAATTGGTGCCGGGCGGCAACTACGAAGAGCGTCTCGCCCAGCAAGGCCCTTTGTCCTGGGCCGAGGCTGCCAGCGCCGCGCGCGACTGCGCCCGCGCGCTGGCCTATGCCCAGGAGCACCATCTGGTGCACCGCGACGTCAAGCCCGAGAACCTGATGGTCGGCAACGGCGACATCGCCAAGCTTGCCGACCTTGGCCTCGCCACCACGCGCGGCATGGTCGACCAGGAGGGTGCCGGCGGGACTCCGCACTTTATGGCCCCGGAAACGGTCGGCAGCGACACCGTTGACCCGCGCACCGATCTCTATTCGCTGGGTTGCACGCTCTATCGTCTGCTCACCGGGCACACCGTGTTCGAGGGCGACAACGTGCGCGAAATCTTGCTCGCACACCGCGACGAGGAACCGCCCACGCTGCGCGAGTCCGGCGTCGACGCGCCGCGCGAACTCGATGATCTGCTCGCCAGCCTGCTGAGCAAAGATCCCGATCTGCGTCCGGCTTCGGCCGAGGAAGTGGCCGCGACTCTGGAGCAAATCCTGCTGAACGGTGGCAAGCGCAGCAGCCGACGCCTGGTCGCGGTCCTGCTGGTCGCCGTGCTCGCCGTGGCTGGCTGGCAGCTGACGCGCCCCGATCCAAAGCCGGTCGATCCCGATCCCGATCAGGGCGAAGGCGTCAGCGGCCCGGTCAACCCGGGCCCCGACGCCGCCACCCAGGCCGAGCTCGCCCGGCAGCGTGAACAGACCGCTTACTACCAAGCTCTGGCAGCAGCCGAAGGCCAATCGCGCAAGGACGCCCTCGAGGCCTTTTTGGTCGCCTACCCCGAATCCTCCTTCGCCGCCGAGGCCTTGAAGGAGATCCGGCGCCAGGAGCAGCTGTTGGCCAACCCCGACACCCCCAGCGTCGACCCGGCCGAACAGGAACGCCTGCTGCGCCTTGCCGCCGCCACCTCCGCGGTGCGCGAGACCCTCGCCGACGGCAACCTGGGCCAGGCCATGAGCCTGGTACAGAGCGGTGAGTTCGTCGGCACTTCGGCCTTCCTTGATCTGCAGGTCGAGGTCGAAGACGTCGCCAATACAGCCTTCCTAGATTGGGAATCCCAACACCAGACGCTGCTCGACGGCAACGACTGGGGCGCCGCGCAGGCCCTGCGCGACGGGATCACCACGGCCATCGGTTCGTCCCCCCCCCAGGAGTGGAGCGATCGCCTTGCCACGCTGACCAGGGGCGAAAGTGAAGCACGCCAGCGCGCCGTCGACCAGCGCTTCCGTACGCAGCGCCTGGATTTCCTCGCCGCGGCCCGCGAACCGGTGCGCGACGCGGTGCGCAATTTTGATTTCGCCACCGCCCTTGAGCTCTGGCAAAGCGCTGCCGACGCGTGCGAGCACCCGCAGCTGGGCCAGCTTGCCGCCGCCGAGGCGCCCGTGCTGGAGCAGGCGCAACTCGCTTGGGCCGGAATCGTTCGCAACGTCAGCGCTGGCGGCACCGACATCAACGAGGCCGTGGAAGGGCGCAAGGCCGAGGTCCTCGGGGTCTCGCCGGAGGGCCTCAAGGTGCTGGTGCAGATCCGCGGTGAGCGCGTCGAACGCACCGACGCGTGGGCCTTGTACTTGGATCCGACCACCCTGGCGGCTTTGCTGCCGGCGCTCGCCGGCGCCGACGCAGCTGATCCAGAGGCGCTCGCCGCGTGCTGGAAGCTGCTCGCCTGGGACGACTTGGCCACGCGCCTGTGCGCCTGGGAGGGCGTTCCCGCGACCGCCGAGGTCGAAGGCCTGATGGCGCGCCTCAACGCCTGGCGCCTTGAAACGCCGTGGCCGGACCAATGGCAGCAATCCGAGCTCGACCTGCTGCAGAGGGTCGATGACCTCGCCCAGGCGCTGCTCAAGGAAGACGACTTCCTCGCCTTCAACCGTCTGCACGATCTGCAAGCGCGCTTCACCCTTTTCGCCGCCTGGATTTCCGGCGGTGAAGCGACCTGGGGTCTGCAGCCTTGAACCGCGCGCGGCTGGTGGTGCTCGCGTCCGGCGGCGGGCGAACCATCGAAAACCTGCATCAACACGTCCTCGACGGTCGCTTGCAGGCGCGCATCGAGGTGGTCATCGTCTCCCGTGGCGACTGCGGCGCGGTCGCGCGCTGCCAGCGTCTTGGCCTGCCAGTGCTGGTCATCGGGCCGGCCAACCAGCCCGATCGCACGCGCCGCAACGACCTGCTGATCGGCGCAATTCTCGAAGCCCGACCCGATTTCGTGGTCATGGCTGGATGGCTGCAACTGCTGCCGATCCCGGCGCAGCTCGAAGGCATGGTGGTCAACATCCATCCCGCGCTGCTGCCGGCCTATGGCGGCCAGGGCATGTACGGTCACCACGTACACGCGGCGGTAGCGCGCGACCGCCAGGCAGTCAGCGGCTGCACCGTGCACTTCGCCACCGAGGCCTATGACCAGGGCCCGGTGGTTTTGCAGGAGGCGGTGCCACTGCAGGCTGGCATGCCCCCCGAGGCGATCGCGGCGGCGGTCTTCGAGGCTGAAAAACGCGTTTATCCCGAAGCGTTGCAGGCCTTGATTGAGGGGCATGCGTTCTTGGAAAACGGCGTGGTGCACTGGGTCTAACCGAATCTGGCCCCTTTCATTGGCCGTAAGTGTGCATCCACTCGGGCCAGCGCCAGTACAAAAGCTGCTCCGGAAGATAGCGCCCCGAGACCACCCCCAGCGCCTGCGCCGGCGTCACCCGCGTGCGCACCGTCACCCCGCGC
>JAJFFB010000045.1 GCA_021776925.1 Planctomycetota bacterium | reverse complement strand
GAACTCGGCATGGAAGCCGTGTGGCGCATCGAGGTCGAGGACTTCCCCGCCTTCATCATCACCGACAACAAGGGCAACGACTTCTTCCTCGGCGACGCCAAGGCTTGAAATCGAGCCGCAAGCGGCGCCTGGGATCACGCTTTAGACTGGAGCCGGCATGGAATTGCTTGCCGCCCTGCTCTTGAGCGCCGCCGCGCAGGACGCCCCCACCTCCGCTCCTGCAGAGGCATTCCGCGCGCAGTTGCGCTCCGCGGCGCTGCCGTTGATGGAGCAGTACCAGGTCCCGGGCCTGGCCGCGGTCCTGATCCACGACGGGAAAATGGTGTGGTTCGAGGGCCTGGGTTTCGCCGACGCCCGCGAGCAGCGGCCCATCGAAGCGGATACCGTTTTTCGGATTGGTTCGATCTCCAAGTGTTTTGCCGCCTGGGGTGTGATGCGTCTGGTCGAGCAGGGCAAAATCGAACTCGACGCGCCGGTCGACCGCTATCTGAGCCGGTGGCAGATTCCCAGGTCCCGTTTCGATGCCGAAGGAGTCACGGTACGGCGCCTGCTCAGCCACACCGCGGGTCTGTCGCTGCACGGGCTGACCGGCTTCGGCCGCAGTGACCAACTCCCCGATCTGGTCAGCCTCCTGCGTGGCAAGGGCACCGGCGACGGCCCGGTGCGTCTAATTCAGGAGCCTGGCAGCGCTTGGAAATACAGCGGCGGCGGTTATGCGGTCCTGCAGTTGCTGGTCGAGGAGGTCTCAGGCCGGCCCTACGCCGACTTCATCAGCGACGAAATCCTCGATCCGCTGTCGATGAACCGCAGCGGCTATCGACTGAATCCAACGCTGGAGGCGGCGCTCGCGCGGCCCTATGACCGACGCGGTCGCGAGATCGACCTGAATGCCCATGTCGCGCTCGCCGCGGCGGGCTTCCTGACCACCCCACAGGAACTGGCGCGCTTCGCCATCGCCAGCATGCCGTGGCATCGAGCGGCGGCGGCCGAGTCGGTGCTGTCCAAAGAAGGCCTGCTCGAGATGCAGCGCCCGGCCGCGCACGCACCCCATTGGGGCCTGGGTTACCAGCGCTGGCACAGGAGCGGGACGCAGTTGGTCGGCCACACCGGCGGCACCTTCGGCTGGATCTCCTCGATGATGATTGAGCCACGCAGTGGCGACGCACTGATCCTGCTGTCCAACGGCACCGAGGCCGATCGCTTCATGGACCGGCTCGAGGACCTGTGGGTGCGCTGGCGCGAATCGCTGCCTCCAACTCCGCTCCCACCCCCTCCTCCGCGGGGGCCCCTGATCGCCGTCCCCAGCGGTTATTGGGCCGGGGGCTTCGGCCTCGATCAGGACGACTTGCGCTATTGGAGCTGGCTGTCGCTGCGCTTCGATTGGCGGGACGGACAGCTGGCCGCGCAGGTCAGCACGCCATGGCGCGGCGCGCCGCTGGACCTGGAGCTCGACGGTGATCTGCTGCGCTTCCGCGTCGAGGGTGCCGACGGCGAATTGAGCTTCGACGGACGCGTCCGCCCGCAGGCAATTACCGGCAGCTACCAATACGGCGAGGAAAGCGGCGTGCTCGAACTGGTCCCGGTGGTGGCCAGCGGCAACGCCCGGCTGGGTCGATGGAATGGTGTCTTTCAACGCCAGGACGGTCTGGTGTTCGCCATCCACGGCGAAGGCAGCGTACGCACCTACACCGAGTTCAATCAGGGCCTGCGTCACCGGCGCATGCCTCCGACCGATGGCCAGCCGGGCGCGGTCGACCTGGTGGCAGGACCTGGCTATCTGGACCTGCAACCCGAGGAATTGCGCCTTCAGTGGCAGGGTGGCGGCGCACTGCGCGTCCTGGATGCCGGTGTTTCATTGCCGGCCGAGCGAATGGCTCGCCTGGATACCCGGAAGATCTTCATCGAAAGCAAGGGAGCGACTTTGGTCGGACGCCTGTGGCTGCCCGACGGGCCCGGCCCGCATCCGGCCGTGGTGCTGGTTCACGGCAGCGGTCGCAACGCCCTGCGCAGCAGTTTCGGCCACTGGCCGACGTGGTTGGCGTGGAAGGGCTTTGTGGTCCTCACCTTCGACAAACGTGGCTGCGGTGACTCCGACGGCAGCTATCCAGGCGACGGTGCGGGCAGCAATGCGGTGCAACGCTGGCACGTTCATTCGGAAGACGTTCTTGCTGCGGCAGAAGCGCTCAAGGATGTTGCCGAGTACGACGGCAGCAAGGTGGGGCTGGTCGGATTCAGCCAGGCCGGCTGGATCATGCCGCTGACCGCGCGCAACAAGGCGATCGGCTTCACCGTGACCGTCAACGGCGGCGCCACCCGCCACAGCATCGAGGGGGCATGGGACCGCATTGCCGGCGAGAAGGCGCGCAGCGAAGCGGTGCTGCCCATCGACGAGGCTTATCGGGAACTCGCGCGCCGGCCTTACCGGGATTACGACTACCGAGCCGATTTCGCCCGCCAGAAAGCCCCCGGCCTGTGGTTGTACGGAGACCTCGACCGCGTCAATCCGGCGCGCTGGGCGGCCGCGGTGGTCCGCGAAGCACGGGCCCGAAAGCAGCGGGATTTCACCGTGATCACCTTTCCCAACGCCAATCACGCCCTCCAGGTATGCCGCATCGGGCACGTCGCCGAACGCCCGCTGTGCGCGGCATTGGTACCCGGCTTGTTCGAGACCATCGAGAACTGGCTGCAAGCACGTGACTTGATGCCCTGAATCCAGCATCCTTCGGAAACAAGGGATGGATGCGGAATATGAGTTCTTTATTATTTGAATTCATTCATAGAGCAACCATGCCAAGGCGTCAGACCGATCCTGCTTTGCCACCTTCGGTGAACTTGCCTGGGGGCGCGGTCGTTCCCTGGTTATCTCCTGCCTCGCATCCTGCCGAAACCCGGGCTTGCGGCACAGCAAGCCAACCCTGAGTGGAGTCCGAAAATGTCCATCGCCAAAACTTTCCTTTACTCTTCTTTCCTGTGTGCGCCGGTTGCGGCTCAGTCCGTAGGCGGCGAGGTGGAAACCCTCCTCCAATTCGACGGCACTTCAGCCTGGGTCAGAATTGGAGAAGCGGTGGACGGAATAGGCGACGTCAACGGCGACGGCGTCCGCGACCTTCTCATCGGAACCGGATGGGCCGCCCCTGGAGGACTTTTTCAAGCTGGGTCCGTATGGGTGTATTCAGGCCTCGACGGCACGCTCATCGACCAGTTCGACGGCACTGCAGCATGGGATACCTTCGGCAGCGCTCTCGCTGGAGCGGGTGACGTCGATGGAGACGGGGTCGAAGACCTCATCGTCGGAGCACCCTACGCCGACCCTGGAGGATTGCCGGAGGCCGGTTCGGCCTACGTCTATTCGGTAGCCACCGGGGCATTGCTGCATCAATTTGACGGCGCGGCTTCGGTGGACGAACTCGGTTCCACGGTCTGCGGCGCCGGCGACGTCGACGGCGACGGCTTTGACGACTTGATCGTGGGCGCCAAACACGCCAATCCAGGCGGTCTGACCTGGGCAGGCTCAGCCTATGTTTTCTCCGGCGCGACGGGTGGGCTGCTGCACCAGTGGGACGGCCTGAATTCCTTCGATGAATTCGGCGGGGCGGTCTCGGCCGCTGGCGACGTCGACAGCGATGGATACGCGGATGTGATCATCGGGGCCGCGTTCACTGATCCAGGAGGCCTGGGGGGGGCCGGCACCGCTTTCGTCTTTTCCGGAAATAGCGGCTCCTTGCTGTACCGTTTCGACGGATACGGCGCAGGGTACGCCATGGGCCACGCGGTTGCCGCGGCCGGCGACGTCGACGCCGATGGCGTCGGTGACCTGATCGTCGGGGCCAAGGACGCCCACACCGCCACCACTGCCTTCGCTGGATCTGCCTACGTCTTCTCCGGGGCGAGTGGATTGATGCTGTATCAATTCGACGGTGAGGCCGGTTTCGACCGCCACGGCGAAGCGGTTTCCGGTGCTGGCGACGTCAACGGGGACGGCTTTGCCGACGTGATCGTCGGCGCGCAATACACCAATCCGGGCGGCATCGTCTATGCCGGATCGGCATACGTCTACTCCGGAGCAAGCGGCGCCAAGATGCTCCATTTCGATGGCGACGGCGCCGGCGGCTACCTGGGCAAGTCGGTGTGCGGCGTGGGCGACCTCAACGGCGACGGTCTGGCGGACGTCATGGCCTCGGCCTACGGCAGAGACATCGGCGCCATGGCTTATGCTGGATCGGTCTACGTTTACAGCCTGGACCCATTCCTCTATTGCAGCGCAGCCACCGTTTCGGCGGCGGCGGGCGGAGTTCTGGATTTCACCCTCGACTTCCCATCGGCGGCCAAGAAACTCATCTACAGGGTCCTGCTCTCGGCCTCAGGAACCGGTCCCACGACCTACGGCGTGGACATCCCGCTGACCATGGACGGCCTTGCCATCGACTCCTACAACGGGATCTACCCGGTCACCACCTACACGGATCTGCACGGCAAACTCAACCTCGCCGGCAATGCCGACGGAAGTCTCACCGTTCCTGCCGGCCTGCCCTCAGGAATGGTCGGCAGCACCTTCTGGGTGGCGGCGATCGCCAGTCCATCTGCTTCACTGCCGGCATACAGCTCGATCGCTCTTTCGGTCACCATTACTCCTTAGCCCTCGGCAACCCATGAATTCCATCCTCATTCTGGCATTGATGGCCCTGCCCGCACCCGCCCAGATCGTCGGCGGCGAGTTCGAAACGAGGTACAGGATCGATGGCGG
>JAJFFB010000044.1 GCA_021776925.1 Planctomycetota bacterium | reverse complement strand
TGAACGACGACGGCTCCCCTCGCTCCTTCGCCCCGCTTATCGTCCACGACGTAGTTGCCGGAACCCAGGATCTGAACCTGGTGGTTCAGCCCAGCGCCATCACCAGCGGCCGCGTGCTAGGACCCGATGGCCAGGCCGTGCACGGAGCCATCGTTTGTTTGACCGGAGAGAACGGTCAGTACCGCATTCAATCGGCGGTGACCGACGTCGAAGGCCGCTTCCAGGTGGAATACCAGGAAGGAACACGGCAGGACATCATCGCCTGCCCACCCAATCCAAATGATTGGGGCCAGTATCGGCGAATGATCGACGCGGAAGGCAAGGTCGACTTCAGCTACCAAGTCACGCAAACCGCCGTTCTGGCGGGCACCCAAGACCTCATTCTTCGTCTGCCGAAGCTCCGCTGAGCGCCCAGTCGGCGGGTTCGCTCCAGGAGGCCGGCGGGATGGCCGCGGGCCATTCGGGGATGGCGACGCGGTCGGCGGCGGGCTCCAGCGCCAGCCACGCCTGCAGGCGTTTGTGCATCAGGCGCACGCGGTTCTTGTGCGAGTTGGCGACGTTGCGCTGTTCCAGCGGATCCTTGTCCAGGTCATAGAGAAACACCGCCATGCTGCTGATCTGGCGCACCCACTTCTGCTGGTACTTCCAACGGCCGTCGAAGATGACGTAGTGCACCGCGCCCTGGCTGTTGGCGGCGAATCCGCTGGCGGCGAGGCTGGGCTGGGTTTCCGCAGTGACCTCTGCCAACAAGGAGCGCCCGTCCCAGGCGACGTCGGCATTTTTGCTAGAGCCATTGCTCAATCCGCTGCCCGAGTTGCTTGCCGAGCCATCGCCCAAACCGCCGGCGGCTTCCAGCAAGGTCGGCGCCACGTCCAGGATCGAACGTCGATGGCGATCGAGCACCCCCCCCTGTATACGGCCGGGCCAGTGGGCCAGCGCCGGCACCCGCAGGCCGGCTTCCCCGCATCCGCCCTTGGTGCCGCGGAAGGCGCCGTTGTTGCCGCCATACTCTTGATCGGCACCGTTGTCGGAAAGGAATACCACCAGACTGTTGTCCCACTGCCCGCGCGCCTCAAGAGCGCGCCGCACCTGCCCCACCGCCTGATCCATGCCGGTGACCATCGCCGCATAAACGCGGCGCTGCGGATCGCTGATCCCGGTGACCGCTTCGATCCTCTCGGCCGGTGCCTGCAATGGCCGGTGCGGAGCACTGAAGGCCAGGTAGAGGAACAAGGGTTGTTCCTCGAAGCGGTGCGCGCCGATCAGCCGTTCACACTCGGCGGCGAGCAAGCCACTGACGTGTCCCAGTTCCTTCAGCGGTGCCCCATTACGCTGCCAATCGTGTCCGCCGCTGCGCGTACGGTGCTGGAAGTGGTCGACCACGCCATTCAGATAACCATAGAAATGGTCGAAGCCGCGCTGCTGCGGATGCATCGCCGCGTCGGCGTGCCCGAGGTGCCATTTGCCGATCGTCGCGGTGTGGTAGCCGCGCGCGCGCAACATCTCGGCCAGGGTCGGGTGCCTGGCAGGCAAGCCCTGCGCACTCCACGGCCGGATCGGATTCCATGCCAGGCCATAACGGATCGGACTGAGACCGGTCATCAACGCCGCGCGCGACGGCGAGCACAGCGGAAAGGCGCGCATCTGGCGGTACTGCACCCCAGCCGCGGCAAGACGGTCGAGTTCCGGCGTGGGCAGACCCGGCTGTTCGGCGGCGGCATCGGCCAGCCAGCCGACGTCGCCGACGCCGAGGTCATCGGCCACGATCAGGATCAGGTTGGGGCGCGCGTTCGCAACCGCTTCGTCCTGCGCATGCACGGGCCCCAAGAGCAGGGTAGAGGCAAGTACACAGACCAAGCGACGGGACAACATGCACCAAGATGCTACCAGTCCCGCCGACGCCTACAGGTACTCGGCGCTGGCCAGCAGGCGCACGAATTCCCAACCGTCGGGGCCCCTACGCAGCAACAGATCGCTGATGCTCGGCCCGCCGATCGGATTGCGGGTGAAGGCGCGCACCTCAAGTTCGTTGCCCTCGCGGCGCAGGAAGCGGATGTCGAGACTGCGCTTGCTCCACCCTTCCCAGTCCTCGATCGCACTCGTGTCCGACGGGATGCCGACGTAGGGAATCACGCGGAAGCCGCGCACCTGCGGCGGCAGCGGCGCGTTCACTCCGGTGGTTTTCATCGACACCTCGGTGGCGCCCTCGAGGTAGTAGGCCGGCCACGCCTGGTCGAGCACCAGACCGGCGATTTCAGCCAGTTCCTCGCCGCTGACGTCACGGATTTCGACCGCCGGGTCGGGCGGCGCCAGCATGGCATCGACCGGATCGGGGTCGGGGGTCGGCGGGCTCTGGCAGCCGGCCAGTCCCGGCAACAGGGCGAGGAGCGGCAGGAAGATCGAAATCTGGCGAAGGAGGGACGGGTTTTTCATCGGCATGGCCTCAACCAAGGCCACGACGGGCAGAGATCCGCCTTGGGCGAAATTTAACGCCCTTGGAACGCAGGCTTGCGTTTCTCCAGGAAGGCCTTGGTTCCCTCGCGCATGTCCTCGCTGGC
>JAJFFB010000043.1 GCA_021776925.1 Planctomycetota bacterium | reverse complement strand
CTTTCGTTCCATGGCAAGTGGTTTTGTTCCCTGGCAAGGAAGCTGGTTCCGCCCCTATCTTTAGATAGGGGCGGGTTCTGCTGACGCCGTCCAGGGGAAAAAGACGCTGCCGTGGGGCGGAATGACTTTGTCCACGGTCAGCTGAATGCGGCGGCTGCGGGGCCGCTGACCCCAGGTTCCGTCGGCGTTCAGCGCGGCAATTCGGCCATCACCTGGCGTGCGGTCTCGGCGAGGCCGGTATCCCGGCTGGTCAGCGCCGCCTGCAGCGTCGGTCGCAACAGCGGCATCAGCCACGCCAGTGCCATCCGCGCGTGCCGGTCCCCGTCGCGAGCCAACCGCAGCAGGCGGGCTTGAGCCTGGAATGCGGCGCTGGCCGGATCGGGGGGAGGCAGGCTGCGCGGTCGTCGGCGCAGCGATTCGACCCGCGGTTCCAGTGCCTTGAGCTGGTCCAATTGCACCGCCCAGGCGGCGTTGGGTTCGAAGCCACTGGCGGCCTCGCCATGAGCCGCGAGCCAGCGGTCGATGGCCACAACCAGCAGACGTTTGGGCAGCTCCCAGCGGCTGTCGCGCGGCCAATCCGCCCACGGAGCGTCTTCGTCTTGGGCGGTGCCGGAGCGCAGCAACGAACGGCACCAGGGCCAGACGCCGTCGCAGTCCAGCTCGAGGACCATGCCGGCGGCCGCCGCGCGCACCGACAGCGGACGGCGTGGGTCCTGCACCAGGAAAGCCAACGCCGGAAGCTGCGCCGGCCGGGCCGGGTCGGCGGCGAGCAGGCAGGCGAGGGTGGTGGCTTCGTCGTGGCTGTCCCAGGCGCGTTGCACCAGTTGTGCCTGCACGCCTGGATCGCCGAGAGTGGCTCCGATCAGGGCTGCCAGCCGCGCCTGGTTGCGGTTGCCCTGGTGCAGCAGGCGGCGCAGCTCGGCCACCGCGGCGGGATTGGCCGGCGCCAGCGCAGCAACTTCCGCCGGGCTGAATTCACCCACCGCGACGGCCGCGCGGAGACGCTCTTGGTAAAGCGGGTCGCGATCCTCTGCCAGTGCGGGCAGAGGCGGAAGCAAGCTTGCGGCCTGGAGCAGCAGGGCGGTCAGCACCCGCGCCAGCCTACATGAACCTGGCCAGGGACTTGCGCGGGCTGGGGCGATTCAGGCGACGCAGCGACTGGGCCTGGAGCTGACGCACCCGCTCACGGCTGATGCCGAGGTGCTGGCGCACTTGTTCCAGGGTCCAGGGCTGGCCGTCTTCGAGGCCGAAACGCAGACGCAGCACCAGGGCTTCGCGCGGCGGCAGGGAAGACAGCATATCGTCGAGGGTGTGGCGCAGGTCGCCGTTGGTCGGCGTGTCGGGCAGCGGCTCGGGCCGCGTGTCGGCCACCGCTTCGTGCATGCACTGGTCTTCGTCGTCCTGGCCGGGCGTGCGATTGAGCGACAGGCACTGGCGGTTGGCGCTGATCGCGCGGTCGACGCGATCTTCGCTGAGGCCGGTGCGGCGCGCGAGCTCACTGCTGTCCAGCGGCGCGGGCGAAGTCGCCTGCACGTCGCGCACCCGGTGCAGGGCCTGGGCCAGATAAACCGGCAGACGCACGGTGCGCGACTGGAAGGACAGGGCCTTGAGAACACCTTGCTGGACCCACCAGCCAGCGTAGCTGCTGAAGCGCACGCCTTCATTACGGCTGTAGCGTTCGACCGCACGCAGCAGCGCGGTGTTGCCCTCTTGGATCAGGTCTTCCCACGGCACCCCGACGTGGCGGTAACGACGCGCGGTGGCCGGCACCGCATGCAGGTTGTGGTCGACCAGAGCGGACTGGATGCTGCGCAGTTCTTGCAGGCGCTGGAGCAGGCGACGGCGGCGGACGGGCGCGTGGCGCCGCGGGCCAACCGGCCGTTCGGCGACTTCGGAGAGCACCCGGCTGTAGGGTGAGAGGTGCTCTTCCAGGAGCGCGCGAATGGTCTGGTCGGGCTCGGGGCCGGCGAGCTGGGCGAGGCAGTCCCGCAGCAGGTCAATGGCGCGGGCCAGGACGAACTCTTCTTCGCGCGAGGTCGGGCGCAGGCGCTGCAGGTCGGCCCAGTAGACGCTCAGCGGGTCGCCCGGGGTTTGTGCGGAGGTGGACTTGCCACGGCGCAGGAAGGTGCTGCAGGCGGTCTCGGGCAGGAAGTCGACCTCCTGGCTACCGAGGAACTCAAGCAGCGAGGGACGCAGGACCTGGTATCGACCTTCGGTGGCGAAAGCGCGCTGGGCGAGTTGCCAGCCAAGGCATCCTTGGCGAAGGGCGTCCTTAAGAAAGGCGGGGCGTGGTTTCATGGTGGCTGCCGTAACGGCAATTCATCATCTGCGAAACTCGTGCCATCTGCACCTTTCTGCAAAAGAAATACTTGAAAAGTATAAACCTTTGGAAACAAGGGCTTTAGGGATGCTCCTGAAGCACTCCTCCGAGGCGCTGGGGGAATGGTGTGGGGGAATTTCCCCGCCTTGAGGGGAATTTCCCGTTGGGGTTGCTTGGATAAAGCGCTTCCTGGCGATGGAGTCACCTTGCGGGAGGTCGCGCGTCTGACTCGTGGAGGTAAACCATGATCGGACTGATTTTCACCCTTTTCTTGATCCAAGACCCTGTTGCGGTCGCCTCGGCGACGCGCAGCACGACCCTTCCCCAAGACGACCTGGTCCTTGACGAGGCCTGGATCGTGCGCCACGAGGGCCGCGCCGGCGGGGTCCTGTGGCCACAGGGAGCCTGGAACCACCAGCTCCTCGATGCCGACGGCGATGGTCTCAACGACCTGCCGCCAGGCATCGACGCGCTGACCTGGTTCCCACGCAGCGGCAGAGCGCAGGCGACCGCGTGCGATTTCGCCTTTTCTACCGAGGGCTCCTACCAAGGGTTCCTCGATGGCGATCTGTTGCGCATGACCCCGGGCGGGGGCCTCGAGCTGTTGTACTCAGAAGACCAGATCGAACAGCTACTCGGCCTGCTCAGCGGGAGTATGGACCTCGACGCGGTGGCCTATCGCGATCCGCTCCTGTACTTCTCGCTTCGCGATGGGGTCGACACGCAGCAACTCGGGCCTCTTGACGACGGCGACGTTCTGCGTCTGGATCTGACCACAGGGGGTGTCGACCGACCCTTCCGCGAACAAGACCTCGAGGCGATGGTGGTCCAGGCCCTGGGCACCAGTGTTTCGATCGGCGACGTGCGCAGCCTTTCCTTCCATCCGCACAGCGGGGAACTGCTCTTTTCCATCCAGTCCCCCAGCGACCACGACGCTTCGGTGTTCAGCACGGCGGGGGGAGGCGCGCTGCTGGCCCAATGGGAAGAAGGCGACTGGGGGTTCCTGGTGGCCACGGAACTCGATGCCCTCGCCTTCCTCCCCGATGGCGAAACCCTGCCGCAACCCCCGATCCTGGCGGTCGATTCGCCTAGCGCGGCTCCCGGAGAGCTGGTCTACCTGCGTGGCCGCCACGGCACCCCCCATGGCACCATGAAGGGGATTTACGCGCGCCGCCGCGGTTTCCAGGAAAGTCCATGGGCGAGCGGAGCGATTTTCCTCGATCAGGAAGATGCTCTCTACCAGTTTCGCTGGACCAATCACATCTTCCTACCCACCGCGCTCGATGGCGCAGGCGAGGCGGTTTTTGAATGGACCGCTCCGGACCTCCCGCCGCAGTTCAGCCATTTGGATTTCCACTTCCAGGTCCTGGACGTGGCCAGCATGATCCTGAGTCCGCCGCTGACCGTGCGCGTTCAGTAGCTCTGGTGCGTATGCTGGCAGAGGACCATTCATGCCCGGAGCCAGCCTTTGCACCCTTCTTCTGGGGTTCCTGCTCGCGCAGGACCCCCCTTCCACCCTTCAAAGGGGCCTGGACAACACCGAGCCTGCTGTACGTCGCGCTGCAGCCCAGGAGATTGCCGCTCTGGGCGACGGGGTCGATGACTGGCTCGAAGATGAATTCGGGCGCGGCGCGCCCTTGCGGCAACGCAGTCTGCTCCTGGCCGCTGCCCTCCTGGGGAGTGAGCGCAGTTTGGAACTGGTTGATCGTGCCGCGCGTCGCGGCCGCCGCCCGGATTCCCGCCGTGCCTGGTCGCTCATGCTCTATGGCTATGCTCACCCCGAGGCCGGCCTGAATGCACGCGACGATTGGCGTCGTGCGACGACCGACTTTGAGCATTGCTGCCTATTGGTGGGTCTGATCGGTGCTCCCCATCCGGTCGACATGGCGGGCCTGCGTGAGCAGGCTGGGCGGCGTCCGGGCGAACGCGTTGCCGCCTTGCTCAACGCCCTTGAGGCGGTGCAAGGCGGTCAGCCCACCTGGTCCGGAGAGAGTGCCGTAGAGGTGAGCGGCCAGATTTTGTGCTCTTTGCTCGCCGGATCAGAACGGGTGCCCGCCGACCGCCTGACCGCCTTCCCTGGCAAGATGTCCGAGGATTGGCGCCTCGCGGCTCTGCGTGATCCAGGGCGCAGTGGCGATTCACTGCGCGGCACCCCACTGGGCGGCAACAACGCGGTGGTTGCCTTTGTGCTCCACGAATTGGAGCCGTCCCTACGGCAAAAGGCATTCGACTTCCTGCGTGACCGTCTGCGCGAGCCACCTGCGGCGGCCTGGCTATGGGGCTCGGCAGGGGACCTGAGCCTGGACCTGGGCGCTGCCGGCACAGCGGCGTCGTTAACCGGGGAAGCGGCGGGCCTGCTGCGCCTGGCGATCACCGCACCCGATTCAGCGATCGCAGCCGCGGTGCGTCGCCTGCCTTTGGCACGCAAGGTATTGGAACAGGAAGGCCGTAACGAAGATCGCCGCTGGGCTGCCGCCCTGATCCTCGCCCTTGCTGGCGCCAGCGAAGACCACGCATGGTTCAAGCAGGAGTTGGAACTGGCGCCTCCTGCCTGGCGCCAGCGCCTGCAGCCGGTGTGGTTGCTCGCCTCGGGCAGCCTCGATCAGGCCAGCGTGCGCCAGGCCTGGTTGTCGCGCTGGAGCCGCGCCCTCGGCGCCGGGAGAATCGGATTCCTTGACCAGGAGGCGCCGCGCTGGATGGCGATGATTCTGATCAACGGCACCATCGCGGCCGAAGAACGGGTCGAACTCGACGGTATTCCCGAGGGCATGGCCGGGGCGCCAGACCACCCGATCACCGACGAACTCTACGCCGACATGGCCGAATTCCTATTCTCCGCCACCTACCGCTGGAATCTTGATTAATCCAAGCCAAGCCGTGGGTACGGCCGGCAAAAGGGCCTGGGTGCTAGAATGGATACGCCCCCTGAAGTTCCTCCCGACTTCCAGCATTCCCTAAACATGCGCCTTCGTCTTTGCGCCGGCGCGGCCCTAGCCGCGGCCCTGGTCTATGGCCCGATCAGTGGTCAGACCACCGTTTTGGACGAAGACTTCAATTCCGGGGTCATTCCGCCACCAGGGTGGTCCGAGATCAATCGGGGCATGACCGCCGGTTGGGAAGACGACATCGCCCAGTTCGCTTTTCACGACGATTTCACCGGGGCCTCAGATGTCGACCTGCTGTCTCCGGTCTTCGACCTGAGCGGTCTGACCCAGGCCTATCTGCACGCGGTTCAGGTGCAGACTTTTTCCCAGTTCCGCGACACCAATGAGGTGCGCATCTCGCTCGACGGCGGCTTGAGTTTCGTGACCGTTTACAGCGAAAGCGGAAGCATCGACGGTAGCCAGTCGCTCGAGGCCGACCTCAGCGCCTACGCCGGACTGACCGGCGTGCAGCTCTCCTTCTACTACTCCGGCACCTTTGCCAATGAGTGGCGAATCGACACGGCTGTGGTTGACGACCTGCCCTTCCAGCCGCCCAAGCGCTGGCCCAATCTGCCTACCGACTTCCGCCCTGTGGATGGGTTCTTCGAGGGATTCGATACCCTTGGCCAGACGGTGCCGCCGCACCTCGCGGTCAACGCTCTCGACGCGGTCAGCCGTGAGGCCGACCCCGAGGCCTGGTGCAATCTGGGCCAGAATGCTCCGTGTCTGGAGCCGTCGTCCGGGCAAAACGCATTGGAGATGGGATTGAAACCAGGTTCGGCCGCCTTGCATGACGTGGCCAACGCATTGGTGATCGGCCTCGATGGCAGTGGCGCGACCTATAGCCGCGTCGATTTTCTCGCCCGCCAGCATCAGGAGGAACCCCATCCCGACGATGGCGTGTTCCTGTCCCTTGATGGCGAAAGCTGGGTTCCCCTGTTGACCGATTGGGAACTCGCGCTGGGGGTGGGCAACGAGGACTGGACACCGCTGTCGGTTGACCTCAACGACGCCGGCCTGGATCTTTCCAGCACTTTCTACCTTGCCTTCAGCCAAAGCGACGACTTCCCCTACGCGGAGCTCGACGGCGTCGGTATCGACGAAATCTCGATCGGTGGGGCGCCCTCCCTGCGTCTGGATTTCGACCAGGTCACCAATGGCCAACTGACCAATTTGACCGTTTCCGGAGCCACGCCGGGGTCGGTCGTGACCTTGGCCTGGTCCTTTGAGGCGGGACCATTCCTGACGCCCTACGGCTGGGCCTCGATTGGACAACCCTATACGGTGATCAGCAATCCGCGCGCCGATGCCGCCGGGCAGGTGGTCAAAACCATTTTTGTTCCCAACGTCGCCGTGGGCCTGACCATCTATCTGCAAGCGCTTGAATTCACGGCTTTTGGTACCGGCATCTTCACCAATCCGATGACCGCTGTGGTGCAATAGGCGGCCTGCGGCAGGGCTAGTATGTGAGGGAGAGATCCATGTCCACATCCCGCCGAATTCTCAGATTGCGTGTCAACGGGCAACCCCGCGAGGTGCTTGCCCGAGACGCCGACACCCTGCTCGACGTGCTGCGCGAGCAACTCGGCCTGACCGGCAGCAAACGCGGCTGTGACCTGGGCACTTGCGGCTGCTGCACCGTGCAGATCGATGGCGAGCCACAGCTTGCCTGCCTGACCCTGGCCGCCGAAGTCGGCGAACGCGAGGTCACCACGGTCGAAGCCCTGCGCGACGGCGAAGAATTTGCTCCACTGCAGCAGGCGTGGGCCGCAGCCGGCGCCAGTCAGTGCGGCTTCTGTACTCCCGGTTTTCTCATGACCACCGACTGGCTGCTGCGCGAGAAGCCCGATTGCAACCGTGAACAAATGCGCGAAGCGTTGGCCGGCAACCTGTGCCGCTGCACCGGCTACGTCAAAATCCTCGATGCCGTCGAGCGCTGCACCCGGTCGCAAGGCGCGTGCCCCAGCGAGAAATGAGTGATTACCGCTCCACCGTGGGGCAGCGGCTGCCCTTGATCGACAGCATGGAAAAGGTGTCCGGCCAGGGCACCTACATCGAGGACATGTCCTTCCCCGACATGCTCTACGCGCGCATGGTGCGCTCCAGTGAGAGCCATGCGGTTGTCGAGCAGGTCGATTTCGCCGCCGCTGCCGAGATCGAAGGTTACGTCGCCGGGCTGGCCCCGGGCGAGGCCGGCACCGGCATCCACTTCGGCGTGCTGCCGATCAGCGAAGACGAAACTCCCTTGCCGGCACCCAAGGCGCTGCACAGCGGCTGCATCGTCGCTGCCGTCGCCGCCGAAAGTGAACGCGCGGCGCGCGAAGCCGCATTGCGCGTCGAGGTTCGGTACTCGGTCCTCGATCCAGTGGTGCGGCCGCGCGACGCCTTACGCGAAACCGACCATCCCTTGCACCCGACCACCGTTGCTGGAACCAATCTGCACAAGGCGGTCGACCAGGAATTTGGCGACGTAGACGGTGCGTTCGCTGAAGCCGCCACAGTTGCTTCCGGCGAATTCCGTTTCGACGGAATCAACCACGGCTTCACCGAACCGATCGGCTGCATCGCGGTCCCCGAGGCCAATGGGCGCATGAGCCTGTACTCCGCCACCCAGGTGCCGCACTATCTGCATCGGGCACTGGCCAAGGTGCTGGAAATGCCGATGCATCGCATCCGTGTGTTCAAGCCGTTGGTCGGAGGCGGTTTCGGCGGCAAGAGCGACCCCTTCCCGCACGAGATGGTGGCCGCCTTGCTGGCGCGAAAGACCGGGCGCCCGGTCAAGATCATCTTTGACCGCGACGAGGTGTTTCTCAACCATCACGGTCGGCATCCCACCGAGTACCGCATCCGCGTCGCTGCCGACGGTGACGGGCGGCTGCTAGGGCTCGATTCGCACAGCCGCATCGATGGCGGCGCATGGGGCAGTTTCGGGGTGGTGACCACCTATTACAACGGCGTGCTGTCTCAGGGTCCGTACCGCATTCCGGCCTTCCGCTACAGCGGTCGCCGCGTCTACACCAATAAACCGGCCTCCGGTGCGATGCGCGGTCACGGCGCGGTCAATGCGCGCTTTGCACTCGAGACCTGCCTTGACGAGGTCGCCGAGCAGCTGCGCCTCGATCCCTTCGATCTGCGCGCCCAGAACGCGCTGCCGCCCAATACCACCACCCTCAACCATTTGCGCATCACTTCGACGGGTTTTCTTGAATGCCTGCAACAGGTGCGCGAACGGTCTGGTTGGGAGCGCAAGTTCCGCCAGCTTCCTCACGGCCGCGGCATCGGCCTGGGTTGTGGTTTCTACATCAGCGGCTCGGCGCTGCCGATTCACCGCACGCGCACGCCGCAATCCACCGTGCACGTCAAGATCGACGTCGACGGCGGGGTCACCATCCACTCCATGGCCGCCGACATCGGCCAAGGCTCCGACACCATGTTGGCGCAGTGCGTGGCCGAGGCGATGGGGGTTTCAATGGACCGCTGCCGCGTTTTCGCTCGCGACACGGACACCGCGCCGCTCGACCTGGGCAGCTACTCGAGCCGGGTCACCTTTATGGCCGGCAATGCGGCCCTGCGTGCTGGAGAGGCGATCCGGCGCAAATTGCACAAAGCCTGCGCGCGCCTGACCGGACTGCGCGCCGATGATTTCCTGCGCGGGGCAAACGAGACCTACGTGCACCGCGACGACGACAGCGTGCGGGTGCCCTACGCCGACGCGCTGCGCGAAGCGCTCGCCGACAACGGTGCGCTGATCGCCAAGGGCATCTACCGCGCCCCCAAGCTCGGCGGCTCCTTCAAGGGCAGCGGCGCGGGCTTGTCGCCGAGTTACAGCTATCAGGCCTTCGTCGCCGAGGTCGAAGTCGACGAGGAGACCGGCCAGGTGCGCGTCGACAAGGTGTGGGCGGCGCACGATTGTGGCAAGGCATTGAACCGGCTGGCGGTCGAGGGACAGATCGAAGGTTCGGTGCACATGGGGCTGGGCCAGGCGCTCAGCGAACAGCTGGTGTTCCTCAACAACGGGCAATTGCAAAACGGCTCCTTGCTCGACTACAAGATCCCGGCGCCGCCGGACACGCCCGAGATCGAAGCCATCGTCGTTGAATCCAATGATCCCGAAGGTCCGCTCGGTGCCAAGGAGTGCGGCGAAGGCGCGCTGGCGCCGATCATTCCCGCGGTCGCCAACGCCATCCATGACGCCGTCGGCGTGCGCATGCACGAGGTGCCGATGACCCCCGAGCGCGTCTTCAAGGCGCTGGAAAAGAAACGTCGCGCCGAGGAGAAGCTTCGTGCAGGTTCCTGATTTCATTCTGCGCCAGCCTGCCACGCTGCAGGAAGCGATCACCGCTGCTCAAGAAGCGTCGCGGCCGCCAGACGGCAGCCATGCGCCGTCAGCACCGGAACAGGGCTACGACTGGCTTGGCGGGGGCACCGACCTGCTGTGCAACTACAAGTGGCGCATCAACCAGCGGCCGGTGGTGATCGCGCTGCGCGGGGTGGCCGAGCTGCAGTCCGATGTGGCGGGTTCGCTGGCCGCCGGGCGCACTCTGTGGCAGCTCGAAAACGACGCCGAGATCCAGCGGCGCTATCCGGCGCTGGCCAGCACCGCTGCGCTGGTGGCGTCGCCGTTGATCCGGCGCAGCGCCACTCTGGGCGGCAACCTGCATCTGGACACGCGTTGCTGGCATTTCAACCAGACCGCCGAATGGCGCGCTGCGCACCGCTCCTGTCTCAAGGCCGAGGCGGATCAGTGCAGAGTCCTGCCCGATCCCGGAGACGTCTGTGTGGCTGCTTATTGCGGCGACCTCGCTCCGGTCCTGATCGCCTATGGCGCAGTGGCGCGTTTGCACGGCCCCGACGGCGAGCGCCGCGTGCCCTTGGCGGAGTATTTTGCCGGCGACGGGATCCGCCGCTTCGCCGAGCGACGCCGCGCCGAATTGATGGTCGCGGTGGAAATGCCGGCAGACGCCGAGGACTGGCGGGTGAACTACCGCAAACTCAGGCTTCGCCAAACCTTCGACTTCCCCGAAGGAGGGGTTGCCGTGGGCTTGCAGTGGGAATCCGGAAATCCAGGGGTGATCGCCGCGGCACGCATCGCCACCACCGCCTACGCCTCGGTACCGCTGCTTCATCCCGAAGTTGTCGAGCTGCTGCAAGGCCAGCTTCTCGATCAGGATCTGGCCGATCGTGCCGGGGCTTTACTCGAGAGCCTGGTCCAACCGATGAAGAACACCTCGATGTCGCCGTCCTACCGGCGCAAGATGGCCCGGGTTCTGTGCCGCCGGGCCCTGCTGGACTGCAGCCCCCATTCCTCTTCATGAACCGAGTTGTCGCGCTGGCTGGTGGCGCCCTGCTGTTGGCAGTCGTGGCCGTCGCCATGGTGCTGTTCAGCAAGGATCCGGAAATCCAGGTCGACCCGGTGGTGGGTGGCAATGGCGATGAGCCGGAAGCCGAAGAGGTGCAAGGGGACCCGGTGCGGGCCGGAAATCCACCAGGCCGCGTGGCCGCCCCGCCGGTGGAAGAAATCGCCCTCGACCCCATGGCCCTGGTAGGTCTGGTGGTCGATGAAAAGGGCAATGGCCTGGAGTTCGCCCGCGTGGCCAGCACCCGGCGCCAACTCGGCGGCGAACAATTCGGCATGACCTGGCAATCGGTCCAATTGGTCGGCGAGCCGGTTTCCCCCAACGGCAGCTTCCGCATCCACCTCGCTGGTGGCGGGGGCACCTACGTTGCCGCCGCGCCTGGATATGCCCCGCTGCGCAAGACCGGCCTGACCGTCGGACAACGGGTGGTGTTCCGCCTGCAGCCCTTGGTCGAACAACGAGGTCAGGTTCTCGACCCCGAGGGCGGGCCGGCGGCGGGCGGCACGCTGCGCTTCTTTGATCCGCGCGGCACCACCGACGGACTTCCGGTCGATGCGGTGGTCCGCGCCGATGGCACCTTTTCCGCCGCACTGCCGGGCCCAGGACAGTATTCGGTGCGCGTGCGTTCCGCCGCCGGCATCGAATTGGAGCGTAGCGGCATTGAAGTTTCGCGCGATCCGCCAGCCCTGGTCCTGCAGCTGAACGGGCGGCTGGCGCTCAAAGCCCAGGTCACGGACCGCGGCGGACGGCCGGTTGCCGGCGCTTTGCTGCAGGTGCAGCGCTTTGGCGAACGCGGCCAGGGTCTGAGCGTCGCCAGCCACGCCGACGGCAGCCTCAAAGCCTTCGGTCTCGGCGCGGGCGACTGGACCGGCTTCCTCAGCAAGGAGGGCTTTGCCGACCTGGCGGTCGATTTCGGCGTCGGCGCCGAGACCCTGGAAATGCAGTGGTCGATGGTGCGCAACAGCAGCGTGCGGGTGCGCGTCAGCGATGCGGCTGGACATGCGCTGGCCGGCACCGAAGTCAATCTGCTCGCCGAGACGCCCTTGCTGAAGCGCGGCCTGCAACCGGACCGCGTGCACGCCGACTCCGAGGGCGTGGCCGTGTTTCCGCAGGTGCCCCCAGGCCGCTACATCCTCAGTCCTGAGCAGATTCCAGGACCGCGCGTCCACATTCTCTTCGAATCCGCCGAACCCGGGCAGCGTGGCAAGGGCACCCTGGCCTTTTCCCAGCTGGTCCAGGTCGAGGAAGGTCGCGAAGCCGAATTCGACCTGGTCCTGGTCCGGCACCTGGTGTTGACCGTGCACGTGGTGCGCGACGGTGAGCCGGTGGTGGGTGCGCGCGGCTTCCTGCACCGTGGCAGCGGGCCACGGCGCAAGACCCACGAAGCCTTGGACCTGAGCGACATACAGGGCGATCTGCGCTTCCCCGCGACGTGGATGGGGGAGTACATCCTCGAGGTCCAGGGTGGTCCAAACGAGTTCCCGGCCTTCCGCAACTACGAAATGTCGGCCGGATATCCCGAACGGACCCTGAGTCTGCCCAGCGGGAGCCTGCGCGGACGCCTGCTCCTGGGCGACCACGGAGCCTCTTCGGTCGAGCTGTCGATGCGGCGGATGAAGGACAGCGACTGGCGTGAAGTGGGGATCAGCGAAGACGACGGTTCCTTACTGGTCTCCGGCCTGGGCAAGGGCAACTACTACCTGCGCGTCAGCGGCGAGCGTTTCGCCGAGTGGGAGTCTGAGCAGCTCAACTTCGCTTCCAGTGCCAGCCATCTGGAACTGGGCGAGGTGCACCTGCAGCCGGCGGCGGTGCTCGAGGGCGTGGTGCAAAACCTGCCCGCGCCCCAAGGCGGACTATTCGGCAGCCTGGTGGTGGTCCTCGACCGCAACGGGGTCACTCAGGCCTCCTTGCCGTTGAGCGGCGACGGCGCTTTCCGCGTTACCGGCCTTGAGCCCGGTCCTTTTGTCGTCAAGGTCTACGCCAACGGCGCCGAAGTTCTGTCGCTAGCGGTCGACGCGGTGGCCGGCGGCAAGGCGTTGGAGCTTCGGGTTCCGGATTGATCTGCTAGGCTGGAAGACCTCCCCCTGGATCTCCGTTGGTGATCCTGAACAGGTTTGCTTTCCGCCCCCTTGCTCCTCGCCCTGGCGCCGCTGCTGAGCCAGACGGTCCTGCTCGACGAAGGTTTCGACACTGGCGTGGTGCCGCCGAGCGGTTGGGCTGAAGACAACCTTGGCGCTACCATTGGCTGGGAACCTGACGCTGTCGGCGGCCGTGCGGTTCACGATGATTTTGCCGGATTCAGCGATGCCTATCTGCGCAGTCCCGACCTGGATATCGCTGCACAGGCAGTCTCCGAGGTGTGGCTGCATTTCGACCAGGACCAATACTGGTCCTACTACCGCGACCTCAACGCGGTCGAGCTCAGCCTCGATGGCGGACTCAGCTACACCCCGGTCTACATCGAAGGCGGCGGCGACGGCGCCAGCCACGTCGACCTGGACCTGGCCGCCTGGCTGGCCTTCGACGGCGTCAGTGTGGCCTTCCACTACAGCGGGGACTTCGCCAACGAATGGGGGCTGGACCGGGTGGTGGTCGACGACCAGGCGCCGCCTTCTGCGGCCCCTTTCCCACACCTGCCCTCCACCTTTACTCCAGCGCTGGGCTACTTCGAATCCTTTGACTCCATCGCCGGCAGCGTGCCGTCGCACATGGCGGTGAACGCCCTGGATCATCTCAGCCGACTGGACGACGCCGAAGCGTGGTGCAACATCGGGCAATCCGGGACCTGCCTGCTGCCCTATTCGGGTTCCTTCAACCTGGAGATGGGCCTGCGCCCTGGCAGCCTTGCCTACCACAACGTTTCCAATGCGCTGATCCTGGGCCTCGACGGCAGTGGCGGCGGCACCCGCTGGCTCGCCTTCCAGGTGATGGACGGCGGAGAGGAAGACGGTCCTGGGTGGGACGGGGTCTACCTGAGTCCGGACGGCGTCAACTGGCAGGCCCTCGGCGGCAATTGGAGCAGCCTGCACGGCGGGGCCGAGATCCTGGTGTGGAACGAGGTTCTGCTCGATCTGTCGAGCAGTGGTTTAAATTTGAATCGACCCTTCTTTTTGGCCTTGGCGCAGACCGACAACTATCCCTACCTTGACAATGACGGCATTGGAATCGACGATCTCTCGCTGACCAAGCTCGGTTTGCAGGTTGATCCGCTGATCGCGGGCGCCGATACCACCGTCCGCGTGTACGGTGCCGAGGCCGATGCGGCGATTACGCTGGCCTTTTCCCTGGTCGGTCCGGGGCCGACCAGCACGCCCTACGGCGACGCCCAGGTCGGGTCGCCCTATCGAAAGGTCAATCTGCTTGCCGACGCCAACGGGGAGGTGCAGGCGCTGTTGCACGTGCCTGCATGGATGTCTGGCTCACCTGTATGGGTGCAGGTGCTGGAGGTACAGAGGAACAAGGGGTTCTTCTCCAACGCGGTCATGGAAATCATTCAGTGACCCCAGCGGACCACGCCTCACTCCTTGACCAGCGCGGCCAACTGCGCGAACAGTCCGTTGACGGTGCGACCGCGCAGCAGCGCCGCAGCCTGCGCCTCGTGCTCCAGGAACTCCTGAAGCGAGGTCAGATCCCCGCTTTCCAGCGCGGCCACGCAGTGCTGGCCGAGGCGTGGCTCAAGGGTCGGATAAGGCTGCACACCGGACAAATGGCGCGCGTTGGCGAAGGCCAGGGTGGCTTCGGCCCAGTGCTGTTCGGCGAGAGCGGCCCAACCACTCCACAGATGGCTGCGGCGGTCACCGGGCCAGCGTTTGCGCGCCGCGGCCAAGGCTGCTCCGAGAGCATCCAGCTCACCGCGGTCAAACCGCGCGCGCACTTCCAGGAAGAAGTCGGCGCTGCGCGTCTGCAGATGCAAGGGACGGGCGGGGTGCGACGGCAGCTCGCGTGGCCGGCGGAATGAAGAGGGAGCTTCAGTCGCGCGCAGGATGTCTTCGGCGCCTGCCCGGGTCAGCGCAGCACTGGGCGGCAGCGCCGCGTGCAAGAGGTGCAGGAGGTCGGGATGGTGCGCGGCGCCGCCGGCGTGCAACCAGGCGGCGAATTCGCGATCCTGCGCCTCGCTCCATTCGGCACGGTTGAGCAGTTGCATCCACAGCGCGCTTGCGCCAGCGTGGGCGGTCTGCTCTTGGGGCTGTGGTCGGGACAAGGGATCCAGCTCGCCCAACTGTGGGTCGGTGAGGGCACTGCGAACTTCGGCCAGCGCGTCATGCAGCTGGTCCTGCGGTTCACGCTCAAGCAGACCGACCATCCAGGTGCGGCGCAGCTGCCAGGCATCTTCCTGCGGACGGGCGTCGACCAGCTCCTGCGCGGCCTGCAGGATTTCGCCGTGGGCGTGGACCGCGAGACCGCGCAGCAGCACCGACCAGATCACCATGGTTTCGGCAGCGGCGCCGGCATCCTGGCTGCGCTGGCGCAAGGACTGCAGCGCCTCGAGGCATTCGGCGCCGGTGTGCGGCAGGTTGCGGTGTAGCAGGTGCGCGGCCAGGCGGCGCACGTAGTCGTCGAGGTCGGGGTTGCGCAAGACCTCGAGCCAGAAGGGGTAATCGGCCGGCCCAGAGCCTGCTTCCATGCGGCTCAGAAACATGCCTTGGGTGCGGCTGCTGACTTCGGGGAAGCGGGCCAGCAAATGGGCGCGGGCGCTGGCGTGGGTGGGCGCCAAATTACTTGCGGCCCAATCACGCTGCGCCAGTGGCAGGCTGTCGCCAAGACCCCACCAACGCAGGAATGTGGCCTCGGCGGACTCCTCTTCCACCAGCAAGGAGGCATAAGACGACGCCTGCGGATGTTGCCATCCGGCTTCACTGCCCAGCCAACGGAGCAGGACATCCAGCGCGGCGTCGCTGCGCAGTTCGCGCAACTGCTCAAGCTGTACGACCTGGGCGCGTTCTTCGGCAAGTTCGAGCTGTGCGGCAAAAAACTCAGCCACGCGTTCCTGGTCCCACGCGGCCTGCAGACCGATGCGCCCCAGTTCGCGGTCCTGCGGCCGCGCCGAAAGCGCCAATTGTTCAAAGAGTGCGACCTGTTCTTCTTCCTGGTGGCTGTACCAGGCGGTCAGCAGAATCTGGCGGCGAGCGGCGGCCGGCAGCGGAGCCAGTTTGCTCAGCCACTGAAGGCGGGTTTCTTTGCTGCAGATGCGGACCAGCAATTCCACCGCGATCACTGCTTCCTCGGTGCGCAGGCGCGGCAGCAAGGCAACCAGGTCGTCTTCAAGGTCAGCCGGCAGGTTCCAGCGCAAGCCGTTGAGCAAAGCGCGCAACAAGGCGCGTGGCGAGGAGGGAGCCAGCAGGTGGCGCAGATCCTGAGGTGCTTCCGGACCGCCCCCGCGCAGCAGGGCGCCAATCAGGGCGGCACGGGTTTCGACCGCGGTCTGCGGGTCGAGGGCGTAGCGCAACAGATGGTCGTAGCCCCAGGCGGGGGCCATCTGCGACAGCAGGACCATGGCCCGCCGCTGTCCGGCGGGATCGGCTTGCGGCCAGATGGCGTCGACCTCTTGCGGCGGCAGCCACGGATAGTGGCGCAGGAACACCTCCTGCAGCAGTTGCGCGCGGCCGGGCGCGAAATCGACCAGGACCAGGTCGCGCCACAGGCGACGCACGGCGCCAGGGAGACTCCAGTCCGAATCCAGTTGCACGGCTTCCAGCGCGCGCTGGGCGAACGGCGTCCAGTCGCCAAAATCAAGCTCCGCCACCGCGCTTTGCAGCCCAGGGTCGAGCGGGGTGCCCAGTTGGGCTTCGAGCAAGCGCACCCGTAGCTCGGCGTGGCCGCGTAACAATCCAAGAAACAAATCGGGCTGGTCGGGGGCCGGCAGCCAGCCCCTCTGCAAGGCGCTGGCCAGGGCTGTTGCCAGCGGATCGTCGGCGCTTTCGGGCAGGACCTGCCAGCGCACCAGACTGTCGATGCAGCTCTCCTCCGACCATGCACGGGCGAGCAGCAGACGCGTGATGTCGACCAGGGGGGGGGTGGCGGTGACCACTGCCAGGCACTCGCGCAGGGCCGCCTGCTCGGCGCCTTCGCCGAAGGCTGCCTGGTCGGCACCCTCGCCCGGCGCCGCCGGTTGGGGATTTGAGGCAGTCTCGGCGAGTACCCGTTGCGCGAGGTCCAGGGTGATTTCGCTCAACACCGGCGCGGCGGGCAGACCGCGGGCGATGGACTTCGCCAGGAGTGCGCGGGCTGCGGGATCGGCGGCGCGGTGCCATTGCGCGCGCAAGGCCTCTGCGCTGGGCGGCGTCTGATGGAGCAGCCAGGCCTGCGCCCGCACTTCCGCTTCGTTGGGAAGAGCGGCGCCTTGGAGCAAGAACAACAAGAGCGAAGCAATCATGGTGCCAGCAGGGATTCGACCAGTCGCAGCTGGTCCAAGGTATTGACGTTGAGAAAAGGGCCGGGGTCGTCGGCGCAAACAACGTTGAGCAAGCGCTCCGGGTGGCGTTGCAGCAAGGCGCGCAGCGGTTCGTCGGCGCCGAGAGCGGCGACCTCGTCGCGCAGTTCAGGCGCAATCAGCAACGGGTGGCCGCCGCGGCCGCCGGCGGTTACCGGACGGGCCAGCAGCGCAGCAGGATGGCTGCAGCGCCAACTGTGGATCAGGTGATGAACGGTGCTGGCGCACAGCATGGGCACGTCGCAAGGGTGGACCAGCAGCGCTGCGCCTGCGTCAGCGGCTGCGAGACCGAGTTGCAAAGAAACGCTGCGGCCGGCGTCTGGGTCAGGATTGGAGACCTCGAGGTCGGCGCCCGGGTGGCCGAGATCGGCGATCGCATCGAGGGCGGGGGGGCTCAGGACCAGCACCACGCGGGACGCACCCCCGAGGCGCAGATTGCGCACCAGGTCGGGAAGAACCCAGCGATCGGCCAGGCGCAGCGCTGCCTTGGGATAACCCAGGCGACGACCGAGTCCGGCGCCGAGGATCACCGCGGTGACACGATCGCTGCGCATCCTGCTCAGGCCAGGGCGGCCAGGGCTGAGTTAAGCAACGCGCGCCCGCGAGCGAATTCGGCCGACGTCGTTGCGGCGGGCGGGCTGAGGCGCACCACGCCCTCGGGCGAGCCGAGTTGCGGGGCGACGCGCGCTGCGCACATCAGTCCGGAGCGCACCAGCAAACCCTGCGCGGAGAGCAGCGTAGCCAGGGTGGAGGCAGGCACGCTGCGCGAGCGGAAGGCGAGGATGCCGAGGCGCCGTTCCCAGGGCGCGGGAGCGGTCGGGTAGACGTCGAGGTCGGGCAGGCCGCGTAGGTGGAGTTCCAGATCGGCCAGTCCGGCGCGCACCAAAGACAGGTCTTCTGGGTGCCGGGCGCGCCACGCCAGCGCGGCGCCGAGGCCGAAGATACCAGGAAAGTTGCTGGTGCCCGCTTCCAGGCCGGTCGGCAGCTGGGTGGGCATTTGCATTTGTTCGCCCTGGGTGCCGGTGCCTCCTTGGACCAAGGGCGTGGGATCTTCGTCGGGACCTACAAAAAGCAGGCCGATGCCGCGCGGGCCGTGCAGGCCCTTGTGCGCCGGCATCGCCGCATAGCTGGCGCCCACCGCACCGAGGTCGATCGGCACCTGACCGGCACCCTGGCTGGCGTCGAGGATGACGCGCGCGCCGTGGCGGTGAGCCAGCGCGCAGGCTTCGGCGTAGGGTTGCAAGGTGCCGAGCAGATTGCTGGCGGTGCCGAGGGCGAGCCAGTCCACGGCCTGCGCCTGCAGAGCGGTTTCGAGCGCGCCAAGATCGAGGAAGCCGGCGTTGTCGAAGGGCAGCAGATCGAGCTGGAAGCCACGCCGCGGAGCGGCATGGTGCAGGCAGCGCAATAAGGAGTTGTGTTCCAGGTCGGTGGTCAGCACGCGCGCGTCGGCTTCGATCGCGGCGACCGCCTGATTGAGTGCGTAGGTGGCGCCCGAGGTCAGGATGACGCGGTCGGGCCAGGGGAATGCGAACATCTGTGCGGCCTGCTGGCGCACCGCGAAGACACGGTCGTCGTTGCTGGGCTGCGCACTGCGGGTGCCGTCGACCGCGTGCAGTCCTTCGATCATGGCTTCCTGGACCCCTGGCGCAGGGTCTGCGCAGGTAGCCGCACGGTTCCAGTTGAGCAACGCACTCATGACCCTTCATGCTACGCCCGCGCGCACTTCGTCACCGCTGCGGCGTGGCCAGCCTGCTTGAGCCTGCCTGCGCAACCGAACACGCCTCGAAGCGGATTCAAGCGCCCCCGGTTTCGGCGGGCAGCGGATTCAGGCGCCCACGGTTTCGGCCAGTAGCGCGCGTGCGCGGGCCGGATCTTCGGTGCCGCGCACCAGCGCGCGTCCGTCGGCAAAGACCACCACGTCGAGTCCCTGGCTGGCGAAGCGCAGGAAGCCGACACCGCCCTGCAGGCTGTCGACGGTGCCGTCGAGTTTGCGCTGCAGCAGGTCTAGATCGGGTGCCCGGCCGCTGGCCGGGACCTGCACCGCGTCGCCTCCGCACATCGCCACTGCGCCGCGGCTGCCGCGCTGCCCTTGCAGCCACGGGCGTTCGCCGGCGCCGCAGCAGGGGCATTCGGGGTCGCGCTCGGCGAGCAGGCGTCGCCACTCATGGTGCCAACAGTCGAGGAACAAAAAACCGCGCAAGGCCTGGTCAGCGTGGCCGGCGAGAATCTTCAGTGCTTCGGCGGCCGCCCAGCCGGCGACCACTGCCACCGCCGGCCCGAGCACGCCAGCGCTGCGGCAGGTCGGGGTGTGAGCCGCATCGGGTGCTTCCGGATAGGTGCAGCGCAGGCAGGGTCCGTCAGGTGGCAAGATCGCGCCGATCATGCCGTAGGTTCCGACCACTCCGGCGTAGACGTAGGGCAGCTGATGCTCGACCGCAAAATCATTGAGCAGGTAACGGGTAGAAAAGTTGTCGGTGCCGTCGAGAAGCAGGTCGGCTCCCTGCAGCAAGGCGGTGAGATTGTCGGCGGTGAGGTCGCTGGCGTGACAATCGATACGGATGTCGCGGTTGACCGCGCCGAGGCGCGCGGCGGCGGCGTGGGCCTTGGGGCGCGCCGCGTCGGCGTCGGTTTCGTCGTACAGGGTCTGGCGCTGCAGGTTGCTGGTCTCGACCACATCGCGGTCGATCAGGATCAGGCGGCCAACGCCAGCGCGTGCCAACAGGTCGGCACCGACCGAACCCAGGGCCCCCAGGCCCACCACGGCAGCGCAGGCGCCGGCCAGGCGTTGTTGGCCGGCCGCGCCGATTTCCGGCAGACGGCTCTGGCGTGCGTAGCGGGTGGCGCGTGGATCCATGGCAAAGGCCTGCCCAGCAGTGCGAGAGGGGGGACTCGAACCCCCACATCTTTCGATACTAGATCCTAAATCTAGCGCGTCTGCCAATTCCGCCACTCTCGCGTAAGGAAGCGGCTTGCCGACTGGGGGATTGGGGTGGGTAAGGGGACTCGAACCCCCGACCCCCAGAACCACAATCTGGTGCTCTAACCAACTGAGCTACACCCACCACCCTGCCCCAGAGGGGACGGAAAGTCTAGCGTCGGCAGCGGGCCGCGCCAACCCCTGTTGTCGACGAGCCACGCCGGGCGTCGTCGACAGCCGGGTCTTCCTATGCTGCCTGCTTCGATGTTCGACGTCCTCCGGCAGAATCCGGTTTTTCGCCGTCTGTGGTTGGCCCAGGTGGTCAGCTTACTGGGCGATTGGCTGAACCGGGTAGCCATTCTGGCGCTGATCGGGAGTTTGTCGGGACCGGCTGCCATGGCCGGAGTCGGCACCTTGTTCGGCATCGAACTGGCCTTGCGTCTGTCGCCGACGGTGGTTTTCGGCGGACTCGCCGGAGCGCTCGCCGACCGTCTTTCGCGCAAGGCGATCCTGATCCTGACCGACCTGCTGCGCGCGGTAGTGGTGCTCGGTTATCTGCTCGTCGACGAGCGCTCCGATCTGCCCTTGCTCTACGCGTTGATGGTGCTGCAGATGACAGCGGCAATTTTTTTCCAGGCGGCACGCTCGGCGATGTTGCCGTCGACGGTGCGTCCCGGCGACCTGCACGCCGCGCTGACCCTCGGCGCCGCTACCTGGAGCGTGATGCTGACGGTGGGCGCACTGGCCGGCGGGCTGCTCGCCGACTGGGCCGGCTTGCGCGCGGTCTTTCTCTGCGATGCGGCCACCTATCTGGTCAGCGCGTGGTTGGTCACCGGACTGCGCGTCGGCCGCGGTGAGCGCGCCCGCGAGGCCTTTCGCTGGGGCGAGGTGCTGTTTCTGAAAGACCTCGGTCGCGGCCTGCGCCATGCCCACCGGCGCGGCGCCAGCGCGGCGGTGGCAGCCAAGACCTTCTGGGGGCCGGCGGGGGTCTACCTGGCGCTGCTGCCGTTGCTGGCGGCGCGATACCGTTCCGGAGACGGCGACGAGGACGGCCTCGCCATGGCCGGCTTCGCTTCGGCGACGGGTCTGTTCTACGCCGCCCGTGGCATCGGTACCGGCCTCGGTCCGGTACTGGTGCGGCGCTTCTGGGGTTCCTCGCCGCGGGTTCTGCGGCGTCAGATCGCCGGGGGTTTCATGGTGGCGGCCTCTGCCTATGCGCTGGTGCCCTGGACCGAAGACTTATGGCTCGCACTGTTTCTGGTCATGATCGCGCACATCGGCGGTTCGGCGATCTGGGTCGGATCGACCACGCTGTGGCAAAGCGATGTCGAGGAGGCCTATCGCGGCCGCATCTTCGCCGCAGAGTTTGCCGGCATGACCGGCTCCTTTGCCATCGCCGGACTGATCGGCGGCCTTGCCTTCGATGCCAGTGGTCGTCTTGACCTGATCCTGTGGTGGACCAGTGCATTGGTCGCGCTTTCCGGTTGCGCCTGGGTCTGGTTTGCGCGCCGCACCCGCTCCAATGCCGATCCAGCGCAGGGTGCAGCACCGCTCCCTTAGTGGATGTCGTCGCCGGGAACCGGCGCTAGCTAGCTCCGGACAAAGTCATTCCTCCCCACGGCGGCGTCTTTCTCCCCTGGCCGGCGTCAGCAGGTTCGGCCCCTATCCACGGATAGGGGGCCGAACCCGCTTCCTTGTCAGGGAACAAACCCACTCGCAATGGCACGAAAGCACTTTATCCACGGCTTGCTAGGGTGGAGGCGATGTCCACCCGCCTCCTTGTGTGTGCTGCGGCCGTTTTGCTCGGCGTGTTGTTCGCGCGCTGTCAGCAGCCCCCCCCCTGGGCCGACGACGGCCGAGTCAAACTCGGCGTCGGCGATCTGCTCTACGCCTGGGACGGGGCCTGGCTTGACTTGCCGGAAGAAATGACCCTCGGCAACACCCACGGCGGTTTCGCTTTGGATCGCGCCGGACGCATCTATTTCAGCACCGACAGCGCCCACGCGATCATCGTCCTGGATGCGTCCGGCGGGCTGGTCGACAGCTGGGGAGAAGAACTGGCGGGTGGGGTGCACAGCATCTGCCTGAACCAGGAAGGCGACCAGGAGTTCCTCTACCTGGCGCACCACGCCCACGGCAAGGTCTACAAGTACAGCCTCGACGGCCGCAAGGTGTGGGAACTCGGCGTGCCCACCGAATCAGGCAAGTATCAGGATGCGGGGCGCTACAAGCCGACCGCGGTGGCCGTCGCCGACGATGGCAGCCTGTGGATCGCGGATGGCTACGGCCTCGGTTGGGTGCATCACTACGACGCCCAGCGCCACTACCTGGAGTCGATCGGCGGCCCTGGCGATGGCGATGGGCAGTTCCGCACCCCCCACGGACTGTTGTGGCTGGGACAAGGCGACGCCGCACGGCTGGTGGTCGCCGACCGCGAGAACCACCGGCTGCAGTTCTTCCGTCCTGACGGCAGTTACGAGCGCCAGATCTCCGGTTTCCTGCGGCGTCCGTGTTCGATCGATGAGCAGGGTGGCCTGTTGCTGGTGGCCGACCTCGCTGGCCGCATCAGTGTGGTCGGAGTCGACGGCGAGCTGCGCTTCCATCTCGGTGACCAACCCGATCCGGCCTTGCGCGCCAACAACGGGGTCGCTCCAGCCCTGTGGCAAGAAGGCGTTTTCCTGGCTCCTCACGGCGCTGCCTGGGACCGCGACGGCAGCCTGCTGGTCCAGGACTGGAACGCGCACGGTCGCGTGACCCGTCTGCAGCGCTTACGCTGAACTGGGAGTGGTCTCCACCATGATCGCCCTGCTCCTCTTGACCGCCGTCCAGACGCCTGCCGCCCCGGAGGGCGGATTGGTCGACTTCAATCGCGACGTGCGTCCGATCCTGTCGGAGAACTGCTTTCTCTGCCATGGTCCCGACGCCGGCACGCGCGAGGCAGGCCTGCGCCTGGATTCCTTCGCCGGTGCCACCGCTGACCTCGACGGCTATTCGGCAGTGGTTCCAGGCGACCTTGACGACAGCGAATTGTGGTTTCGCATCAGTAACGACGACGTCAGCGACCGCATGCCGCCACGCAAGAGCGGCAAGACTCTGAGCCCGGAGCAGATCCGAACCCTGCGCCGCTGGATCGAGCAAGGGGCTGGTTACGCCGCCCACTGGTCCTTCGTAGCACCGGAAAAGGCGGCGTTGCCGGTGGTGCACGAGAGTGGCTGGCCGCGCAACCCGATCGATCATTTCTTATTGGAGCGGCTCGAGCGCGAGGACATGCTGCCCGCTCCTGAGGCCGACGCTGAGCGCTGGTTGCGGCGCGTCACCTTCGATCTCACCGGCCTGCCGCCGACGCTGGCCGAGATCGACGAGTTCCTCGCTGACTCGCGCCCTGGGGCCTATGCGCGCGTGGTCGAACGCTTGCTCGCCAACCCCGCCCACGCCGAGCACATGGCGCGCTTCTGGCTCGACGCGGCGCGTTATGGCGACACCCACGGTCTGCACCTGGATAACTTCCGTTCGATCCACCGCTATCGCGACTGGGTGATCGAGGCCTACGCTGAAAACCGCCGCTACGACCAGTTTGTCGTCGATCAGCTCGCTGGCGATCTGCTGCCAGAACCCGATCTGGACCAATTGCTGGCCACCGGTTTCAACCGCTGTAATCCGACCTCCGCCGAGGGCGGCATGATCGCTGAGGAGTTCCTGGCCAAGTATGCGATGGACCGGGTCGACACCTTCGGCACCGTGCTGCTCGGCCTCAGTGTCGGCTGCGCGCAATGCCACGATCACAAGTTCGACCCGATCACGCAAGAGGAGTACTACCGCCTTTACGCCTTCTTCAACAACATCGCCGAAGAAGCCAGCGACGGCAACGGTCCCGCCCCCGCTCCGGTGGTGCAGGCGCCGACCCCGGCGCAGGCGGCCGAACAGGACGCGCTTGGCACCAGCCTGGCGCAGGCCCAGGCGCGCCTCGACGCACCGCTGCCCGCGGTCGACCGAGCGCAGCTAGAGTGGCAGAACGCCGCCTACCAGGCAGCGCATGAGCGTTGGCAGCCGCTCAGCTTCGACTCGCTGAACGCGTTTCATGGCTCCACCCTGACCCAGCTGCCCGACCTGTCGGTGCACGCGACCGGCGCCAACCCCGACGTCGAGGTGTTTGAGTTGCGCGCACCCCTGCCGGCTGCCGGGCTGACCGCCCTGCGCCTTGATGTGGCCGCCGATCCTGCCACGCCGGCGGCGGCGGTGGGCCGCTCGGCCAATGGCAACGTCGTCCTCACCGCTGTGGAAGCTTTCTTCCAACCCGCCGCCGGGGGCGACGCGGTGGCGCTTGAGCTTGGCTCCGCGCTGGCCGATCACGCCCAGGACGCTTTTCCGGTCGCCAACGCGCTGGATGGTAGCAACAGCAGCGGCTGGGCGTTGCTGCCCGAGGTGAAGCAGGAACACAGCGCCTGGTTCCCCTTCGTTACGCCGCTGGCGCCGGGCCGTGATGGGCAACTTGTGTTGCGCCTGCGCTTCGAGTCGGTCCATCGCCAGCACGTCTTGGCGCGTTTCCAAGTGTCCAGCACCGCCGACCCGGCGCTGTCGCCGGTGCGCATGGATCCATGGTGGCAGACCCGTTTTCTGGCCGCCGCCAGCGGCAGCGAAGCCTACGCTACCGTCTATCCACCGGAACAAGGTCGCCTGCCCGGAGCCGAAGGCGGGCGCGGGGTCGAAGACGAAATTCTTTGGCAGGCGCGGGCGGAGGACCAGGACGGAGTCCTGCATCTGCTCGAGGGAGAGGTCGGCAGCCGCTACCTCTTTCGCGAGATCCACAGCCCCAACGCGCGTTCCCTGACCGTGATGCTCGGCAGCGACGACGCCCTGCGCGTGTGGTTGAACGGCGAGGCGGTGCTGGAGCGCGAGGTACGTCGCGCTTTGGCCCTGGGCCAGGATCAGGTCGAACTGCCCTTGAGCGCAGGAAGCAATCAACTGCTGATCAAGATCGTCAATTACGGCGGTGGTTTCGGTTATGCTTTCGAAGTGCGGTCCGCCGAGGTGGGTGGGCTGGCACCCGATCTTGCGTTGGCGCTGGAACAGGCCGACCCCGAGCGCAGCCTGGCGCAAAAGGACCTGCTGCGCAGTTTCTACCGCCGCCGTCATTCGCCCGAATGGGCCGAACTGGCGGCACAGGCGGAAGCCGTCGAAGCCCAGCTCAGCGCATTGACGGCACAGGTGCCGACCTCCTTGATCACGCGCGAACGCGCCGAGATCCGCCCCGCCTTCCTGCTCACCCGCGGGCAGTATGACCAGCCTGCGCAGCAGGTTCAGCCTGGGGTGCCGGCCGCCTTGCCGCCGTTGTCCAGCGACGGGCGCGCTACGCGGCTGGATCTGGCGCAATGGCTGGTTGATCCGCAGCATCCGTTGACCGCGCGCGTGCAGGTCAACCGTCTGTGGCAGCAGTTCTTTGGCGTCGGCCTGGTGCGCACCGCCGAAGACTTCGGTTCCCAAGGAGAGTGGCCGAGTCATCCGCGTCTGCTCGACTGGCTGGCGCGCGAGTTCGCCGACAGCGGCTGGGACGTACGCCACGTGATCCGCCTGATCGTGCTGTCTTCGGCTTACCGCCAGAACTCGGCCTTCGATGCCGCCAAGTCGGCGCGCGACCCCGACAACCGGCTGCTGGCGCGCGGGCCGCGATTCCGCCTCGACGCCGAGGTCATCCGCGATGCGGCGCTGAGTATTTCCGAACTGCTGCAACGCCAGATCGGCGGTCCAAGCGTCAAGCCGTATCAGCCTGCGGGATTATGGAAAGCGGTCGCCTATACCTCCAGCAACACCGCGGTGTTCCAGGCCGACGAGGGTGCCGCGCTGTACCGGCGCAGCCTCTATACCTTCTGGAAGCGCACCGCTCCACCCCCCATGATGTCGTTGTTCGACGCGCCGACGCGCGAGTCCTGCGTGGTGCGCCGCGAGCGCACCAATACACCGCTGCAGGCACTGGCACTGATGAACGACGTGCAGTTCCTCGAGGCCGCGCGCGTCCTCGCCGAAACCCTGGTGGGATCAGAGGATCTGGTCGGACTGATCCAGGGCTTCCGCCGCTGCACCGCGCGCCTGCCCACTGCCGAGGAGGTGCGCCTGCTAAACGCACTTCTAGTACGCCAGCGGCGCGTCTATGCCCAGGATCCAACGGCTGCCGCCGCTCTGGTCGCGGTGGGGGATTCGGCCCCGGCGATGCACAGCGATGCCGCCGAGCTGGCCGCCTGGACCGCGGTTGCCAGCGTCCTGCTCAACCTCGACGAGACCGTGACCCGCCTGTGAGGCCGATGAACCCCTCTGAGCACCTCGACCTTGCGGCACTCAGCCGGCGCCAATTCCTCGGCCGCAGCTGTGCTGCACTCGGCAGCGCTTCGCTTGCCTCCTTGCTGCCTGGTCGGCTGCTGGCCCAGGAACCCGGCCTGGGCGGAGTCATGCCCGTCTTCCACCACGCGCCGACCGCCAAGCGCGTGGTTTACCTGTTCATGTCCGGCGGAGTCTCGCAACTCGACACCTTCGACTACAAAGCAGGTCTCGGTGAGCGCTTCGACCAGGACCTGCCCGATTCGATCCGCCAGGGACAGCGCATCACAACGATGACTTCGGGACAGGAGCGCCTGCCGATCGCGCCATCCCTGTTCGAGTTCAAGCAGCATGGAGCCAGCGGCGCCTGGGTCAGTGAACTTCTGCCGCACACCGCGGCGATGGTCGACGACCTCGCCATCGTGCGCAGCATCCACACCGAGGCGATCAACCACGACCCGGCGATGACCTTCATCCTCAGCGGCCACCAGCTTCCTGGGCGGCCGAGCATGGGGGCGTGGTTGTCCTACGGCCTCGGCAGCGCCAACCAGAACCTGCCCAGTTTCGTCGTCATGACGCCGACCTGGACCGGGCGCAAGGAAGCACAAGCGCTGTTCTCGCGCATGTGGGGAACCGGTTTCCTGCCCAGCCGGCATCAGGGCGTGGCCCTGCGCGCCAACGGCGATCCGATCCTGTACCTGTCTGATCCGGACGGTATCGACCGCGCTTCGCGCCGCGCCATGCTCGACACCCTGCAGAGCCTCAACCAGCAGCGTCTGCAGCAGGATCCGGATCCCGAGATCGCCACGCGCATCGCCCAATATGAAATGGCCTTCCGCATGCAGGCTTCGGTGCCCGACCTGGTCGACGTCAGCGGCGAGCCCGAGCACGTGCTCGACCTCTACGGCCCTGACGTGACCACCCCGGGCACCTTCGCCCACAGCTGCCTGTTAACGCGGCGCATGTTCGAACGCGACGTGCGCTGCGTCCAGATTTTCATCCGCGGCTGGGACCACCATTTCAATCTGCCCGGGACCATCCGGCGCAGCTGTCGCGACGTCGACCAGCCGAGCGCTGGCCTGCTGCAGGACCTGAAGCAGCGTGGCATGCTCGACGACACCCTGGTGGTGTGGGGCGGTGAGTTCGGGCGCACCGTCTATTGCCAGGGCAAGCTGACGCGCGAGGACTATGGCCGCGACCATCATCCGCGCTGTTTCACCTTCTGGTTCGCGGGCGGAGGCATCAAGGGCGGCGTCCAACTCGGGCAGACCGACGATTTCAGCTACAACATCGTCCAGGATCCGGTGCATCTGCACGACGTCAACGCCACCATCCTGCACTGCCTTGGCATCGACCACCAGCGGCTGACCTTCCGCCACCAGGGGCGCGATTTCCGTCTGACCGACGTGCACGGCAAGGTTGTCCGGCAAATCCTTGCCTGATCCGCGACCCCATCGCGTATCCTAGGAATTCCCCCTGGATCCTTTGCTGCGATGGCATGAAGGTCCTGATCGTCACTCTGACCTGTTTGAGCGCCCTTGCGGCGCCTCTCTCCAGCCAATCGGTTCTTCTGCACGAGGAATTCGACAGCGCCCTCTTTCCGCCCAGCGGCTGGGAGCACTGGAACCAGGGCTCGACCCCCGGCTGGGATTGGGAGCCCTCGGGGCGTGCGCGCCATCTCGACTGGTTCGGGCTCAGCGATGCTGATCTGGTCACCCCGCTGCTGGATTCCACCGGCTTTTCGCAGCTGAGCCTGCACGCGATCCACGGGCAGTTGTTCAGCACCTATCGCGAAATCAATGAGGTGCGGGTGACGCTCGATGGCGGCATCAGCTCGAATCTGGTGCACCAGGTCAGCCAGCCGCAGGACGGACCTAATTTTCCGCTTGAACTCGATCTCAGCGCCTACGCCGGCATCGCCGGTTTTCAGGTGATGTTTCACTACCAGGGCGATTTCGCCAATGAATGGACCCTGGACCGCGTCACTATCGACAACCTGCCGCCGTTGATTCCGCCCTATTGGCCGGAGTTGCCGACCCAGTTCGACGAGGCCGAAGGCTACCGCATGCGCTTCGACGAATTGCTGGGAGTCGTGCCCGCGTCGATGGGCATCAACAGCGTCGATGAGTTCAGCCGCAAGCCCGACCTGGAGGGTTGGTGCAACGTCGGCCAACTCGCCCCGAGTCTTTTTGCCTACTCGGGAAGCACCTGTCTGGAACTCGGCTTGCATCCTCATGCCGCGACCTTTCATGACGTGTCCAACGCTTTGGTCATCGGCCTCAACGGCAGCAGCCTGGTGCAGCCGGCGCTTGAATTTCAGGTATACCAGCTCAACGAAGAATGGAACGCCGACGATGGCGTCTTCCTCAGCCAGGACGGCATCACCTGGCACCCGCTGCGCACCGACTGGGTGTTGCAGACCGGCGGCACCGCTTACGCCGAAAGCTGGCGCAAGCTGTCCTTCTTCATGGACACCACTCCGGTATCCCTGGATGGTAATTTTTTCCTCGCCTTTGCCCAGGCCGACGACTTCCCCTACGGCAGCAACGACGGCGTTGCCATCGATGACGTGCGCATCGGCAGCAGCGTCCAGCCTCTGCAGGTCACCGTCAGCAATCTCATTGGCGGTCAGACCGCCGAGGTCCTGGTCGAGGGCGCCGATCCTGCACGCGTGGTCACCATTCTTTATTCCTTCGACGGCGCTGGGCCGACGCTGACGCCTTATGGCCTGGCTCAGGTCAGCGCTCCGACCGTCACCCTGGTGACCCGCGATCCGGACCTCAACGGAATGGTGCGTTTGCAGGTGGCGGTTCCGGTCGCAGCTATTGGCCGCGCGGTGTGGGCGCAAGCGATCGAATTCCTCGGCGTGGACGGTCGGTTTTCCAACCCGCTGACGCTGGAGGTCCAGTGATGGTTGCGGTTGCCGCGTTGCTGCTGCTCTTCACCGCGCCGTCCCAGCAGGTGGCTTTGGACGAGAGTTTCGACGGCGGCGTGTTTCCGCCACCGGCCTGGAGCGAGACCTTCCTGGGCGTGGGGCCGGGCTGGGAAGAGTCCAGCGGCAGTGCACTGCACGACGCCTTCCTCGGTGCTCAGGACAGCCGCCTGCTGACCCCGGTCATGGACCTGCAGTCCTTCGGTTCTGTGTGGCTGCACGCGGTCGAGGGTTCCTTGGACAGTCCCTTCCGGGATCGCAACGCGATGCAGGTCTCCCTCGATGGCGGCCTTACTTTCAGCGACGTCTACGTGTCGGCGATCGCCGACGGCGGCGGCCAGATGCTGGAACTGGATCTCAGCGCCTGGGCCGGGCTGCCGACCGTGCAGCTGGCCTTTCACTACCAGGGAGATTTCTCCAATCAGTGGTGGCTGGAATCGGTGCGCGTCGACGACCAACCCTATGCGCCGCCGCCGCGCTGGCCGCACCTGCCGCAACGCATCACTATGGCCGATGGTTTCTTCCAGGATTTCGAGGGGCTGGACGGGCTCTTTCCGATGTACCTGCGCGTCAACGCCCTTGACGCTGCCAGTCGTTTGGACAGCGCCGATGCCTGGTGCAATTACGGTCAGCTCGGTCCGTGCACTACCGCCTTCGGCGAGTGTGCTCTGGAAATGGGGCGGCGCCCGGGCAGCGGTCCCGGCCCGATCATGTCCAACGCCTTGATCGTTGGCCTCAACGGCGGGGGCGGCGGACGCCTCCTGTGTCAGTTCAATGCGCTCAATTTTGGCGAAGAAGTCGACCCCGACGACGGCGTGTTCCTGAGCCAGGACGGCACCACCTGGTTCGCGCTGGGCAATGACTGGGAAACCGCCACCGGCGGGCCCGGCAACCTTGGTACCTGGCAGTCGGTGCGCGTTCCGCTGGATTCGGCCGACGTCGACACCAGCATCGATTTCTACTTCGCCATCGCCCAGGCCGACAACCGGCCATTCGCCGACCTCGACGGCGTGGTGGTCGATGATCTGCGCTTTTTCTACCAGCCTGAACTCGACGTCTGGAGCGGCCTCAACAACAAGGTCAACCTGGAGGTCCTCCGCGCCCAGCCCGCCGCCCGCGTCACCTTCTATTTTTCCAAGGTCGGACCGGGACCCACCTTCACCCCGTGGGGGGCGCTGGATCTGAGCCGCCCGATCGAGATCCTGGCGGTTTCCTTCGCCGACGCTGCCGGCCAGGTGCGCATCACCGGCGAAGCGCCCCCGTGGACCTCGGGCCTGACCGCGTGGAGCCAGGCGGTAGAGCTTTTTAACGGCGTGGTGGTGATTTCCACCCCCAACACCTTCGTTCTGCCCTGATCCAGCCGCCTGGCGCGCCCGCCAGGACTCGAACCTGGAACCGTCGGATTAGAAGTCCGGTGCTCTATCCTGTTGAGCTACGGGCGCCGCACGGCGGGACATCCTAGCGCCGCCTTCTGGTGGTAGAATTGGATGCAGATCCGTCTGCAGCGGGTTTTCCCTGATGTTGCCTTACTCCCTCGCCCTTCCGTTCTTCACGGGCCTTTTTGCCGCTTCGGCCTGGGCCGGACAGGTGCAAGTGCCTCCGCCCGCGGGCGGACAGGCCGCCCCGGTGGCCATCCGCTTCGATTATTATTCGATCTGGGTCGAGGATTGGCAGGCCAGCCTCGAGGTCGATTTGACCCAACAGCTGGGCAACGACGCCGACCTCTATCTGCGCTTCGGCTCCAAGCCCGATCTGCACAATTGGGACATGGCTGCGGCCACGCCGGGCACCAGCAACGAGAGCCTGGTCGTCGGCCCGCGCACCGATCCGTCGCTGCGCAGTGGGCGCTGGTGGATCGGCGTCCGCCATTCGACCGGTACCAGTTATGGCATTGATTACCGCACCCGGGAAAAGGCCTCGATCCGGGGCGGCATGGGCGCTTCCCCCTACCTCGACGGCGTCACCGGCGAGAGCGGAACCGCCTTCCGCGTGTGGGCTCCCAACGCCAGCAAGGTGTGGCTCGCCGGCCTGTTCAACGGCTGGTCGGCGACGCGCAGTCCGATGGTTTCCGAAGGCAACGGCCACTGGTCGCTCGACGTGCGCAATCTCGGCCACGGGGCGCATTATCAATACGTGCTGCGCAACGGCAGCACCTTGTGGCGCAACGATCCGCGCGCCGAAGAGATGACCAACTCGGTCGGCGATTCGGTGGTCGTCGACGCCTCGCGTTTCGACTGGGGCGGGCAGTCATGGAGCACGCCGAGCTGGGACGACATGGTGCTCTACGAGATGCACGTCGGTACCTTCAACGACAACAACGGCAGCGGTCCGGGCACGCTGTGGCACGCGCTGCAGAAACTGGACGACCTCGCCGACCTCGGCATCAACGTCATCGAGCTGATGCCGGTGGCCGAATTCCCCGGCGATCGGAGCTGGGGCTACAACTACAGCCAACCTTTTGCCGTGGAGAGCGCCTACGGCGGGCCTGCAGCGTTGCGCGAGTTCGTCAAGCAGGCGCACCTGCGCGGCATCGCCGTGATCCTCGACGTGGTCAACAATCACTGGGGTCCCAACGACCTCGACATGTGGCGCTTCGACGGCTGGGCCCAGGGGCCGTGGGGGGGGGTGTATTTCTACAACGACGACCGCGCCGTGACTCCGTGGGGCGACACGCGCCCCGACTATGGTCGCGGGGAAGTCCGCCAGTACATCCGCGACAACGCGATGTTCTGGCTGCAGGAGTACCGCCTCGACGGTTTGCGTTGGGATTCGACCTCCTTCATGCGCAATGGCAATAGCGGCGACATCCCCGAGGCCTGGACCTTGCTGCAGTGGGTCAACAACGAGATCGACTGGTTCCAGGGCTGGAAGATCTCGATCGCCGAGGACATGTGGAACAACCCCTGGATCACCCAGGACAGCGGTGCTGGCGGGGCCGGCTTTGACAGCCAGTGGGACGCCGAGTTCGTGCATCCGCTGCGCGCCGCGCTGATCGCCCCCAACGATTCCGACCGCGACATGTACGCGGTGCGCGACGCCATCGCCCACAACTACAACGGCGACGCGTTCCAGCGCGTCATCTACACCGAGTCCCACGATGAAAACGCCAACGGTGGCGCGCGCGTGCCCGAGGAGATCTGGCCGGGCAACGCCGACTCCTGGTACTCGAAGAAACGCTCGACACTGGGCGCGGCGCTGATGCTGACCTCGCCCGGCATTCCGATGCTGTTCCAGGGGCAGGAATTCCTCGAAGACGGCTACTTCGACGACGACCAGCCCCTGGACTGGGGCCGGCGCGTCACCTTCAGCGGCATCCGCGCGATGTACCGCGACCTGATCAGGCTGCGCCGCAACTGGTCTAACAGTACCCGTGGCCTGCGCGGCCACGGTACCAACGTCCACCACGTCAACAACGGCGACAAGATGATCGCCTTCCATCGTTGGGACCAGGGCGGACCCGGCGACGACGTCGTGGTGGTGGCCAATTTCGCCGACCGCGGCTGGAGCAACTACCGCATCGGCCTGCCGCAAGCGGGCACCTGGCGTCTGCGCTTCAATAGCGACTGGTCGGGCTACGACGCCTTCTTCGGCAACTTCGCCTCGACCGACGTTCAGGCAACCGCCACCCCATGGGATGGTATGCCTTACAGCGCGGTGATTCCGGTCGGGCCCTACACCGCCCTGGTCTACTCACAGGACTGAACATGCGCAGACTCCTGCTCCTCACTCTTGCCACCGGGGCGCTGCTGAGCGCCTCCGGAACGGCGCAGAACGTGCGCTTGCTGCACGACAGCTTCGAGTACGAGCCCGGCTTCATCGGCGGCGTCGAGGGCGGCAAGGGCTTCACCGGTACCTGGTGGTCAGGGGACAACGGTGACTGGGGCGCGGTTGAGTACCCCGGACACGACCGCATCGGCGGCATGCTGCGTGGCAAGGGCGACCACGCCGCCAGCTATCACCTGCTCGACATGGCTTCGATGCTCGAGATCGCCGACAATTGGACCTTGGGCAAGGACGGCACCACGTTGTGGTTCCGTTTTTCGCTGCGGCGCATTCCTGGCGGCGACGAGGCCTACGGCGGTATGGTCCTGAACTGGCAGTTCCAGGAAGAGGCCCTGTTCATCGGCAGCCCCTTCGGCAGTGACGAACTCGGCATCGAGAAACCGTGGGTCACCGACCCGGTGTTCATCCCCGGAACCAACGTCGACTTTGCCAGCACGCTGGTCACGCGCATCGACTTCAAGGTCGGCGACGACCGCGTGCGCGTGTGGGCCGATCCGCTCGAGGCCTTTCCCGAGACCAATCCCGGGATCGACGAGACCATGCCCGACATTCACTTCAACGAATTGAAGTTCATTTCCGGATCGGGCTCGACCTTCGGCTACGAATTTGACCAGGTCTCGATGTGGACGCCCTCCTTGCGGCCGCTATTCAGCATGAGTTCACTGGTTGGCGGCACCGACGCCACCCTGCGCGTTGAAACGCTGCTTCCGGGAGCCACCGTGCAACTGGCCTATTCGCTCAGCGGAGCGGGCCCGAGCGGTTCGCCCTACGGCGATCTGGCGCTGTCGCCGCCGGTCACCCAGCTGCCGCCGATGACCTCCAACGGCTTTGGCGTGCTGACCACCGATTTCCCGATTCCCTTCGCGCTGACCGGGCGCCTGCTGTGGGTGCAGGCGATCGAACTTCAGGCCGGTGGCGGCGGAACCCGATCCAACGCCATCGCGGAGGTGGTGCAATGAGCGTGCTCCTCACCCTGATGTTCGCCGCCAGCCCGCAGTGGGTGGCCTTGGACGAAGACTTTGACAGCCAGGTCTTCCCGCCCACCGGCTGGAACGTGGTGCACAGCGGTGCCGGTTCGAACTGGCAGCACGACGGCTTTTCGGCCGCCTTCCACGATGACCTGCCCGGCTTCGCCGACAGCTCCCTGCTGACCCCGCCGCTGGATTTCAGCTCCAGTAGCGCGATTCATCTGCATCTGCTGCACAGCCAGCGCTATTCGGTTTTCCGCCATCACAACCGGGTCGAGGCGACCCTGGACGGGGGCCTGACCTTCCGTCTGTTGGAGGACATCACCGGGCCGCTCAGCGGCGACGGACTGCGTACCGACCTCGATCTCGGCAGTCTTGCCGGTCACAGCGGAGTGCGCCTCAACTTCCACTACGCTGGCGACGGCGCCAACGAATGGGGCCTCGACCGGGTACGGGTTGACGACCAACCGTACGTGCCGCCGCAGCATTGGCCCAATCTGCCGGCGCTGTTCCGGCCGGTGCAGCGCCTGACCGCCGATTTCGAAGGCGGCATGCTCGACGCCTGGATGGCGATCAACGAACTCGACGAAGAGACCCGGCTCGCCGACGCCGAGGCCTGGGTCAACTACGGCCAATACGGCTTGCCGACCTACGCCAACAGCGGCTCCTATGCCATCGAGATGGGGGGTGCGCCGAGCATCCTCGCGCCCCACTTTGTCGCCAACGCGCTGGTCGTCGGCGTAGATGGGCGCGGCTTCGACGCCATGACCCTGCATTTTTCGGTCAAAAACCTCGGTGAAGAGAGCGACCCCGACGACGGCGTTTTTCTCAGCCCCGACGGATTGGTGTGGACGCCGCTGGTCCGCGACTGGGCGCTGATCACCAACTACAGCCGCGACTGGGTCAACGTGCGCCTGCCGCTGTCGACCCAGGTGCTGCCGGTCAACGCGCGTTACTACCTGGCCTTCGCCCAGGCGGACAATTTCAGTTACGACCAGAACGAAGGCATCGCCCTCGACGACATCCGCTTCAGCGACTTCGTCAGTGCCATGCAGCTCGAGGTGCGCAACCTGGTTGCCGGCGGGGTGGCCGAGGTCGAGATCACCCGTGCCGACCTGCCCAGCGCGGCGGTTTCGGTATATTATTCGCTAACCGGCGCCGGCCCGATGAGTACTCCTTTCGGCGACCTGTTCCTGTCGCTACCGATCCTTCACCTGGACAGCTATTTCCCTGATGAGCAGGGCCGGGTCCTGGATACCTTCCGGGTACCGGTTGCTCTTGCGGGGCGCTCCATCTGGATGCAGGCTCTGCAAGAGGCCTATGGGGAAGGCGGCTTGTCCAATCCCTTGGCCCTCGTGGTCCAGTAAGATTAACCACCTGACAAAACCATGAAGTCACTGTTGATTCCCATTGTTCTCCTCCTGGCCCCTAGCCTGAGTGCGCAGGGGGGCTTCCTCGGGGTCGAACTCGACCCGGAAAATGATCAAAATGGCGCCGCCATCGCCGTGGTGCAGGACAAGACCGCTGCGGCACTGGCCGGACTCCAGGCCGGCGACCGCGTGCTCGCCGTCAACGACATCGAGATCTCCTCTTCGCCGCGGCTGGTCGAGGTCCTGAGTGGACTGCTCGCCGGAGATTTCGTCACCCTGAAGCTGGTCCGCGGCGACCAGGTTCTGATCAAGGAAATGATCCTCGGGCGCCGTCCAGGAGCGGACCTGGATTTCCCGCTCGACCGCCTGCCCGAAGGGAGCCCGAGCCTCGACTGGCTGCAGAAGCCCGAAATCGACCGCTTGTGGCCCGATCACCCGTTCCCATCGATCGAATTCCCTTGGGTGGAATTTCCCCGGGTGGAATTCCCGCCGTTCGAATTCCTTCCGATGGATTTCCCGGCCTGGGGCGAAGATTGGAGTGGCTTGGGGCGAAACTGGCCTTTCGACATGTTCCCTCAAGAGGGCGCTGAGCGCAGCGTCCACGTCCGCTATCCCGGCGACACTCCCGAGGAAGAGCGTGCCGCCATGATCGCCGAGGCGCGCGAGAAATACGGAGCCGAAGCGGTGATCGAATTCAAGGGATCCGGAACCTCGATTACGATCCAGAACACCTTCCGCAGCGACTCCAGCTCTGCGGACGAAACCGAGGAATCAGATTTCTGATTCGGGCGACGACCCCTGGCAGGTCTACGTCCTGCTTTCCGCCTGCGGGCGCCGCACCTACGTCGGCGCCACCAAGGCCGTAGAGCGCCGCCTGGAGCAGCACAACGGCTGCCTGCCCGGCGGCGCTCGTGCAACTCAGGCCGGCCGCCCCTGGACCCTAGCCGCCCATTACGGCCCCTTCCCCGACCAGAGTTCCGCCTTCCGCGCCGAAGCCGCCGTCAAACGCCTGCGCGGCCGCGCCCGCCTGGCCTGGGTGCCCAGCGTTCTTCCAGATTCAGGTGTTGGTCCTTGATGGTTCGGGTCCAAATCCGTGATTCACTCTTGGCCGCACTCCTTTCCAGTGTCGTCCTCGTTATTGTTATCTGTCCTGGATGTGGGCATGAAGAGGACAGGACCGGGTTGGTTTCGGCAAATCGCGTTATCGATGAGATCCCATGGGGAAAGTGTGAGCTTCATGGATTGGAAATGGGGTGTGTTTTTGTGAGGTGGGGGGGGGGAAGAGGCGAACCGCTTTCTACTGCAACCCCCAATTCTTGGAAACGCCTCTCCATGGAGTATCGAAGCAACACCTTCGGCGAGGATGAGAAGGGCGCCTGGTTTTGGGCGTGCTCCGCATGTACTGGGGTTTCTCTAGACCTCAAGGAGGATTGGAGCATGGACGCTCCGAATGGACAATTGGTTGATCTGGTCTGCAGGATGCATGGCGCCCTGCTTACTTGGGTCCCGGTACCCTGGCTGGACTACTATGGTTCTGAGATTTGGCAGGATTCTAAAAACGGCCTCTTTCCAAATGCCGGATCTATTGGCTTTGGTGAATACCATCATTTGAATACTGAGTCCTCTCTCGCCTGGATATCCACTTGCCGAGATTGCGAGATTGCCATGGGGGAAAACAGACTCAATAGCTTGAGAGGATGATATTAGACATCTTCCTTTTTTGAGAAGTCCCAGGCTTTTATGGATTCCGGCATAGCTGGCCGTGGATAAAGTGCTTTCGTTCCATGGCAAGTGGTTTTGTCTTCCGGCAAGGAAGCGGGTTCGGCCCCTATCTTTAGATAGGGGCGGGTTCTGCTGACGCCGTCCAGGGGAAAAAGACGCTGCCGTGGGGCGGAATGACTTTGTCCACGGTCAGATAACGGCAACGGATGCACCACAAGCCCACCATTCTCATTGCGATCCTGGCCAGCCTGGCAGCGCCGAATACGCTCGAAGCCGCTGCCGTGCCGGCCTTTGCGGCCTTTCAAGGAACCCAGCGGGTGAGCGTGGATTCGGCAGGGATCGAGGGCAACCGCTTGAGCAATGCGCCCTCGATCTCTCTGGACGGGCGTTACGTGGCGTTTTTTTCCGAGGCGCAGAACCTGGTGGCGGGAGACAGCAATGGCAATCCCGACGTTTTTGTGCACCATTGGGTCAGCGGCTTGACCACGCGAGTCAGCGTGACCTCGGCCGGGGTGCAGGGCAATCACTACTCGCAGGATCCGTCCTTGTCGTTGAACGGAAAGTTCATCGCCTTCGCTTCGCTGGCCGACAATCTGGTGGCCGGGGACTTCAACAACCGCGTCGACGTCTTCGTACATGACATGCAGAGCGGCGTGACGGAAAGAGTGAGCGTGGACTCGAATGGAGTCGAGGCGGTGTTCGGCGATAGTCTGCAGCCATCGATCTCGGTCGATGGCCGCTACGTGGCCTTCGAGTCAGCGGCGACCAACTTGGTTGCCGGCGATAGCAACGGCGTGGCCGACGTATTCGTACACGACCGCCAGACTGGGATCACCGAGCGGGTGAGTGTTGATTCCGCTGCGTTGCAAGCCAATGGCGCCAGCACCGAGCCGTCGATCACAGGTGGCGGCCGCTGGATTGCCTTCACTTCAACCGCCGACAATCTGGTCCCCGGCGACCTCAACCAAAGCACCGACGTCTTCGTTCATGATCGTCAGCTGGGCACCACGGTCCGCGCCAGCGTCGACGCTCTGGGGCAAGAAGGAGCCACCGGCAGCCGCGGCGCATCGCTGGCTGCGCTGGGCCCGTACCTGACCTTTGAAACCACAGACGCCTTGGTGCCCTGGGACGTCAACGGCGTACGCGACGTGTATTTCCGCGATCTGGAGGTCGGGGTGACCAGCCGCGTCAGCGTCGACGCCCTCGGCCTGCAGGCCTCCGCCAAGAGCCTGGCCTCGAGCATCTGTCAGCACGGGCGCTTCGTCGCCTTTTCCTCTTGCGCCAACGACCTGGTGGCGGACGATCTGAACGGCAAGCAAGACGTCTTCGTGTGCACGCTGTGGACCGGCAGCGGCGACCACTCCATCCGCCTGCTGGGTCCCGCCATGGTCCAAGTGCAGGGGCCAGCTGAGGCGCGCAGGACGCCAGCGGCGCACTCCACGACAGCTGGGTGCACGCCATGACCTTCGAGTAGGCCGGGCTCAGGTGCCGACCAGCTGCGTGCCTGACTGCTGGGTTCGCTGTTGGTAGAGCTGCGCCAGTCGCGCGGTCATCGGCCCGCGTTCGCCGTCGCCGATGGTGCGCCCGTCCACTTCGAACACCGGCACCAGTTCGCCCATGGTGCCGGTGCAGAACATTTCTGCGGCGCGGTAGACCGCGGTCAGGGAATGGTCGCCGACCTCGACCGCAATGCCCTCTTGGCGACAGATCTCGAGCACGTTCTTGCGCGTGATGCCCTCGGGGCACGCCTTGGTCGTCGGGGTCAGCACCCGACCACCGTCGACCAGGAAGACGTGGGTGGCGTTGGTTTCGGCGACGAAGCCCTGACGGTCGAGCATCAGCGCGTCGTCGACCTGGGCGTGGTTGGCCTCGATCTTGGCCAGGATCGACTGGATCAGGTTGGCGTGATGGACGTTGGGGTCCATGCAGTCGGGCGGGAAGCGGCGCAGGCTTGAGGTGATCAAGGTGATCCCGGCCGAACCATAGACCGGGTCCTTGTGCTCGGCGAGCACGATCAGCGTCGGCCCGCCCTGGTTGAGGCGCGGGTCCATGCCCGAGGTGATCTTGACCCCGCGGGTCAGCGTCAGGCGGATGTGCGCGCCGTCGACCATGCCGTTGGCCTCGAGGGTGCGCTTGATCTGCTCCTGGATACTGCTCTTGCTCGGGATCTCAGCGAAGGCCAAAGCCTTGGCCGAAGAGACCAGCCGCTCGAGGTGGGCGTCGAGTTCAAAGATCCGCCCCTGGTACAGGCGCAGTCCTTCCCAGACCGCATCGCCTCCTTGCACGGCGGAATCAAAAGGCGAGATGCCGGCCTGGTCGCGGTGCAGCAGCTCACCGTTGATGTTGATCAGGAGATCGGAGTTTTTCGGGTTGAAGGTCTGCAGCATCGGCGGCAAAGCCTACCACGCGGTGTGTGCTTGCCAAACCCGCGCCGAGGGCGAGCGCCCTGCTGGTAGAATTCGAGCGATGCGCGCTGGCCGGGTCCGAAGTCTGCTGGGCTGCACCGCCCTGTTGTGCGCGTTGTTGCTGGCGCCGCTGCGCGCTCAAGAAGGCCAGGCCCAGGGCAATACGCGCTGGTTCCAATGGAGCGCTCCGGCCGGCATGGCCGACGTGGCCGGGCGTCTGAGCGCCGAGGCCGACGCCATGCTCGAAGAGATCCACCGGCAGCTGCGGCTCGGCCCGCCGCGGCGCGGGGTGCTGGTGTGGGTGCGCGATCGCGAGGGCATTGCCGCCGAACTCGGCCACCCGGTGCCCGAGTGGTTCGCCGCGGTGGCGCTGCCGTTGCAGGGACGCATGGTGGTCGCCACACGCATCGCCGGCGGCGAAGCCCGGCTGCGCGCCACTCTGCGCCACGAAATGGTCCATCATGCGATGGGCGCGCTTGGCGCCGAGGCCTTCACTGCGCTGCCGTCGTGGTTCCACGAAGGCTGCGCCGAGTACTACAGCGGCGAGATCTACCTCGGCGGGGTCGGCATCAGCCTGAGCTGGCGGGCGGCGAGCGGATCGCTGCCGCCGCTATCCGATTTTGATCAGGGTTTTGGCGAGCATCCGGTGGAGGCTGCCGAAGGCTACGCGCTGGCGCATGCCTTCGTCGAACGCCTGGTGCGTGGCAGCGGGCCGCAGGCGGTCCCCGACGTCCTGCAACTGGTACGCGAGGGATCCACTCTGGACCAGGCCCTGGTCGCCAGCACCGGCCTCGCCCTGGTCACCCACGAGGAATTGATGCGTTCCGAACTGACCAGCCTGCGTCAGCTGCTGCGCGACTTCTATCCGCACCTGATGACCACCCTATTCCTGCTTGCGCTGCTGCTGTTTCCCTTTGTGCGTCGCGCGCGCCGCCGCCGCGAACTGGAATTGCAAAGGCGCTGGCGCCAGCAAGAGGAAGAAGCCGCCGCCGCTGCAGCGGCCCTCAGTGCTCAAGCCGAGGCGATGCAGGCTTGGATGGATGAGAATCAAGCCAGGCCCCCAGGTTCTTGAGGAAGGACTCGATGTGGCTGGCGTCGACCTCGCCCATGTTGGCAACCTGGACCCAGCGGCGCTCCTGCAGGTAGCTGCTGGCGCCGGCGACGCGGAAACCCCATTTGCGCGCCAGGGCGACGAACTCGAGGCTGCCCAGTCCGTGCGGCGGCTTGAAGGTGGTGACCACCGGGGCGGCGCGCGACTCGGGTGCCAGCGATTGAATGCCTAGCTCCGCCAATCCCTGGCGCACCCGCTGAGCGCACAAGCTCATGGCCCGCTGCCGCTCGGCGCGCGCGTGCACGCCCTCGAATTGATCGAGGGCTCGGTCCAGCGCCTGGACCGGGGCCGAAGGAAAGGTAAAGCACGGACCCACGGTCTGCATCATGCGCGCAAGGTCGAAGCTGGACGGCACGGCTGCGCCGTTGAGCGCGGTGAGGAAGTCAGGGTCGGCAGCAACGAAGCTGGCTCCGGCGAGAGCGCCCAGGCACTTGCCCGCCACCCCGCTGGCCAGGGTGACTCCCGCAGGCACGGGAACCGCACCGACCGCGCTGACGCTGTCAAGGGCGAGCGCCACCCCATGGGCGGCGCACAACTCGGCCAGGGCCTTGCAGTCGTGCAACACGCCACTGCTGGTCTCCAGTTGCACCGCCCACAACCACTCCGGCCGGTGCAGGTGCAGCAGCTCCTCGATCTCGGCCGCGGTCCAGGCGCCGCCCCAGCTCCATTCCTGTTGATGGAAGCGCAGTCCTGCGCTGTGGGCCTGGCGCGCCAGGCGGCGGCCGAACTCTCCGGTCACCAGCACCAGCCCGTCCGCGTCGCCGAAACGCGCCTTCAGCTGCGCGGCGACCATGTCGTTGGCCAGCGTGCCGCTGCCGGCAAGCAGCGCCACCGGCCGCCCCGCCATCAGCGGGGAAAGGCGGCGGCGCACTTCTTCGAACTGGTCGAGAAAGGCGCGTGAGCGGTGATAACGCGCGCGGCGGCCTACGGCGTTGAGAACCTTGGCCGAGATCTGCGGCGGCCCCGGCAACAGCGACACCGGTTCATCCAGGCTGGCGTCGGGAAGGCCGGCCTTGGCCAGGCGCTCGACCGCGCGTTTGCGCCGCAGCGAGGCCTCGTTGAGCGGCATGATCATGGGCGTGAAGCTGCAGTCGCCCTGCGGCACCGGCGGCCCGAGTTCGCGGAAGCCGATGCCGCGATACAGCGGCAGCTGCTCGCTGACCGCCGAGATGAACAGCTCGCCGAAGCCCTTGGTGGCGGCCCATAAATAGATCGCGTACATCAGTCCGCCGGCCACGCGCCCCTTGCGGTAACCGTCGTCGACGGCGAGCAGGCGCACTTCGAGCGGCTTGTGGCTCAGGTCCTCGACCCGGGTGCCGTCCGGCAGCCTGGAGGCGAAGGAGAACGGCGGCCGCGAGTGCGCCGCCAGCATGCCGACCAGGACGCCATCGGCTTCGCAGATCAGGTAGTGGTTCTTGTCGTGGAACTTATCGATGTGATAGCCCTGTCCGCGGTCCTGGTACTGGCCGAGCTCGCGCGTGAAAGTGCGAAAATGCAGCTGGTGGATGCGCCGCATGTCGGCCTCGCCGTCGGCTTCACGGAAGTGCAGCGGGCCTACCTGGAAGGGTTGAAAAGTTCCCGCGGGGGGAGAAAGGACGCGCTTGCTACGACCATCCATGGCCTCCACCATACGCAGCCGCCGGGCCCATGTCGCAAGGAGTCTGCTCTCACCTAGAATCCCCGGGATCATGTCCAGCCCGACACCCGTAGAAAAATTTCGCCGCGACTACCAGCCGCCGGACTTCCAGGTCGATTCACTGGAGCTGGATTTCGACCTGCGCGCAGAGTTCACCACGGTGCGCGCGACGATGCACCTGCGCCGCGCCGAGGGGAGCGATCCGCTGGCGCCGCTGCGGCTCGACGGCGAAGGTCTGGAGCACCTTGGCGCCTGGGTCGATGGCACCGAGGTCGAGCCGGAGCGGATCAGTGTAGGCGCCGAGCACCTGTGCATCGAGCAGCTGCCGGAGCGCTTCGAACTGCGCACCGAGGTGCGGCTCAAGCCCGAGCAGAACACCCAGCTCAGCGGACTCTACCGGACCAGCGGCAACTACTGCACCCAGTGCGAGGCCGAGGGCTTCCGCCGCATCACCTGGTTTTTTGACCGCCCCGACGTGATGACCATTTTCCGGGTGCGCATCGAGGCCGACCAGAAGGCGTGCCCGGTGCTGCTTTCCAACGGCAACCGCGTCGATGGGGGGGGGCTCGAAGGCGGGCGTCATTTTGCCCTGTGGCACGACCCATTCCCCAAACCGTCGTACCTATTTGCTCTGGTGGCTGGCAACCTGGCGTCGATTCATTCGACCTTCCGCACCTGTAGCGGGCGCGAGGTCGATCTATATGTCTACAGCGAACACGACAACGCAGCTCAGCTCGATCATGCGATGGAGTGTCTGCAGCGTTCGATGGCCTGGGACGAGCAGGTCTTTGGACTGGAATACGACCTCGACATCTACAACATCGTTGCGGTGAACGACTTCAATATGGGGGCGATGGAGAACAAGAGTCTCAACGTCTTCAACACGGTCTACGTGCTGGCCCGCCCGGACACCGCCACCGACGCCGATTACGAGAATATCCTAGGCGTGATCGGCCATGAGTATTTCCACAACTGGACCGGCAACCGGGTGACCTGCCGCGACTGGTTCCAGCTGACCCTCAAAGAGGGCTTGACGGTCTTCCGAGACCAGCAGTTCTCGGCCGACCAGACCTCGGCCGCGGTCAAGCGCATTGAAGACGTGCGCCAGCTGCGCGCGGTGCAGTTCGCCGAAGACGCCGGTCCGATGGCGCATCCGATCCGCCCGGAGTCTTATATCGCGATGGACAATTTCTACACCACCACGGTTTACCAAAAAGGTGCCGAAGTGATCCGCATGATTCACACCCTGGTCGGTGCCGGAGGTTTCCGCAAGGGCATGGACCTCTACTTCCAGCGCCACGATGGCCAGGCGGTGACCTGCGATGACTTCCGCGCCGCGATGGCCGACGCCAATGGCATCGACCTGGATCAGTTCGAGCGCTGGTATCTGCAGGCCGGGACGCCGCTGCTGGAAGCGCGCGGAGAATGGCTGGCCGCGGAGGGGCGATTCCGCTTGCACCTCAAGCAGAGCTGCCCCGCCACTCCTGGCCAGGCCGACAAAGAGGCCTTCCACATCCCGGTTGCGTTCGGTCTGCTCGGCGGCGACGGCCAGGACCTGATCGGAACGCGCGTGCTGGAAATGCGCGAAACCGAGCAGGTGTTTGAATTCGACCCCCTGGATGCCGAACCGGTGCCCTCGCTGCTGCGCGGATTCTCCGCCCCGGTGCGCCTGCAGATCGAGCGCAGCGACGCCGAGCTCGCCTTCCTCCTCGCCCACGACAGCGATGCCTTCAACCGTTGGCAGGCGGGGCAGGACCTGGCCACCCGCGTGCTGCTGCAGGCAACCGCAGCCGTGGCGGCGGGGCAGAGTGTCGAGCTTGCGCCGCACCTGGTCGAGGCATTTCATGCCATTCTCGCCGACGGTAGCCTCGACCCTTCCTTGAAGGCCTACGCATTGACCTTGCCTGGAGAGAGCACCTTGGCCGAGGAGATGAGCGCGATCGAACCACAGCACTTGCACCAGGCACGCTGCGCGGTGCGCGACGGACTGGCCAGTGCTCTGCGCGCCGAATGGCAAGACGGTTACCAACGCCACCAGATCGAGGGTCCCTACCGTCCGGCACCCGAGGACATCGGGCATCGTCGCATGCGCAACCTGTGTCTCGCCTACCTGACCGCAGACGGCAACGCGGCCGGACTGGAATTGGCGTCGCACCAATTTGCTCAAGCCAGCAATATGAGCGACTCGATCTCCGCGCTCGGCTGTCTGGTCGATCACCCGGGGAGCGCCCGTGATGGCGCGCTGGCAGCCTTCGAGCAGCGTTGGCTGGACGAGGCGCTGGTACTCAACAAGTGGTTTGCGATCCAGGCCATGGCCGACCGACCGGACCTGCTCGAACAGATCGAGAAGCTGCTCGCCCATCCGGCTTTCGACCTGCGCAATCCGAACCGCGTGCGCTCGGTGCTGCGCAGCTTCTGCGCCAATCAGTCCGGGTTCCACCGCCCTGACGGCGCCTGTTATCAGCTGCTCGCCGACCGCATCCTGGAACTCGACGCGCTCAATCCGCAGATTGCCTCACGCCTGGTGCAGCCACTCGGACGCTGGCGCCGCTACGCCGCTCCGTACCGCGAGGGCATGCACGCGCAACTCGAGCGCCTGCAGCAGGCACAACTGTCGAAGGACACCTACGAGGTGGTGAGCAAGAGCCTGAAGTAGGCCCTTGCCAACCGCTAAGCTGTGTCCATGCGCAGGCCCTTTTTCCTCCTCGCCGTGGTGCTCGCCGCTGCCGCGCTGCCGGCGCTGGCTGCGCCGACCGCCGTGACGCAACAAGGCGGAGCCGATTCCCGCCTGGTGGAATTGACCGAAGCCGCGCGACTCGCCGTCGGTAGCAGCGAGGAGCAGCAGGAGCGGGTCACGGTCCTGGTGCAATTGCTTCGGGCCGATCCAGTGAGTTCCAGCACCTCGGTCGAACGGACCTTCAGCAAACCCAATCAACTCGACCTGGAGTCTGTTTCCACATCCAAGGCGGTTTTTGTCAGCGGTCCCGCCGTGCTGGTCCACGAAGCCGTCTTGCGCTTGCACAAATTGGACCAAGCCACCCCCGATCCGCCGCCGCGGCAACCGCGACGCGTGGCCAATGGCGAAATCGAAGACGCACAGGAATCACCCGCGCCCGGTCTATCCTCCTTGCTGGTCCTCGGGCTGGTGGCCCTGGGCCTGTTCGTAGTCGTGGTGTTGGCACGATTCGGCGGCCGGAGCTGAACTTGTCTGAACCGATTCAATTCCCGGATCCAGCGCCCCACATCCTGGTGGTAGATGACGAGCGCATGATTCGCTGGACCCTGCGTTCGGCGCTGGAAGATGCCGGCGCCCACGTCGACGAGGCGGCCTCCCTGGGCGAAGCCCGGCGGCGCCTGGATGAGGAATGGCCGGACCTGGTCATCCTTGATCTGCGTCTGCCCGATGGCGACGGCCTTGAATTCCTGGCCGAACTGCGCACCACTGATCTCGACATTCCGGTCCTGGTCATCACCGCCCACGGTTCGGTCGAAGGCGCGGTGCAGGCGATGCGGCTGGGGGCCAACGACTACGTTGTCAAGCCCTTCGACCTCGATGACCTATTGCACAAGGCCGCACGCACCTTCGAACAGGGTCACCTGCGACGCCTGGCTGAGTTGCGTGGGCGCGAAGACGCGGTCGATGCGGCGTGGCCGGTCGCCGCCGCCCCGGCCACCCTGCAGTTGGTCAAGCTGTTGCAGCGCATCGGCCGCAGCGGCGCGTCGACGGTGCTCCTGACCGGAGAAAGCGGGACCGGCAAGGGACTGGCTGCACGCACCCTGCACGCCTTCGGCGGACAGGGCGACCGGCCCTTCATTTCGGTGACCTGCACCGCGATCCCCGAAACGCTGCTCGAATCGGAACTCTTCGGCCACGAGCGCGGTGCCTTCACCGACGCACGCGAGTCGAAACGCGGCCTGGCCGAACTCGCCTTCGGCGGCACGCTGTTTCTGGATGAGATCGGCGACTTGCCGCAGTCGACCCAGGCCAAGATGCTGACCCTGCTCGAAGAGCGCGTGTTCCGTCGCGTCGGTGGCACGCGCCAGCACCGCCTGGAAGCGCGGGTGGTTGCCGCGACCAACCGCGACCTGGAACGCGAAGTCCAGGCCGGACGCTTCCGCGCCGATCTCTATTACCGGCTGAAGGTGGTGCCGGTGGTGATCCCGCCGCTGCGCGAGCGCATCGAAGACGTTCGACCCCTGGCGGAACACTTCCTGTCGGAATTCTCACGCCAGTTCCAGGGCGCGCCGGGCGCCTTCCGCGAAGAGGCAATGCTGTGCCTCGAAGCCTATGGCTGGCCGGGAAACGTACGCGAGCTGCGCAACGCGGTGGAACGCGCAGCCCTGCTCGGCAGCAGCCATGAGGTCGGACTCGAGGACCTTCCGGCCGAGGTCGCGGGGGTGGGTAGCGGCAGCGCCCTGGCCGGACTGCCCGATCTGCCCGCTTCGGGCTGCAACCTCGCCGCGCTGGAACGCCGCTGGGTCGAACAGGCGTTGATGCGCTGCACTGGCAATCGCAGCCGCGCTGCACGTCTGCTCGGCATGAACCGCGATCAGATGCGCTACCGCATCGACAAATACGGCATCACTCCGGACCAGACGCAGGTTCCCCAGAGTCCAGCGGAAGACTGAGCAGGAATTCTCCGCCAACGGCGGAGTCGCCCAGCCGGAGTTCGCCGCCGAGGGACTCCAGATGGCGTTGGCAGATGGGCAGGCCCAGGCCGGACCCGCGGCTCTTGGTGGTGAAGAAGGGGTCGAAGACGCGGTCGCGGATTGGGGGCGCGATACCGGGACCATCGTCGTGGTAACGCACCTTGGCCAGGCCGTCCGCGACGCGCAGCTGCAGCTGTACCTGCACCGGTCCGTTGGCAGCTTCAATCGAATTCTCGAGCAGGTTGCGCAGCGTCTGGTCGAAAAGGATCGGGTCCAGCTGTACCCAGGCCAGGCCTTCAAGATCGAGTTGAAAAACCACCTCGCGCTCTTCCATTTCGCGCATGAGACGTTGATGCCAGGAGCGCAGCCAGTCGGAGAACTCGACCCGGGCCAGGGTCGAGGCCGCTGGCCTGCCGAAGCGCATCAGATCGGTGACCAATTGGTCGAGCCGGCCGATTTCGGCGGCCACGTCGTCGAAGACTTCCACCTCTGCCGGGGCAGGCTGCAGGCGCCGGCGCAGGATCTGCAGAGCGCCGTGGATACCGGCCAGCGGGTTGCGCACTTCGTGGGCGATCTGCGAGGCCAGCTCGCCGATGCGTGCCAGCTGGCGGGCGCGGTCGCTCTCGCGCTTGAGCCGCTCCTCTTGGCTGAGGTCGCGTAGGAAAACGGCGAAACCGACGGCCTCACCGTGGGCATCACGGATCGCGGTGCGGTTCAGCGAGACCTGCAGAATGCGCCCGTCGCGGGTGCGGCGGCGTGTCTGGTAGTTGCGCAAAACACCGTGCTTGCGGGTCGCCGAGCAGATCTTGTCCAATTCGCCGGAGCGGCGCAGATCCTCAGGCACCAGCAGGTCGAAGGAGCGGCCCAGCGCTTCGGCCCGCGCATAGCCGAAAAGCTTCTCGGCGCCGCGGTTCCAGGCACGGATGCGATTGTTCAGATCGATGAACAACAGCGCATCCGCCGACAAATCGACGACCTGTGCGAACTGGTCCGGGGTCAGCGGATCGCTCTCGTTCAGGCTGAAATCGGTGAAGGAATCCATTGGCGGGGGAGATTGTGTCCGGAAGGCAAGCCGGTCCTGAGTGCGCATGGTGCTAGAATTCCGCCCATACGGCAAATCATGCGCGTCCTTCTCCTCGGATCGGGTGGCAGGGAACACGCCCTGGCCTGGAAAATCTCACGCTCGCCGCGGGTCACCAAGCTGTGGACCGCCCCGGGCAATCCGGGCACCGCCCTGGTGTCTGAAAACGTGGCGCTCGATTTGAGCGACCTCGATGGGGTGGCCCGTTTTGCCAAGGACGAGCAAGTCGACCTGGTGGTGGTCGGGCCCGAGGATCCGCTCGTCGGCGGCATCTCCGACCGGCTCGGCGACCTCGGCATCGCGGTCTTCGGACCGCGCCAGGATGCCGCCGCCCTTGAGGGGTCCAAAGCCTTCTGCAAAGAAGTCCTGGTGCGCCACCGCGTGCCCACAGCCGGCTACCGCGTGTTCACGGATCTGAACCAGGCGCTGTCCTATCTGCAGTCCGGGGCGCGCTACCCACTGGTGGTCAAGGCTTCGGGCCTCGCCGCCGGCAAGGGCGTGGTGATCTGCGAGGCCCTGGCGCAGGCTCGTCAAGCTGCCAAGGCGATGCTCGAGGAGCGGGTCCACGGCAAAGCCGGCAGCACCATCCTGATCGAGGAGTTCCTGACCGGACCCGAAGCAAGCTGCTTCGCCCTCACCGACAGCCGCACCTTCGTGCCCCTGGAAAGCTGCCAGGATCACAAGCAGCTCGAAGACGGCGGCACGGGACCCAATACGGGTGGCATGGGAGCGGTCAGTCCCAATCCGATGATGAGCACGCGCAACCGCGATGCAGTCGAGCGCCAGATCTTGCTGCCCACGATTCACGGCATGAATCACGAAGGGCGGCGTTTCCAAGGCGTCCTATTTGCCGGCCTGATGCTGACTCCGGCGGGGCCGAAGGTGCTGGAATACAACGTGCGCTTCGGTGATCCGGAGTGCCAGGTTCTGATGATGCGCCTGCAATCAGATCTGGTTCCCTACCTCGAAGCCTGCGCCAAGGGCAGCCTGGATCAGCTTGAGGCGCCGGAATGGGATCCGCGCCCGTGCATCACGGTGGTGCTGGTCTCGGGTGGCTACCCGGGCAGCTACCCCACCGGCGTGCCGATCGAGGGCCTGGACGAGGTCGAAGTCGGCGACGATGTGCAGGTCTTCCACGCCGGGACCGCGCGCGATGCCGAGGGTCAGCTGGTGACCGCAGGTGGCCGGGTCCTGGCCGTCACCTGCCTCGGAGATGACCTGGAAATGGCGCGCACCCGCGCCTATCAAGTGATTGAGCAGATCCAATTTGCCGGCAAGACCTTCCGCCGCGACATCGGCACCGCCGCGATCGAGATTCTGCGCGCCTACACATGAATCCAGACGCAGCCCGGCGACGCTTCGAAGCGCATCTGCGCCACCTCGGGATGCGCGTGACCCGGCAACGCCTGATGGTGCTCGAACTGGCCTGGAGCACCCACGGGCACTTCACCGCCGAACAGATGTACGGGTGGGTGCGCGAGCGCGGTTCAGGAGCCTCGCGAGCCACGGTTTATCGCACGCTTTCCTTGCTGGTCGAAGGCGATTTCCTGTCGGCCCTTGAGCGTGGGCACGGCCAGGTCTTGTACGAGCACATCCTTGGCCACCAGCACCACGACCACATGATCTGCCTCGATTGTGGTCTGATCATGGAGTTCCACAACGAGTCGATCGAACGGCTGCAGGAAGAGGTGGCGCGGGAACACGCCTTTGAACTCTCCAGCCACAGCCTGACCCTGGAAGGTCACTGCGCCAACTGCCGTGCGGCTAGAGCCGCGCGGTAATCTCTTCGGCGATCGATTGCGCCACGTCGGTGCGACCGCGCACGCCCTGGCGGGCCGAGACCCGGATCTCGCTGATCTTGTCGGTGGTGGGATAGAGCAGAACCCGGATCAGCACCTTGCACTCGTTCATGCGTCCTTCGATGCGCATGACTCCTTCCTGGATGTCAAGCTCCTCGCCGGCAGCACGATCAAGCGCCACCGCTTTTGCGGCCGCCCAGACGCGTTCTGGCGGGGCTTCGATCGGCAGCGCGCCACCGGCGCTGGAGTATTGGTCAGAACTCCAGACCCCGAGAGCGACTCCGGCCGCAATCGGCGCTGCCGCACAGGAGGCCAGGCATAGGAAGAGGAGGGTGAGGATCGCGGACTTCTTCATCAGGCGCTTCTGGAAGACGCCCGGATTGTACTGTTGGCTCGTTCCCAAAAAAATGCCTGCGGCCCGGATTCCAATAATTCTCGCACCCCAGCCGGGTCCAGTTCCGGATCCTGGGAGAGGGTAGCCGCCGCGGTGTTGGCAAGACCTTCGCGCAACAAGAAGCGCGCCAGTGCCGGACCTGGAGCCACGCCCTCCAGAGCGGTGGATGGCCGGTAGCGATCGCGCAGGGCCTGCGGCGACGGCAGCACCAGGAAGGGGTTCAGCGCCAGCGCCCACAGCAGCGCGAAGCTGCGCCGCACCACCGCCGCCGCCGGATCGGTTCTCGCCGCTACCGGATGGTCGAGGGTCAGGGAGTGGGCGGCGAGTTCCACCAACTGGTTCGGCGAGAGTGGACCGGGCAGCCACGCCAAGGCTTGCTGCGGATGGACCAGCAAGTGGCGGGGTGGTCCTGCAGGGAAGGCGGCGGCCATATCCGTGGGTAGCAAGGCACGAAAACCATGCCAGTGATCGACGCTCATGCAGTCCATGGGGGCGGGCGCCGCGAGTTCAAGCAGGTCGCTCATCGGCACGGCCAGGGATTCAGCCAGGGTTGCCGCAGCCTCTGCCGGGTCCTGGTCAGCCGATGTCTGCAGTTCGCTGGCCCATTGCGCCAGCGGCGGCGTGTGCATCCACGCCCAGTGATCGTTGCCGAGCTGCAGCAGTTCGGCGGGAGGCCACGAGGTCAACTGGTCCCACAAGGGTTCAGGAGATTGGTGCAGGACCAGCGGGTCGCCGCCATGCGCGCGGATCTGCTGGGGCAGATGGGCATCAGCCAGGTGCCAGTCGCCAAAAAACCAAACCTGCTGGTAGCCAGGCATGCTGCGCTGCAAGTGGCTCCACTGGCGCGCCGCCGCGCGGTCACGTTGCGGCGGAGAGCCAGTACACCAAGCACCTGCTATCCAGGCGCCGGCGCGGCCCAGCGTGTGCAAAAGGGAAGAGTAGGCCACGCGCAGCGGGACCCCGTCCTGCAGGCATAGTTCCGGGTTGCTCAGCGCGGTGCTGGCCGGCATGGGTTCGCACTGCTCCAGGAGTTCGAAGACCACGCCGATCGGTTTGCCACTCAGGCGTTCCTCAAGGAGACTCTGCAGCATGCGGACCGAGCGTCGCAAAGGGTGGTAGTCGCTGACCAGGAGGGGCTGGTCCGGATCCAGCCGCTGGTCCCAATCGGCCCATTCGCGCGGCTGCGACGGCGCCTGGAACTGCTCCTCCCAATCAGATTGATAGTTATGCAGCAGGGAGGACAGGACCGGACGCTGCCCCGCCCACAAGCCCCGTAGCCGCAGCTCGAGCTGGTGGACCTCCCGGCAGAAGGGTGACGGGTCCATGCATCGCTATCGGCCGCGGCCGCGACCCTCCTTGAGTCGCTCTCAGGCGGTGCAGGGCGCCTGATAAGGCGCCAGCAGGCCGCGATAAAAGGCGATGCCCTCTTCACCGGTGCCCCAGGCGCCCGCGCCGCGGTCGGGCAGGGACTGCAGCCCGAGATTGCGTTCGGGATGGGGCATCAGGCCCAGGATGCGGCCGCTCGGCGAGACCAGGCCGGCGATCGCGCCCTCGCTGCCGTTGGGGCAGTCGGGATAGGCGCGCGTAGGGGTGCCGTGAACGTCGGCGTAGCGCAGCGCGACGCAACCGGCCTGCTGCAGGCGCTCGAAGCCGTCTTCCTGGGCGAGGACGATCTTGCCTTCGGCGTGCGCCGAGGGTGCTGGCAGCAAGGATCCTGCCGGCAGGACGTGGCCGAGCGTGGGTTCGACCAGGAGCCGGCTCCAGCGGCATTCGAAGCGGTGGGTGTCGTTCCAGGTGAGGGACAAGGGAATGCCAGCCACGCCCGGCAGCAAACCACACTTGACCAGCACCTGGAAACCATTGCACACGCCGAAGACGCTGCCGCCTTGGGCGTGCAGCTGCTGTAACTGCTCGAGCAGGAAGCACTCGACCTCGAGCGCCAGGATGCGGCCGGCACCGAGGTCGTCGCCATAGGTGAAGCCGCCGGGAATCGCGAACAGGTCGTAATCGAGGACCCGTTGCGGCTGCTTCATCAACTCGCGCACGTGGGCTTCCTCGACTTCGGCGCCGGCCACTTCAAACATGTGGCGCAGCTCGCGGTCGCAGTTGATGCCGGCGGCGAAGAGTTGCAGGACGCGTGCTTTCATCGGCCGCAGGTGTTGGCTTGGAGCAGGGAATCCAGGCTGCAGCGGAAGCACTCCTGGGAGCCATCAAGGACGACCAAGGTGGCTTCGGCGAGGACCTCGCCGCAGGTGGCCCACGGCTGGGTGCGGAATAGGGCGCCGAAGTCCTCGACCTGATCAGGCTCGACTTCAACCAGGAAGCGTGTCGGGGTTTCGCTGTAGAGGCGCGCACGGACGCCGAGTTCGCCGCGCACCGGTACCCGAGCCAGATCCAGGCGCAGGCCGAGGCCGGCGCCGAAGGCCATTTCGGCCGCCGCCACCCCCAAACCGCCCTCGGAAAGGTCGTGGCAGGATTGCACCAATCCGGATTCGATCGCCTGGTGCAGAGCATCGAAGAGCGTGGGCGCGGTGTCGAAATCCGGCGCGGGCACTGCGGAATCCTGCAGGTCGAGCAACTCGCTGGCGACCGAGGCGCCGCCGGCTGCGCTGCTGGCACCGACCTGGATCAGGATGTTGCCGGCGCGGCGCAAAGGCGTGCCGGGACAGCGCTGGGTGTCGGCCACCGGCGCCACCGCGGTACACAGCAAGGTGGGGGGGATCGCCACCTCGGTGTCGCCGACCCGGTATTCGTTGTTGAGGGAATCCTTGCCGCTGATGAAGGGGGCACCGTAGGCGAGTGCGGCGTCGTAGCAGGCTTCGGCGGCGCGGCTGAGGCTGCCGAGACGGTCGGCCTTGCGGCAGTCGCCCCAACAGAAGTTGTCGAGCAGCGCGGTGCGGTGTGGGTTGCCGCCCGCTGCGACGACGTTGCGAATGGCCTCGTCGATCGCCAACGCGGTGCCGGCATAGGCATCGAGCTGGGCCACGGCAGGGGCGATACCGCAGCCGATGGCGACGCCCTGGGGCAGGTCGAGGCGCGGCTTGACCACGGTGCCGTCGCCGGGACCGCGGCCGTCGACCCCTTGATAGGGCTTCATCACCGTGCCGCCCTGCACCTCGTGGTCATATTGGCGCACCACCCATTCCTTGCTGGCACAAGCCGGGTGGGCGAGGACCTGGTAGAGGAATTCGGCGCCGCCATGGGCGGCCGGCCAGGGCGTCGGGCCGAGACGCAGGCGCTGGTTCTCGGCGCGGCGCACCGGCTGCGGAACCGCTCCGTGAAGAAAGTCCATCGGCAGATCGCCGACGCATTCGCCGTGCCACTTCAGCACCAGGCGGCGGTGGTCGCGGAAGGTGCCGATCACGGTGGCGCCGACCTCGTGGGTGGCAGCCAGGTCCAGCAGCTCATCGAGGTGCTCCGGCGGCACCGAGAGGACCATGCGCTCTTGCGCTTCGCTGACCCAGATCTCCCAATAGCTCAGGCCCGGGTACTTCAGCGGTGCTGCCGAAAGCTCGACCTCGGCGCCGCACTCTTCGCCCATCTCGCCGACGGCGGAACTGAAGCCGCCCGCGCCGCAGTCGGTCACCGCCGAGTAGAGCCCGCGGTCGCGCGCCAGGATGAGCACGTCGAGGACCTTCTTTTCGGTGATCGGATCGCCGATCTGCACCGCGGCGGCGTCGACGGTGTCGGAGTCCTGGTGCAGGGCTTCGCTGGAGAAGGTGGCTCCATGAATGCCGTCGCGGCCGGTGCGGCCGCCGAGCGCCACGATCACGTCGCCCGGAGAGACCTTCTTGTCGACCATGGAGCGCGGAATCTCGCCGAGGCAGCCCGCGAAGACCAACGGATTGGCGACGTAGCCCGGATGGCGCACCAGGCCACCGCAAACGGTGGGAATGCCCATGCGGTTGCCGTAGTCGCGCACCCCGGCGATGACGCCGTCGAGGATGCGGTCGGGATGCATGGTGCCGGGCGGCAGGTCCTCGCGCGGCAGGTCTTCGGGGCCGACGCAGAACAGGTCGGTAGCCGCGAAGGGGCGCGCGCCCAGGCCGGTGCCGAGGATGTCGCGGATGACGCCGCCGATGCCGGTGCCGGCACCGCCGTAGGGATCGAGAGCAGAAGGGTGATTGTGGGTCTCGACCTTGACCGCGATGCCGATCTCGTCGGTCATGGCGAACACCCCGGCGTTGTCTTTGAACACGCTCCAACACCATTCCGGTGACATCTTTTGCGTGGCGGCGAACACCGTTTCCTTGAGCAGGTTGTTGAAGTGGCGCTCGCGCAGGATCTCGCCGTCGGCGTCGGTCTCGACCAGGTGCACCGGACCGGTCAGGGTCTTGTGTTTGCAGTGTTCGGACCAGGTCTGCGCCAGGGTTTCCAACTCGACGTCGGTGGGTTCGCGTCCGGCCTGGCGGAAAAACTCCTGGATGGCCTCCATTTCGGCGCGCGACAGAGCCAGCGCCATGGTCGACGAAAGCTGCTCCAGGACCTCAGGTGTGGCCTCGAGCAGGGGCACTTCGCGGCGGCTGCTGGGCAGGTCGTCGGGCACCGGATGCGGCAGCACCGCTGCGCTGGCGAGGTCGGTGCGCTCGATGGTCGGATTGGCCAACGCGCGGCCGCCGACGCGCAGCAGGTCGGCACTGTCCACCGGCCCGTCGACGCGATAGGTGCGGTAGGACTGCACGGCTTCCTCGGCGCCGACCTCGAGATCGAGCAGCGCCAGCGCGCGGCGCGCCGAATCGGCCTCTGGGTCGGCGACCCCGGCGAGACGCCGTACCACCAGGGTGCTTGCGCCGCCGTCGGGCACCTCGCCCGGGGCCACGATGCGGCTGCATTCGGTTACCGGGTCGGCCAGCAGGCGGCGCGTCACGGTTTCAACCTGGCTGCGGTTGAGGCTCGCCGGCAGCAGGAAGCCACGGCCGCTGCGGACCGGGCTGGTAAGGGCAAGACCACGATCGGCGAGCGCCTGGAGGGCGGCTTTTCCGACCGGGTCCGGGCGGCTGGAATCGAGTTCCAGTTCCACGCGCCAGGCTGATGACTGCATTCGCTTCGCGGATGTGTGGTGGAGGCGGGTATTCTAGGAGCGCGGGAGACAGGGTTCTACGCCTCCTGCGACGCCATGGTGAAGAACGAACCCGCTCCGCGGCCGAGTCATCACGTGCTGCCTTTCGAGCAGCCAATCGAAGACGTGCGCAGGCGCCTGCACGAACTCGAAGACCTCGCCACACAGACCGCCCACGACCTGAGCGAAGAGATCGAGTTCTATCGTGATCGCCTGCAACGCCTGACGCGCGAGGTCTACGCCGACCTGACTCCGTGGCACCGCGTCCAGGTCGCGCGCCATCCGCAGCGCCCGCTGACCTCGGACTACATGCGCCATCTCTTCACCGATCTGGTGGAGCTTCACGGCGACGGCTACTTCGGCGACGACAAGGCCATTCTCACCTGTCTGGCGACCCTGCGCGGGCGCCGCCTGCTGCTGATCGGGCACCGCAAGGGGCGCGACACCAAAGATCGCCTATCGTGCCATTTCGGCTCGGCCCACCCCGAGGGCTACCGCAAGGCGCTGCGCAAAATGCATTTGGCCGAGCGCCTGGGACTGCCGGTGGTGTGTCTGATCAACACTCCCGGAGCCTATCCCGGAGTCGGAGCCGAAGAGCGCGGCCAGGCCCGGGCGATCGCCGAGAACATCTTCCAGATGTTCCGGATCCGCGTTCCGATCCTGGTGGTGGTGATCGGCGAAGGCGGCTCCGGCGGCGCCCTCGGCATCGCCATCGGCGACCGCGTCGCCATGCTCGAGAATTCCTGGTACAGCGTGATTTCGCCCGAGGGCTGTGCCTCGATCCTGTGGCGCAGCGCCGAGCGCAAAGAAGAGGCCGCCACGGCGCTGAAACTGACCGCTGGCGACATGCACCGCCTCGGCCTGGTCGACGAGGTCATCGCCGAGCCGGTCGGCGGAGCTCATCGCCACCCCCACGAGGCCATGGAGCGGGTCGCCGACCGGCTCGAAGAGTGGCTCGACCAGTTCTGTGCGGTGCCGGTCGATCAATTGCTCGAGGCGCGCTACCGCAAGTTCCGCGACATCGCCAATCTCGAAGCCAGCGCCCAGGTTGCTGCGCAAGCCGCCGCTGAACTCGACCAAGAGGCCTCGGTTCACGACCCAGACGCCGAAACCGCTCCCGAGGAGCACCCCGCGGATTGACTGGCGAGCGGGGCCCGGACGGTGTCCGATCGCTGCCGTGGGGGGGCCTGAGGACCCCTGCATTTGCTTGTGCCCCCAGGTTTAGGGGTAGACTGGGTGGGAAGACCCCAACGGCACTTGTCAGTTGCCGTAAGTTGCCGCAGAGACATGAGTCTTCCCGCCTTGAGACTGGTACGCACCCCGACCTACGACGACCCCAGACCCCCGCTGGCTCCGCCGGCGGTTGCGGGATCGTTGAACTCCGAATCCGGCGCGATGGCCGAGGGTGACCCTCGCCTGCAGCTGTCCGATGAAGAGCTTTTCGCTCTGTGCATCGACGGCGACCGCGACGCCTTCCGTTTCCTGGTCGAGCGCTACGAAGCCAAGGCCGTGCACACCGCGCGCGCCATCGTCGGCAGCCTCGAAACCGCCCGCGAGGTCGCCCAAGAGGCCTTCCTCAAGGTCTACGCGCATCGTCAGCGCTTCGACCTGAAGCGCAAGTTCAGCACCTGGTTCTATCGCATCCTGCGCAACCAGGCGGTCGACCGGGCGCGGCGGCAGACCTCGGGCACCCCGGGGGCCGCGGTCGAACTGGTCGGCGACTGGGATGGTGGCGCTCAGGGCCCTGCACATGCGGCCTCGGCCACCGAGCGTGCCCAGGCGGTGCGCAAGATTCTGGCTGACCTGCCCGAGAAATTTCGCATCGTGCTCGCCCTGCGCGATCTGGAAGGGCTTTCCTGTGGTGACATCGGCGAGCGCGTCGGCGCCACCGCCGGCACCGTGCGCTGGCGTCTCCATCACGCACGCAAACTGTTCCGCGAACACTGGGAGCGGAACCTGGGTAAAGAAGAAGGAGCGGAACTGCTGTGAACTGCAACCATTCAGAAGAACTTCTGGCCCTGCACGCGGGCGGCGACCTGACCCTGGCCGAAGCCGCCGAGGTCGAAACCCACGTCGCGCAGTGCGGAGTCTGCTCTGCCGAGTTGGCCGCCTATCGCAGTGCCCGCAAGGCCCTGGTCGAATTGCGCACACTCGACGCCGCTGCCGGCAACGCCGGACCGGGCGACAGCCTGTGGACCGAACTCGACGCGCGCCTCGCCGCCGTCGACGCGGTGGAGCGCCACCAACGGCCCTGGTACCGCCGCAGCGGATGGATCTCCTCGCTCGCCGCGGCCGCGGTCCTTACCTTCACCGTGCCTTTTGCCATGCAGAACCTCGGCTCCGATGACCTGCCGCTGGACGGCGACGGCACCGAAGTCGATGGCGCAACGCGCGGTGGGGTCGCCGAAGGCTTGATCCCTGCCAACAAAGAAGATTTCTACCGGCTGTTCATGCCGATGCAGAGCAGCGATCTTCCGCCGGGCCTGAATTCGGAAGCGCTGTCGACCGACGCGGTCGCCCAGGAGAATCCCGACCTCAAGAAGCTCTAGGCTGCCCAGATGGTGGCATTCCTGCTTCCGTTCTTCCTGCTCACCCTGCAGGTAGACCGTCCTGGCAACGAGGGCGATTCACCGCCACCGGTGCTGATTCCGTCTCCGCTCGAGATGATCGCCCGGGACAGCGCGCTCGGCTCCGCCGAAACCGAAGTCATCAGGCTTTACCGGCACCTGCGCCCGGCGCTGGTCCGCGTGGATTACCAGCTCGGCAGCAAAGGCGACGCCAGCGCCGAGGGCGGTAAGAAGGAGTATTTCGTTTCCGGCGTGGTGGTGCAGGAAACCGCCGCCGGCTGCCTGGTGGTGGCCCCCGGTTTCCACGGAGAACTGCAGGCCACCATCCAGATCACCGATTTCCAGGGTGATCATTTTTCCGCCAAGCAACTGGCCACCGAAACGGTCTACGGCCTCAGCCTGCTCGAAGTCTCGGGCTTGCACCTGGAGCCGCCGCCTTTCGGCTTCTGCCAGACCCTGCCGGTCGGCTCGTTCACCCTCGTCATCGGCAACGGCTTCGGTCTCAATGGCTCCTTCAGCCTCGGCTTCCTGTCCGGCAAGGGGCGCCGCCTGGGAGGTGCTCCGGAACTCCTGCAGCTGACCAACAGTCTGAACCTTGGCGATGGCGGGGGGCTGGTCTCGGATCGTCGTGGTTTCCTCATAGGTATTGCCATGACTTCCCTGCGCGAAGCTGCCCAACTGGCTCCGACCAACGCCGTTCCGCAGGGGCGCGCCCACGAGATGTCCCGCGCCGAAGGCGTCGGCTTCGCCGTTCCGGTGCACGAGATGCTGGCCACCTTCTCTGAATTCCTGCGCCCCGCGCTGCCGAATTCTCGCCCGCTGCTCGGGGTCAGCGTGCAGGTCACAGCGATCGAACCGCAACTGCGCCGCCGCCTGGGACTGCCCTCGCAGGCCCTGGTCCAAGTGTTGCAGGTCAGCGACGAAATGCCGGCGGCCCAAGCCGGGGTCCAGGTCGGCGACTACATTCTTGGCTTCGGTGGCTTCCCGGTCGAGAGCCTGGAGTGCCTGCAGACCGCCATGGACCTGGTGCCGCGCCAAGGGGTCATGGTGCTGCTGCGCGAGGGCAAGGTGGTCGAATCGACCATCGTCTGGAGAACTGGCCCAAACGAAAAAGGTGCGGCGGGCGGCCGCATTCCTGAAGTCCTGGCCGTCCCGGCGATCAAGGACCAGGACAAAGACGGCGGCTGAGCGGCCCTCGCGTCCATTCCCGGGCATAGACCGTCGCTGAACAGCCCTTGAGCCAAGGTCATGCCTGTCTGCTCAGGAGCCGCCGCGGCCTTGATCGAACTCACTGAGTACATCGAGGGCGCGCTTCACCTGCTCGGACTCCTGGTCCAGGCTGGTGCGGCCGAGGAAAGCACGCATGTCGCCGGCGGCTTCGGCCAGGCGGCCCATGTGGTAGCGCGCCAGACCGCGGTTGAAGTACTCAGATTCCAGGTTGGGGGCCAGGCGCAGGACTTCGGTGAGTTGCGCGTCGGCTTCCTTCCAATCCTCGCGATTCATCAGAATGGTGGCGGCGAGGCCGCGGCTCTCCACTTCCCAGGCGATGTCGCGCAACAGGGATTGGCGCAGGCTGCGCTCCTGAGCGACCGAGGTCTCGCTGGTGGCGAGCTGAGTGTTCTTGTAATCGCGCGAGCGGCCCAGGACTTCGACCAGGCGACCAATTGAAAGCAGCGCCTCCTCGTCGCGGTGCAGGTGGGTCTGCGCAGAGGCGATGTGTTGCAAGGCCTCGATCCACTCCGGGCGTTCATCGACGGCGCGCTCGAGGAAGGTCAACGAGGTCACAATGTGCTCTTCACCACGCTTTTCATAGTCCTCGATTTCGGCCTGGTGGTCGGCGACCAGGCGGCGATTCACAGGGTCGATGTCGGCGCTCTTGCGCCGCAGGACCGCGGCGGCACCGCGCAGCAATTGGCCATGGCGCAGGTGGTATTCACCCATCGAATAGGAACTGCGCGCGCTGTCGAGCTGCTCGTGGGCCAGTTCGAGCGGCCCGCGCGCCAGCTGCACCGCGTCGGGGTCGCCGCGCTTCAGCAGGGTGCGTCCAAGGATATGGTTGAGTTCGCCGTCTTCTGGATCGATCTGCAAGCCGCGCACCGCCTGCTGCTGGGCGCGGCCTAGGTCGTTGACCTCGTAGTACTGAGCAGCGCGCAATCGAAAGTCATCGATCAGATCGACCTCTCCCTGCGACAGCGAACAACTGGACAGGCAGGTCAGCAAGAGGAGGGACGGGATCAAACGCATCGGGAGGATTTTCCTGGGGGAGGGAGCAACCGTCAAACCGCAGCCATCCAGCTAACTCCAGCCGGGACCGAGGTAACGCAGGCCTTCATGGCCAAAAAGGCTGCAGAGGGCCCTGGAGACCTATTCTGCATCCCACAGCCACGGATGCTGGATCGTTTCCCAGTCCTGCAGGCCGTCGGGGAAGTAGATGCCCAGTTCCCGCTCGGCGCTGGCGGCCGAATCGGAGCCATGCACCAGATTGAAGGACTTGGAGCAGCCGAAATCGCCGCGGATGGTGCCGGCTTCGGCCTCGAGGCCGAAGGTCTTGCCCATCAGCTTGCGCGCCACGGCGATGGCCTCGGGGCCACGCAGTGCCAGCGCCAGGATCGGTGAAGAGGTCATGAATGCGACCAGGCCTGGGTAGAAGGGCTTGTCGACGTGTTCGGCGTAGTGGCGAGCGGCGATTTCGTCGGTCATACGCAACATGCGCATGGCGACGATCTGCAGGCCTTTGGACTCGAAACGAGACAGGACGCGGCCGACGAGACCCCGGTGCAGGGCGTCGGGTTTGAACAGAATGAGGGTTGTTTCCACGATTGGGCAGGCCGGTGCGGCAGAGGAGTGGAGAGGATAGGGAAATGCAACAAAGTTGGCCAGATTCCCTTGGAAGGATTGGCTGATGGCATTAAAATACCGCGCCCCTTCCAGGCCCAGGACACACAGTCCGAAAGGAACGGGAAACCGCTCTTTGCCTGTCCTGGCAGAAATGGACCATCACCCGTCCGATCCGGCGGAATCCAAGGATTCATCCAAACCTCAGGACCTGCAGCGCGCCCAGGCGTTGCGCTGGTCCGGAATCGGTTTCGAATACCTGGTCGCCGTCGCCCTGTTCGGCTGGCTTGGCTGGAAACTGGACCATGCCCTCGGGCTGGACCAAGCCTTCCCGGCCTTCCTTCTGCTCGGCCTCTTCCTCGGCATAGGCTTCGGTACCTACCGCATGGCTTTGCTGGTGCGCTCCGTGGAGCGTTCCTCCAAACCCTCCTCGGAAGAACCCGATGACCCGGCCAAGGATTCCCGCCCATCTGACACCAAGTCCCCGTGATCCTCGCGCTGATCGCAGCCCTGCTGGGCGCCCTTGGTGTGCTGTGGTTCCCCGCAGCCTGGCAGGGGGGCGCGATTGCGGGCTGGAGCCTTGCCTGGGCAGCGGAATGGGCCTTGCATCGGCGGCGCCTATGGGTCATGGATCCCGCAGTGCCGCAGACCGCCTTCGCGGCGGTCCTGGCCATCGGCTTTCTCGGCCGCCTGGCCTTGCTCCTTGCCGGTGCGCTGACCGGCTCAAGCCTCGCCCTCTACGCCCCGGCACCCTTCCTGCTCAGTTTCCTGAGTGCGGTGCTGATCGGCGAAGCCGTTCTTCTTCCCAACCTCCTGCGCCAACGCGCCTCGGCCTCCGGGCCACCCGCGCTTCCCGCTGACCAACGGGATCCCCTCGAATTGTGATCGCTTCCGTGCTTTCCTTCGTACCGGCCATCGCGGCCGTCCTGCAGCATGCTCCCGAGCATGCCGAGGACGAGAGTCCGTTCGAGGTGCTCTTCTCGCACGTGGTGCCGCAGCACTCCACCGAGGTCTTCGGTTTGGTCTGGTGGAACATCCAGTGGTTCCAACTCGCCGCGGTGGGGCTGATCTTCCTGTTCTTCCTGCCGGTCCGCAACGCCATCCGCGAAGGCAGCGGTGGGCGCATGTTGCGAGTTCTGGCTGGCTGGGTCGCGTGGATCCGCGACGAAATGGTCTACGCCAACATGGGCGAGAAAGACGGCCGCCGTTTCGCCCCTTATTTCCTGTCGATCTTCTTTTTCATCGCCTTCATGAACCTGTTCGGTCTGGTGCCCAAGGGCGCCACCGCTACCGCTTCGGTCTACGTGACCGCGGCGCTCGCGATCCTGACCTTCCTGATCATGGTGGTGGGCGGCATGGTGGTGCAGGGCCCGGGCAAGTTCTGGGTTTCGCTGGTGCCGAGCGGCGTGCCTGGCTGGCTGCTGCCACTGATCTTCGTGCTCGAGGTCGCCGGCCTGCTGATCAAGCCCTTCGCCCTGACCATTCGTCTTATGGCCAACATGGTCGGCGGCCACCTGGTGCTGCTCTCCTTTATGGGCCTGATGTTTTATTTCGGCGCCGAGAACGGCGCCGCGGTCGGCTGGGCAGTCGCCCCGCTGACCACCGGAATGTCCGTGTTCATCATGATCATCGAGGGCTTTGTGGCCCTCCTGCAGGCATACATCTTCACACTGTTGTCGATTGTCTTTGTCGGACAGTGCCTGCATCCGGACCACTAGACCCAAAAAACAAAAAAAGCTGTAGAACGATGTTGAACCTGCTCATCCAAGAGGGTGGCTCTATGGCCATGGCCGCCGTCGGCGCTGGCCTTGCCGTGATCGGCGCCGGTATCGGGATCGGCAAGATCGGCGGCGACGCCAACTCCGCCATTGCCCGCCAGCCCGAAGCCTCCGGAGACATCCGGGGCAGCTCCCTGATCTTCGCCGCCCTGATCGAAGGCGCGACCTTCTTCGCCATCGTGGTCGGCCTGCTGTTCGCCCTCAAGTAGGGCCAGCCGTCGTCGACAGCCACGCACGGGCAGGTTTCGGCCTGCCTGCGCGCCCGGACTGATGTCTTTCCCTACGCATCCAGCCATGCTTCCGCATTCTCTGCTGATCACTTCCGCAACCGGTGGCCACAACGGGGTCTCCTCCATGTTCGAGGTTGGCCAGTCGGCCTTCATCTGGACGCTGGTCATCTTCCTGTTGGCTCTGCCCTTCATGTGGAAGTTTGTCTTCGGGCCCATCCTCAAGGCCCTGGAAGAGCGCGAAGAGGCCTCGCGTAACTCCGCACGGGCGGCCGAGTCCGCGCGCGAGGAGACCGAGCGCATGCGCGCCCAGATCCAGCAGGATCTCGACGCCGCACGCCGCGAGGCCGCACACCAGGTTGCCGCGGCCAAGGCCCGCGCCGGTGAGCGCGAGCAGGAACTGCTCGGCGCCGCCAAGGCCGAAGCCGAACGCGAGCGCGCCCGCGCGCGCGCCGAAATCGAAACCGCGCTGGCTTCGGCCCGCGAGGTGCTGCGCCGCGAGGCGGTCGAACTGGGGGTGCAGGTCGCCGAACAGGTGATCTCGCGCGAATTCAGCGAGGCCGATCAGCAGCGTCTGGTCGCTGACTTCCAGCGGGAAGTCTCGCCCAACTGAGACCAGCATGAGCCAGCCTCTTCACACCGGAGCCGCCGCTCGCCGTTACGCCCGCGCGCTGTTCGAACTGGCGCGTGATCAGGACGAACTCGCTGCGGTCCGCGAGAGCGTCACCAGCCTCGGCCAGGTGGTCAGGATCGGCGATGTGCGCGAGGTCCTGCTCGATCCACGCCTGCCGGTTGCGCGCAAGCGCGCGCTGCTCGCCCGACTGCTTCCCGACGACCTGCACAGGCGTATCCAAGCGCTGCTCGAGGTGGTTGCGAAGCGCAATCGGCTTGCTGTCCTGGTCGAAATCCCGGCCGCCTTCGAGGCCCTGCTCGACACCCACGAGGGCCGCCTGCGCGGCACCGTGGAAAGTGCCCAGGAGCTGGCTGCCGAGCAGCTCCAATCGATTGAATCTGCTCTTTCCGCCCGTACCGGCTGCCAGGTGAGCCTGCAGCCACAAGTGGTGGAAGAACTGCTGGGGGGGATCCGCGTCACCCTTTCCGGCACCCGCTTCGACGGCTCCGCACGGGGCCGCCTGGACGCACTCCGCACCCGGCTCGCCAGCGCCGACATCGGCTAGTTCTACGCCCAATACCGAATCATGGAACTCCAACCCTCTGAAGTCACTGCGGTCCTGAAGCAGGAAATCGAAGGCTTCGAGGCCTCCGCCTCGACCGCCAAGGTCGGCCAGGTCCTGCAGGTCGGCGACGGCGTCGCCCGCGTCTACGGCCTCGAAGACTGCATGATGTCCGAGCTGATCGAATTCCCGGACGGGGTGATGGGCATGGCCCTGAACCTGGAAGAGGACAACGTCGGCTGCGTGCTGCTCGGCAACGCCGCTTCCGTCAAGGAAGGCGACACGGTCAAGAGCACCGGACGCATCATCTCGGTGCCGACCGGCGACGCCATGCTCGGCCGCGTGGTCAACGCCCTCGGCCAGCCGCTCGACGGCAAGGGCCCGACCGGCGCCACCGACGACGATCTGCGCCCGATCGAACAGACCGCGCCCTCGGTGGTCGAACGCGAGCCGGTGTCCGAACCGATGTCCACCGGCATCAAGGCGATCGACGCCATGATCCCGGTCGGCCGCGGCCAGCGCGAACTGATCATCGGCGACCGTCAGACCGGCAAGACCGCGCTGATCCTCGACGCGATCATCAACCAGAAGAACACCGGCGGCGGGGATCCGAACAATCCCGAGCAGGTGCTGTGCGTCTACGTCGCCACCGGCCAGAAGCAGTCGACCGTGGTCGAGGTGCTGCGCCGCCTGGAGGAATCCGGCGCGATGCCGTACACGATCATCGTCAACGCCGCGGCTTCCGAAGAGGCGTCGATGCAGTTCATCTCGCCGTACTCCGGCACCGCGATGGCCGAGCGCTTCCGCGACGCCGGCCGCCACGTGCTGATCGCCTACGACGACCTCACCAAGCAGGCCTACGCCTATCGCCAGGTGATGCTGCTGCTGCGCCGCCCGCCCGGCCGCGAAGCCTACCCCGGCGACATCTTCAACCTGCACAGCCGGTTGCTGGAGCGCTCGGCCAAAGTGTCCAAGACCGCCACCGACATCAGCCCCGAAAAGTACAGCAAGGGTGGCGGTTCGATCACCTCACTGCCGGTGGTTGAAACCCAGGAAGGCGACGTTTCGGCGTACATTCCGACCAACGTGATCTCGATCACCGATGGTCAGATCTTCCTCGAGGCCAACCTGTTCTACTCCGGCGTGCGTCCGGCGGTGAACGTCGGCATCTCGGTGTCGCGCGTCGGCGGTGCGGCCCAGACCCCGGCGATGAAAAAGGTCGCTGGCGGTCTGCGCATCAACCTGGCGCAGTTCCGCGAACTCGAGGCCTTTGCCCAGTTCGGCTCCGACCTCGACGCCGCCACCCAGCAGACCCTCAGCCGCGGCGCACGCCTGGTCGAGGTGCTCAAGCAGGGGCAGTACAAACCGCTGGTCAACGCCGACCAGATCGTCTCGATCTACGCCGGCACCTCCGGCATGATGGACGAAATCGCGGTCGACCAGGTGCCCGACTTCGTCGAGGGATTTGTCGATTTCGTGAACTCGACCCAGCCGGATCTGATCGCCGAACTCAACGGCTGGAAGACCAAGTGGAGCGAGGAGATCGAAGCTCAGGTCAAGGCTGCCGCCGACCAGTACCGGTCCCAATACGCCGGTTGATCCGGTTTCCCCAAACGAAACGCAGCTAGACCCGTGGCCAACATCCGCGACCTTCGCCAGCGCATCACCAGCGTCAGTAATATCCAGAAGATTACTGGCGCCATGGAAATGGTGGCGACGACCAAGCTGCGCCGTTTCCAGGGGCACACGGTCGCCGCCCAGCCCTACACGCACAACATCGAAGAGATGGTGCGCAAACTGGCCGGGGCGGTGGCGTCGAATCCCGAGGCCGCCGGAGACGCCGCGCCGCTGTTTGCCCCCGGCAGCTCCGAGGCGCCCGCCGCCCTGCTCGCGATCGGTTCCGACCGCGGTTTGTGCGGGGCCTACAACAGCAACATCCAGCGCTGCCTGGACGAACGCATCGACGCCCTCAAGGCCGAAGGGCGGGCTTACAAGCTCTATGTGGTGGGCCGCAAAGCGATCGACCACGCCACCCGCAGCGGCCACCCGGTCGCCGCCTACCTCGACCAACTCAATCTCGAGCGCATCACATTCATGGAGGCCGCGTCGGTCTCCGCGATGCTGGTAGCGGCGTTCCGCGCCGGTGAAATCAGCACCGTCGAGATTGCCTTCACCAAGTTCCGCTCGATGGTCAAGTACGACCCGCAGGTGGCGTCATTCCTGCCGATTACGCCGCCCGCCGGCGACGGCCCCAGGGTCGGCGATGCGCTGCTGGAACCCAGCGGCCCGCAGGTGCTGGGTCGACTGATCCCGCGCTACCTCGAGACCAGCGTCTACCACGCCATGCTCGAGGCCATTACCAGTGAGTACGCCTCGCGCCGCTTCGCGATGAAGAACGCGACCGACGCCGCCGGCGACATGAAGAAGGAAATCACGCGCGTCTACAACCGCGCCCGTCAAGCCAAGATCACTTCGGAGATCTCCGAGATCGTCTCCGGTGCGGAAGCCCTCTGATCCGCCGCAACCAGTCTGAATCATGACCGTTCAAGGATCCATCAAGCAGATTTTCGGCCCTGTGGTCGACGTCTCTTTCTCTTCCAACATGCCCGCGATCTACGACGCGGTGCGGGTTCCTCGCGAAGGCGAGGCCGACCTGGTTCTCGAGGTTTCCCAGCACCTCGGTGATGACATGGCGCGCTGTGTTGCGATGTCCTCGACCGACGGGCTGCGCCGCGGCATGGATGCCCACGCCACCGGTTCGCCGATCACGGTGCCGGTCGGCGAGGCGACCACCGGCCGCGTGTTCAACCTGCTCGGCGAAGCCCTCGACATCAAACTCAAGGGCGAGGTCAAATGCGACGTACGTTGGCCGATCCATCGTGCCGCGCCGCGTTTCGACGAGCAGAAAGCGGTGTCCGAGGTGTTCGAGACCGGCATCAAGGTCGTCGACCTTCTTTGCCCCTTCGCTCTCGGCGGCAAGATCGGCCTGATGGGGGGGGCGGGGGTCGGCAAGACCGTGCTGATCCAGGAGCTGATCCGCATCACCGCGGTGGAGAAGGGCGGTTTCTCGGTGTTCTGCGGCGTCGGCGAACGCACCCGCGAGGGCACCGACCTGTGGATCGAGATGACCGAGGCCGAGTACACCACTCCCGATGGTGGCAAGGCGGCGGTGATCGACAACGCGGTGCTGGTCTTCGGCCAGATGAATGAGCCCCCGGGCGCGCGTCTACGCGTGGCGCTGTCGGGCCTGACCATGGCCGAGTACTTCCGCGACGAGCTGAACAAAGACGTGCTGCTGTTCGTCGACAACATCTTCCGCTTCGTTCAGGCAGGTTCGGAAGTGTCCGCGCTGCTCGGCCGCATTCCTTCGGCGGTGGGATACCAGCCGACCCTGGGTTCCGAGATGGGTGCTCTGCAGGAGCGCATCACCTCGACCAACAAGGGTTCGGTGACCTCGATGCAGGCGGTCTACGTGCCGGCGGACGACTTCACCGACCCGGCTCCGGTGGCCACCTTCGCCCACCTCGACTCGACCATTCTGCTCGACCGCGCGATCTCGGAACTGGGCATCTACCCGGCGGTGCACCCGCTGAAATCGACCTCGCGCATGCTCGACCCGGCGGTGGTCGGTGACGAGCACTACGCCACCGCGACCCAGGTGCAGCGGGTGCTGCAGCGCTACGCCGACCTCAAAGACATCATCGCCATCCTGGGCATGGAAGAGCTGTCCGAAGAGGACAAGATCACCGTGCACCGCGCGCGTCGTCTGCAGCGATTCCTGTCGCAGCCCTTCTTTGTTGCCGAGTCCTTCACCGGCTCTCCGGGGCGCTTCGTGCCCAAGGAAGACACGGTGCGCTCCTTCCAGGAAATCCTCGAAGGCCAGCACGATGAGCTGCCGGAACAGGCCTTCTATATGGTCGGATCGATCGACGAAGCGGTCGAAAAGGCAAAGAACCTGTAGAATCAGGCCACGTGAGCACCAGCACCCTGAATCTGAAAGTAGTTTCGCCGCAAGGCGTGCTGCTCGAGACCGAGGCTGCCAGCGTGCAGTTCCCCGGCGAGGACGGCCTCTATGGCCTCCTGCCGCGGCACGCTGCGATGACCGCGCTGACCGAAAGCGGCGTGTTGCGGGCGCGCAACAGCGCCGGCGAAGAGGTCGAACTCCTGATCCACGACGGCTTCGCCCAAGTGCAGGACAACCAGGTGACGGTGCTGACGCGGTCGGCTGAGAAGCCCGAGGAAATCGACCTGGACCGTGCCGAACGCGCGGTCGAGCGCGCGCGCGAGCGGCTGCTGGCGCACAAGTCCGAGGTCGACCTGGTCCGGGCCCAGATGGCCCTGCGGCGCGCACTCTTGCGCGAACGCCTCGCCCGTCGCCGATGAGTCGGTCCGCTTCCTGGCGGACCCACGCTTGCGGTGAGCTTCGAGGCGGCGATGCCGGCGCCGAGGTGGTGCTGTGCGGCTGGGTTGCCAACCGCCGTGACCACGGCGCGGTGGCCTTCGTCGACCTGCGCGATCGCCGCGGTCTGATCCAGCTGGTTGCTGACGAAGACGCCAGCGGCGGCATCGACCAGGCCTTGCGCAAGCTGCACCCGGAGTACGTGATCCAGGTGTATGGGCGGGTACGCCTGCGCGACGAGGCCAATCGCAATCCTGAGCGGCCGACCGGTGACGTGGAAGTCGTGGTCGACAAATTGGTCACCCTGTCGCGCGCCGAGCGTCTTCCTTTTGAGATCCAGGATGAACTGGATGTCCCCGAGATCTTGCGTCTGGAATACCGCTACCTCGATCTGCGCCGGCCTCCGGTCCGTCGTATGTTCGAATTGCGCACCCAGGCCAATCACTCGATCCGTTCCACCCTGATCGAAAACGATTTCCTCGAGATCGAAACCCCGCTGCTCACGCGCTCCACCCCCGAGGGCGCGCGTGACTATCTGGTGCCCAGCCGTTCGCGCCCGGGCAGCTGGTACGCACTGCCGCAGTCGCCGCAGGTGTTCAAGCAATTGTGCATGGTGGGGGGGCTCGACAAGTATTTCCAGATCGCACGCTGCCTGCGCGACGAGGACCTGCGCGCCGACCGCCAGCCCGAGTTCACCCAGCTCGACATGGAAATGTCCTTCGTCGAAGAAGACGAGGTCCTGCAGCTGGTCGAACGGGTCATGGTGGCGCTGTACAGCGATCTGCGCGGCGAGGAGCTGCCCACCCCCTTCGAGCGCCTGCCACACGCCGAGGCGATCGCGCGCTACGCCAGCGACAAGCCCGATCTGCGCAACCCGCTCGAGGTCGTCGACCTGGCGGGTTCCCCCGAGCAGCCCGGCCCCGCCGGCCAGCTCGGCTTCGGCGTCTTCGACACAGTCCTCGCCAAGGGTGGCTGGGTACGGGGTATCCGCCTCCCAGGCGGTGCCGAACTCAGCCGCAAACAGATCGATTCGATCGAACAGGCCGCCAAAGACGCCGGTGCCGGCGGCGCGGCCTGGTGCAAGATCGGCGCCGACGGCCCTACCGGACCGCTCAGCCGCTTCCTCAAAGAACCGAGCGGAGCAGCCTTCATCGAAGCCCTCGGCGGCCAGGTCGGCGACCTGCTGGTGACCCTCGCCGACGCCCCGCGGCGCGCTCTGGTCGCCCTCGACGCGGTGCGCCGCCGCGCCGGCGAGCTGCTCGATCTGGTGCAGGGCCCCGACCGCCTGTTGTGGATCACCGAGTTTCCGCTGTTCGAAGAGTTCGACGACGGCGTCTGGGCACCCGCCCACCATCCCTTCACCGCGCCGGTGAGCGCCGACATCCCCCTGCTGCAAAAGGGCGTCAAAGAAGGGGTGCGCTCGCGCGCCTACGACCTGGTGTTGAACGGCGTCGAACTGGGTTCCGGCTCGATCCGGATCCACGATCGCGAACTGCAGCAAAGCGTGTTCAGCGCCATCGGCCTCGACCCCGCAGAGGCCCAGCGGCGCTTCCACCATCTGCTCGAGGCATTCCGTTTCGGCGCGCCTCCGCACGGCGGCTTCGCCATCGGCCTCGACCGGCTCTACTGCCTGTTGTTCGGCGCCGATTCGATCCGCGACGTCATTGCCTTCCCCAAGACCGCGACGGGTTCCTGCCCCTTGACCGAAGCGCCCGCTCCGGTTGATGAGGAGCAATTGCAAGAACTCGGTCTGGCGCTGAGCGCCCTGCCGAGCGACCCGTCGACATCCCAAGCCGAGGCCGGAACGGCCTCCCAACCCAGCTAAGCCCATACCACCTCGTCGCAGACGCCGTTTCGGACCTCCTGAGAGGGAAAAATACCGGATCAACCGAAGGATCCGGATTCGTGAAGTCTTTCTGATCGATGCAGAAGGCAACCAGGTCGGCGCGATGCCGACCGCCAAGGCCTTGAAAATGGCCGAGGTCGCCGGCCTTGACCTGGTCGAGGTCGCGCCCAATGCGCGGCCTCCCGTATGCCGCATCCTCGACTACGGCAAGTTCAAGTACGAGCAGAAGAAAAAGGCCCGCGGCAAGCCCAAGTCGCATTCTTCGGTTCTCAAAGAGATCCGCGTGCGCCCCAAGATCGACGTCCACGACGTCGAGATCAAGGTGCGCAAGGCGCGCGAGTTCCTCGACGCCGGGCACAAAGTGCAGGTCACCTGCCTCTTCCGTGGCCGCGAGATGGCCTACCAGAACCTGGGCCGCGCGGTGCTGATGCGGGTGGTCGAACTGCTCGAAGACATCGCCCGCCTCGACCGTGATCCGCGCATGGAAGGGCGGCGCATGAACCTGTTGCTGACCCGCCGTCCGGGCTATGTGCCCAAGGCCAAGCCGGTCGAAGACCGCGTCGTCGAAGACCGCGCCGAGGACCACCACCTCGATCCGGACACCGGTCTTGAGGTGGGCCTGGGGATTCCGCCGCTGGATACGGCCGAGGACCACCCCCCCGAGGACGAACCGACCGAGGGCGACACCCCCGAGGGTGACCCTGAGGTTCTTTCCACCGACGAAGCTGAGGAGCCTGCCGAGGCCTCCGAAGTCGTCGAAAAGCGGGAAGAAGGCTCCGAGGCTTGACCCGCCCGGTCGTCCGGGTAGAATCTTCCGCTTCCATTCTTGGACCCAAGCCACGTGTGACAGTCGTGCCCAAGCAGAAAACCAGAAAATCGATCGCCAAGCGCATCAAGTTGACGAAGACCGGCAAGGTCAAACGCGGCCACCAGGCCACGCGTCACCTCCTTTCCCCCAAGAGCTCCAAGCGCCGTCGGCGATTACGCCGCTCCGGCCTTGTAGTAGGCAAGTTGGCAGCCACCTATAGGCGGCTGATGGGGGCCTAGTCCGATTCCGTCCAGTTCCGGACCACGCAAACCTGAGGAGGAAAGCTAGATGACTCGCGCACGTAACGTCGTTCCCCGCGTCCGCCGCCGCCGCCGCCTGATGAGGCGCGCCAAAGGCTTTTGGGGCGCTCGTCACCGTCTGCTCCGCACCGTCAAGGAAACGCTGCTTCGCGCCGGCAATTTCGCTTATCGCGACCGCCGGGTGCGCAAGCGCGAATTCCGCCGCCTGTGGATCCAGCGCATCAACGCTGCCTCGCGCGCCAACGGCATGAGCTATTCCAAGTTCATCCACGGCTGCAAAAAGGCCGGCGTCGATATCGACCGCAAGGCCCTTTCCGAGCTGGCCTTCCACGATCCTGCAGTCTTTTCCGCGGTGGCCGAGGTGGCCAAAGCCGCGGTGGCGGCCTGATCCCGGTCCCGCCGGAGGTAACGCGCCATGCGTGACCGTCTGGAGGAACTTCAAAGCCAAGGGCTTGCTGCCATTCAGCAGGCCGAGGCCGAGGAAGGTCTGCGCGCGATCGAGGTGCGCCTGCTCGGGCGCAAAGGCGAAATCACCAGCGTGCTCAAGAGTCTTGGCACGCTGCCCGCGGCCGAGCGTCCGCTGCTCGGCCAGCTTGCCAACGAGGTGAAGCAGGGGCTGGCCGAGGCCCTGCAGGCACGCCGCAGCGACCTGCAAGCCTTGGCGATGGCCGCTGAACTCGAAGCCGACGGCTTCGACGCCACCCTGCCCGGGGATCCCCTTCCCGGCGGCGGGGTGCATCCGGTCAATCAGGTTTCCCGGGACCTCGAGGACCTGTTCCAGTCGATGGGCTTCCAGATCGCCGACGGTCCGGAGGTCGAGCTTGAAGAGCTCAATTTCGATGCGCTCAACATTCCCGCCGACCATCCGGCGCGCGAGTCGCACGACACCATCTGGATCACACCACCGGATCAGCGTGGTGCAGGGAAACAGGGAGTGGTGCTGCGCACCCACACCTCGCCTGTGCAGGTGCGGGCCTTGCGGCGTTTCGGCGCGCCCTTGCGGGTGGTTGCGCCCGGCCGTGTGTACCGCCAGGAAAGCCTCGACGCGACTCACGAGCACACCTTCCACCAGATGGAAGGCCTGGTGGTCGATCGCGGAGTCGGCGTGCCGCACATGCTGCACGCGATGAACACCCTGATCGAGGGCGTCATGGGGCGCAAGCTGGAAACGCGCTTGCGGCCCGGCTTCTTCCCATTCGTCGAGCCCGGCTTCGAACTGGATGCGCGCTGCCCTTTCTGCAAGAGCGGCTGCGGAGTGTGCAAGAACAGCACCTGGATCGAGTTGATGCCCGGCGGCCTGGTCCACCCCAACGTGCTGCGTGCTTGCGACGTCGACCCAGAGGAATTCAGCGGCTATGCCTTCGGACTCGGCCTGTCGCGCATCGTCATGCTGCGTTACGGCATCGATGACATCCGCTGGCTGATGAGCGGTTCTCTTTCTTTCCTGCGCCAGTTCCACCCCTGACCCCCATGAAGATCTCGCTGAACTGGCTGGGCGATTTCGTCGATCTCTCCGATCACACGCCGCAACAGGTCGCCGATTTGTTGTCGATGCATACCGCCGAGGTTGAGGGCGTCGAAGAATACGGTGCCGAGTTGCGTCCGCTGGTGGTTGGCGAAGTCGTCGAATGCGCGCCTCATCCCGCCGCCGACAAGCTCTCGTTGACCCAGGTTGATTTCGGCGCCGAGCAGACCGTGCCGGTTGTCTGCGGCGCCTCCAACGTGCGCCAGGGACAGAAAATCGCCTTTGCTCCGGTGGGCTGCGTGCTGCCGGGGGGACTCAAGATCAAAAAGGCCAAACTGCGCGGCGAAGCCTCGCACGGCATGATCTGCTCCGGGCGCGAACTCGAGTTATCCGATGACCAGGCCGGGATTCTGGAACTGGCTTGCGACGCCGAGGTCGGGCGCTCGCTGGCCGAAGAACTCGGACTGCTCGACCCGGTGCTGGAACTCGACAACAAGTCGCTGACCCACCGCCCCGATCTGTGGGGGCATTATGGATTCGCGCGCGAACTCGCAGCAATCCTGGGGCGACGCTTGCAGCCCTTGCCGCTGCTATCGGACTACCCGGCCGCTGGCGCCGATCCAGTGCCGATCCGCATCGAGGACGGAACCGGCTGCAGCTTTTACGCCGGCTTGCGCATTGATCTCGACGCGCCGCCGCAAGCGTCGCCGGAGCGCATTCAACAGCGCCTGTTGGCGACCGGATTGCGGCCGATCAACGACATCGTCGATCTCAGCAATTACGTGATGCTGGAACTCGGCCAGCCCACCCACGCCTTCGCCTGGCCGCAGCTGGCCGGGTCCTGCATCGTCGTGCGTGGCGCCGCGAGCGGCGAAAAACTGACCACTCTCGATGGCGTCGAGCGCGTCCTCGATCCGCACGACATGGTCATCGCCGACCAGCAGCGCCCGGTGGCGCTCGCCGGTGTCATCGGCGGTGCAGATTCCGAGGTCGGCGACGACACCACCCAGTTGTTGCTCGAATCAGCCGCTTTCAACGCCACCAGCGTGCGTCGCAGCGCCCATCGCCACGGTTTGCGTAGCGACGCCTCCGCGCGCTTTGAGAAGTCCCTCGATCCCGCGCTCGCCGACCTCGCCTTGCGCCGTTACTGCCATCTGCTTGCCGAGATTCGTCCGCAGGCACGCATCGTTGCAGCGCCGGCCAGCGCCGGCTGCGACGAGGTCGATCTGCGACACATCGACCTCGACCCAGAGCGTTGCGCCGAGTTGCTTGGTGTCGGGATTGCGCGCGACCAGATTGGTGCGATCCTCCAGTCGCTCGGCTTCGCATCCGAAGACGCCGGGGCCCATCTGCACGTGCGTGTGCCGAGCTGGCGGGCGAGCAAGGACGTGCGCACCGCCATCGACCTGGTCGAGGAGGTCGGGCGTATCTACGGCTATCACAAGATCGCCGAGCAACCCCTGCAGGCGCCGGTGCAGGCGCCGCGCGCCGATCCTGGCCGCATGCTGGAGCGCCGGCTGGTGGCGCGTCTACACGGAGCCCACGCCGCTTACGAGTCGCAGGGCTACACCTTCCTGCAGCATTCCTGGGCCGAGCGTCTGGGACTGCAAGGCGATGACTTCGTCTGTGTCGACAATCCGGTGCAAGACGGCGTCGACCTGATCCGTCACGACCCTGTGCCGACGCTGTTGGAACAGGCGGTCGGCAATCTGCGCGAAGAGACCAGCGGTTGCCTGTTCGAAATCGGCAAGGGCTACCGGCCGGTCGAACAGGGTCTGCCACCGCAGCGGCGCTGGCTGGCTGCGGTCATGTGGCGTCCCGAGGGGGGGGTGGAACAAGGGCCCGGAAGCCTGTTTGCAGCAGCCCGCACCGTGGCCGAAGACTTGCTGCGCTGCGCCGGCTTGCGGCGCAGCGATCCGTGCCCAGGCGCCGTTGACGCGCCGTGGGCGCATCCCGCGCGGGCCCTGACCTGGCAAGACCCACTGGCGTTGGTGGCTCTACTCCACCCGCGACTGCGCGAAGAGCTGGGGGCGCGGCGCAGCGCCATTGCCGTGGTGCGCATCGATCTCGACGAGCTGCACCGTCTGGCTGCGGCGGCGCAGCCCGCCTTCCGCCCGCCGTCCCGCTTTCCGGCGATCAAGGTCGACGTGGCCCTCGCTTTGCCGGCAACCGTGCCCTATGCAGAAGTCGAAAACGCCCTGCGCCAGGCGGGTGGCAGGGTACTCGAGGAATTGCACATGTTCGATCTGTTCGAAGGTGGCACCCTGGCGCCGGGTCAGCGCTCGCTGGCCTTTCACGCGCTGCTTAGGGCTTCTGACCGTACTCTCAAGGACAAGGACGAACAGAAGTTCTTGACCAAGGTGGCCCAGGCTGCCGAAAGGTTGGGTGGCGGTTTACGCAGCTGAGCTGACCCATTAAGCTGGGGACACCTGGCTGGGCACGCCATTGCCGGCCTTTCGTCTCTCTTCCCCGACCTGTCATGCACTGGTTCCGGACCAACTTTGACACCTGCTTCATCGTTCTGCAGGTGTGGTTTGATGGTCTGATGATCCTGCTCGCGTGCCTGCTCGGCTTCCAGGTTTTCGGCTGGATGGAGCCAAACGCTCCACTCAGTCTGACCGAATACGCGCAGGTCTTCGTCCTCATCACCGGAGTGACCCTCGGTTGTTTCTGGGCTTGCGGTCTTTATCGTTGGCGTAAATCGATCCTCAACGTCGAAGAGTATCAAGCGATTTTCAAGGCGGTGTTCGCCTCCTTCTTCGTCAGTTCGACCGCCATGCTGTTCCTGCGTCCGGCGCAGGAAAACCTGGAGCAGCAGAACATCATTTATCGCGGCTTGCAGCCGATCCACGAGATGTTCCGCCTGGAACACTCTGCCGACGACTATTCGCGCATTCTGCTCCTCGTCGTTTTTGTGGCGATCTTCTTCGTCACCGTGGTGCAGCGCGGCCTTGCTTTCCACTTCTTGTCGTGGCTGCACGCCAAGGGTTTTGGCAATACCCGGGTGGCGGTTTTCGGCACCGGACCGATGGCGCTGCGTCTGGAGCAGAAACTGCGCCTGTTCCCGACCCTTGGCTATCGTTTTGTCGGTTTCCTCGACGACGATCCCAAGCGGCGTGGCGACCGCTTGCGCGGTTATCCAATCCTCGGCGGGCGCCAGGACCTGGCCCATCTGATGCAGGCTCAAGACATCAAGCGGGTGTTCGTGGCCACCCCGATGATGGAAGAAGAGGCGTTGGTCGACCTGTGCAGCCGCCTCGAGGACATCGGCATCGATTATCAGGTGGTGCCACGCCTGTACCACTTCTTCTCGCGTCGCATCACCGTCGACAATCTGGATTCGGTGCCCTTGATCACCCCCGCGGTCGACCCGGTGCGTCCCTTGTACCGCCTGGTCAAGCGCAGCATGGACATCCTGACCTCGCTGACGTTGTTGCTGATTACGCTGCCGCTGCTGCTGCTGGTTGCCTTCCTGATCAAACGCGACAGCCGTGGCCCGATCTTCTTCAGCCAGGTCCGCGTCGGTCTCGGCGGGCGTACCTTCCGTATGCTCAAGTTCCGCACCATGTACGTGGATCAGTGCGGTGACGCGATCTCACCGGACAGCAAACAGGATCCGCGCGTCACCCGGGTGGGGCGCTTTCTGCGCGCCAGTTCGCTCGATGAACTGCCGCAGTTCCTCAACGTGCTGATGGGCGAGATGTCGCTGGTCGGCCCGCGTCCGGAAATGCCCTTCATCGTCGAATCCTATTCTCCGGTTGATCGCTTGCGGCTGGACGCCAAACCTGGAATCACCGGTTTGTGGCAGGTATCCGAAGCGCGCAAGTCGCCCATCCACGAAAACATCGACTACGACCTCTACTACATCGAAAACCAGTCCATCGTCCTCGACATGGTGATCTTCGTTCTGACGGCTGCGGCGATGCTCAAGGTCAAGAGCACGCATTGAACCTTGCCTGATTCCCATAAGCCACGGCCAGGGCATTTCATCGACCATGATGGCGTTGAGCGGCCCGACCGGCGCTTGGAACCGACGCCGATGCTGTCACGTTTCAGCCTGTTTGGCGGGCGGCGTCAAGGCCGGCCCTACCGCCGCAAGGGCGCCAGCGTGCGCACCTTTGTCGACGTCTATTCGACTCGCGCGTGGGTGCTGCTGGTGATGTTCCTGATCTTGAACCTGCTCGACGCGCACTTCACCCTGATCTATCTTCAGCGCGGCGGCAGCGAGGGCAACCCGGTCGCGCAGAAGCTGCTCGACGCCGGGATCTTCTGGTTCATCAGCGGCAAAAACCTGGGCATCGGTCTCGGCGCCGTGTTGTTCTGCCTGCTCAAGAACTTTCCCAACGCGCGTCTCGGCCTGACCCTGGTCTTGATCTTCTACCAGTTCTTGTTCCTCTATCATCTGGCACTGTACTTCAGCCTGCTGCCCAACCTGGTCGAGGCCTGAGCGCCCAACCTGCGCCCTAAGGCCGTGGGGCGGAATGACTTTGTCCACGGTCTGCAAAGCCATGAGGGTCGGCGGCGAACCCGCCAGGGTGACAGGCGCCTACAGAGCCGCGGCCAGGACCACGCGGCTGGGCCACACCAGGCCGGCGCGGCGCGGTACCGCACCGCCGTGCGAGGAGTGCACCACCGAATCGGCACCCAGCCGTTCGCCGAGACGCGCGAGCAGCTGCTCCAGGAAGGGGGGCGGCGCGACGGCTGAAGACTCGGGCGCCAAGGGTGCATCGACCACGTCCCAGTAAAGGGCCGCGCCCTCTTCCAACTGCTTGCACGAGAGCGCCAGGCCGGTGCCGCCACCGAAACGGTCGAGCAAGGTCCGCGCCACCAGCAGGGCGGCTTGGGCGAGGCGCGCGTCGGCGCGTACGCGGAAGTCCTGCTGACGGTCGAGGCTGACCTCGATGCCGCATTTCTGCGCTTCTTTGAGGGCGTCGATGGCGAGTTGCTCGGCGGACAGCCGGGTAGGATGCAGCATGCGGTCGCCGGCAGCGAGATGCAGGATCTCGAGCATGCCGTCCATCTCGCGCGCCGCGGCCAGTGCGGGCTGAATCAGCTCGGGCGAGGCTTCCTGGCGGGATTCGAGCAGCTGCAGATAGCCGGACAAGCTGGCCAAGGGATCGCGGAAGCGCTCGACCAGTCCATCGAGGAACTCCGAGCTGAAGGTGGGCAGGCTGTCGCTGCTGAACTGCAGGTGAGCGGCACCGGCGTCGTCGGCGCTGCCGGGATCGGCGCTGTCGGAAATGGTGCTGTCGCGCGCTGCGGGCCTCTCGGAGCGCGCGGCGACTGGCCGCGTGCCAGGAACCGGACGGCCGGAGGTGGAAGACTGCAGGCGCAGACGGCCAGTGCCGGGCCCGGCATCGTCTTCGCTGGCGCCGGGAGCAGCGGCTTCAGGCTCGGGCGCCGGACTCGCCGCTTGCGGAGTGACCAGAGGAAGCGTCGGCGTGGGAAGTTCCAGCACTGCCCGCAGTGCGGCAGGCGTCCAGGGCAGCGGCAAGATGCGGCAGGCTGAGTGGGTCAGCAGCCCTTCGCCGCCAGCCAGTCCGCGGCCGCCGACCACCAGCAGGAACGGGCGCCCGGAATGGGCCGCCGACCACGCCCCGACGGCGCGCAGATCGGCGACCTCGAGGGTGTCCGGAAAGAGGACCAGGCCATCGGGCGCGTGCTGCCACAGGCTCGCGCTCCAGGCCTCCATGTTGCCGGCAAGGTGCGCAAATTCGGCCTGTGGGAACAGGCTGTTGAGATTGGCCACGAGGTCGGCATCGGGTTGATGACCGAGGACGTGGACGCGCTGAATGCTGGAATCCTGGAACATGGGGACGGCGCCAAGCTCATGCTAGCAGCTTGGCCCGTCTCAAAAGAAGAACGCGCGGTCAAGCTTTCCAGGTTCCGGTGCGGCGCATCAGCCACGGCACCGCTTCGGCCAGGTGGCCGACGTAGAGATCCGGATCTTTGCCCGCCTCGGCGAGCTTCTGGCGCGCGCTGCGACCCTTGCCGGTGCCGACCAGGACCGAGGGCAGATCCATCGCCGCGAAGGCCTGCAAATCGCGCACGTCGTCCCCAACTCCGGCGCTGTGCTGCCAGTCGATGGCGAAGTCCTGGGCGGCCTTTTCCAACAACCCCGGCAAGGGTTTGCGGCAGCGGCAACGGCGCCGTTGCGGGGGCACGCCGACCGCTTTGTGATGAGGGCAGTGATAGTAGGCGTCGATGCGTGCGCCGTAGGGGGCGAGCTGCTGGTCGAGCGAAGCCTGGATGGCGGCCAGATCGCCTTCGTCCAGCAAGCCGCGGGCGACCCCGGACTGGTTCGAGATCACGATCAACTGACAGCCGCCGCGGTGCAGGGCGGCAAGCGCTTCGGCCACCCCGGGGAGCAGCTCGGCCTTGCGCGCGTCGGCCAGATAGGGCACCTCGCGCAGGATGGTGCCGTCACGGTCAAGGAAGATGGTGGGTCGGCCAACCATGGAGGGACGCCCGGTGGCAGGGCGCGCCAATCTTAGACTGGCGCGACGCCTTTCGGATCGGGGCGGGCCTCTGTCAGGCGCGACGCCTTCTGGATGGGGTGGGCCGATGCTAGGCTAAGCGTCGCGGTCCGGGGCAGCGGCCGGGCCGGCTTCCGCCTCATGCATTCGAACGGATCCAAACAACGGCCCGAGCTCCTCGCCAGTCTGGTGCGTGGGCTCGAGAGCATGTTCGCGCCTGAAGAGCGACTGGTCTACGTCAATCGGGACCTCGACTTCAGCCACATCAAGGTGGTCGGTTTCGACCTCGACTACACCCTGGCGCGTTACCGCCAAGAAGCGCTGGAAGAACTGACCCTGCAGTGCGTCAAGGACAAGCTGCGCCAGGCAGGCTTCCCGCAGGACTTCGCTCCCGACCCGGGCGACAGCGCCTTCGCCATGCGCGGGCTGGTCGTCGACCGTCTGCTTGGCAACATTCTCAAGCTGGACCGCCACGGCTACGTTGGTCGCGGTTATCACGCGCGCCAGCCGCTGGCCGGCAGCGAGCTCAAGCGCATCTACCGTGAACAGCGCATCGGTGTCGAGCAGGCGCGTTTCTCACCGGTCGACACCCTGTTCTCGCTGCCAGAAGTCAACCTGTTCACCGCGGCGGTCGACCACTTTGATCTCGATCCGGGTGCGTGGTCGGCGGGCGGATTCGAATCCTTCGCCGGCATCTGGGATGAGATCCGCCAGGCCACCGACGCCTCGCACCGCGATGGTTCGATCAAGGACCGGGTGCGTCAGGATCCGGGCAGTTTCGTCAACGCCGATCCTGAGCTGTCGGCGATGCTGCACCGCTTGCGCTCGCTCGGCAAGAAGGTGTTTCTGCTGACCAATAGCGAATATGCGCACACCGAGACCCTGCTGCGCTTCCTGCTGCATGAGTCCGGGCGCGGTTATGCGGGCTGGCAGTCCTATTTCGATTGGATCGTGGTCAGCGCCGGCAAACCTGGCTTCTTCACCGAAGACGCGCCCTTCCGCCCTGTGGGTCCCGGGTGGAAGAAAGGCAGCCGGGCCACACGCAAGCCGCGCACCGGCAAGGTCTACCGCGGCGGCAACCAGCACGATTTCCAGCAGGCGCTCAACGTCCATCCGGACCAGGTCCTATTCGTCGGCGACCACATCTACGAAGACATCGTCAAGAGCAAGAAGAACTTCGGCTGGCGCACCGCGCTGGTGGTCGAAGAGATTGAAGACGACATCACCATCCGCCGCGACTGGACCATTTCGATCGAAGAGGTCGAAAGCCTGCGGCGGTTGCGCAAGACCCTGTCGCGGCAGATCGGGCGCACCAAGTTCGCGCTCTCGGCGATGGACCGCTCACGCGGCAGCGATGGACTCGACCTCGACGGACACCGCTTCCAGCCCGACGAACTCGACGCCGCCAAGTCATTCCTGCTCGGGGAACTGGCGCGCAAACGCAAGTACCTGGCCCAGCTTGACCGCCTGGTACGCAGCAAGGCGGTCGAGGTTTCGGCCGCGTTCAATCCGTACTGGGGCAGTCTGTTCTGGGAAGCCCACGACATCAGTCGTTTCGCCCAGCAGGCCGAGAGTTTTGCCTGTGCCTATACCTCGCGCGCCAGCAATCTGCTCTTCGTCACGCCGGAGGAAACGCTGTTCGCCGGCGCCGGGCGGCTGGCCCACGCCAGCAACGCGCCCTGAGCGGCCGCGTGTTCAGGATTCCGGGCCTTCGGCGCGCGACAAGAAGTCACCGGTCTCGGTCTGCACCTTGATCCACTCGCCGCCGTCGATGTAAGGAGGCACGCGCACCTCAAGGCCGGTTTCACAAACCGCACCCTTCTTGTCGTTGGTCACGGTGTCGCCGCGGGCCGAGATCTCGGCCTCGGTCACCTGCAGAATCACGTGGGTGGGAAGCTCGAGCGAGATCGGGCGCCCCTCGAAGAAGGTCACGTTGACCGCCTGGTTGTCGCGCACGAACTTCATCTTGTCGCCGACCAGGTCGGCGCTGAGGTAGTGAAGCTCATAGTTTTCGCCGTCCATGAACACGAATTGCTCGCCCTCGGGATAGGAATACGTGCACGGGCGGGAGTCCAGATAGGCCTGTTCGACGGTTTCGTCGGAACTCATTTTCATGGCCTTGTTGGAACCCGTGTTGAGGTTCTTGCAGCGGATCTGGTTGAAGGAAGATCCCTTGCCAGGTTTACGGAACTCGTAATCGGTGACCACGTAGAGATCGCCGTCAATGACCAGGACCTGGCCCTTGCGGATGCGATTGGCTTTGATGCTTGGCATGGCTGGGAGGCGGAATGCGACCGTGAATGATAGCGGCGCGACTCAGTAGGCGCGGCGCATCGTCGACGACGGAATGGCCAGTGCCTTGCGGTATTTGGTGATCGTGCGACGCGCGACTTTGATGCCATCGCGGTCGTGCAGGATGCGCACGATCTCTTCATCAGAGAGGGGCGAGCGCTTGTCCTCCGCCTCGACGATCGCCTTGATGCGTTCCTGGATCGCCACGCGCGAGCGCTGTCCGCCGCGGCTGGTCTTCTGGCCGCCGGAGAAAAAGGCCTTGAGCGCCAGAACGCCCTGTGGAGTCAGCGCGTACTTGCCACGGATCGCCCGCGACACGGTGGAGATGTGCACGCCGACCGCGTCGGCGATCTCTTGCATTTTCAAGGGGCGCAGCTTCTCGGGGCCGTAGTCGAGGAATTCGCGTTGCCGTTGCACGATCTGGCTGGAGATGCGTAGCAGGCTTTCGCGCCGGTGGTTGACCGCATCCAGGAACCAGCGCGCACGCTCCAATTTTTTCAACAGGAAGCCGTGGAGGCGCTTGTCCTTCTTCGATTTGTCCAGGGCCTCGCGGGCGGAGCGGCTCAGACGCAGCTCGGGCAGACCCTCGCGGGTCAGGCGCACCTGATAGTCGCCGTCGACCTCTTCGACGATGACGTCGGGCACGATCGCCGCTGCCGTGTCGAGGTCGAGGTCGGCCAGCGGCCGCGTGTCGAGGTGCGACAACACCTCCAAAGCCAGGCGGATGTCCTCAAGTTGGACCCCGAGCGCCTTGGCGATGCTGGGGAGCTTGTTGGCGAGCAGATCGTGAAAATGATCCTGCACCAGCCGCATCGCCAGCGGATGGGGCTCGGGCAATCCGGTCAATTGCAGCAGGTAGCACTCGCGCAGGTCATGGGCACCGAGGGCGCAGTGGCTGACGTGGCGCAAATCCTCGAGCGCGTGCTGCAATTCGCTCGCCGGGATGCCGCTCTGTTCGGCCAGTCCCTCGATTCCCTGGACCAGGAAGCCGCGCTCGTCGAGCTGCGACAACAGCAGCCCGGCGTGCTCGATCTCTTCGGAATCGATCCCGTCGACGCGCAATTCGCTCAGCAGCGGCGCGGTGCCCCCTCGGTCAGGGGCGGCGATGTTCTGGATCGCGTCGAGGTCGTCGGCGGTGGCATTGGCACGCGCCGGATTGGCGTCGCCGCGAAAAATCTCGAAAAGCGGCTCGTCGGCGTCGAAGATATCCTCGGCGGGGGGCTCATCCGCACTTTCAGCGCCCGCTTCCTCCTGGGTGGCAGCCCCATTTTCCCGCCCCTCGGCGCCTTCCTCTGGACTGTCCGCAGGCTCCAGAAAGGGATTGTCTTCCAGTTCGGACTCGATCCGGTCGAGCAGCTCGGGGGTGGTGAGCTGCAGCACCTGCATCGCCTGGATCATTTGCGGCGACTGCACCAGCCGCTGCTCCAGACGAAGATTCTGAGTGTATTCCAGCCTCATTCCTGCCAGAATCTTATCCCTGCTTGGGGGCCTTGGTACAACTTTTGCTGGGCCTGACACAATCGTCACCATGCCAGAGCACATTCCCGGCGCTTTCCTCGACCTCGATCCCGACTCCTGCACTCTGGCGGCGCTCGGCCGCGTGCTGCCGGTGCCCTACGAAGCGACCACCACCTACCAGCGAGGGACCGCGCGCGGACCCGCGGCGCTAATCGCCGCATCCCAGCAGGTCGAACACTTCGACGAATGGCTCGACGATGAAGTGCCGCGTTACGGCGCCCGCACCGTGCCGCCGGTGGAATGCAGCGGGCCCCCCGAAGAACTGGCGGTGCGTTTGCAACATGAAGTCGCCCCCATGCTCGCCGACGGGCAGTTCCCGCTGATCCTCGGCGGCGAGCACTCGATCTCCCTCGGCCCGATCCGCGCCGCGTTGGTGCGCCATCCCGATCTGGTGGTGCTGCACCTCGATGCCCACCCGGATCTGCGCGATGAATACCAGGGAACCCGCTACGGCCACGGCTGCGTGATGCGCCGCGTCTGGGACCTCGGCGCGCGCATCCATGCCTTCGGAATCCGCGCGGTGTCCCCCGAAGAGCGCGACTGGTACCCCACTCAGGACCGCGCCCACGCGGTGCTGGCGCGCGAAATCCTGCCGCTGGCGCCGCGCGAACGGGTGCAGCGCATTCTCGAGGACCTGCCCCCCGGTCCGCTGTGGCTGTCCTGGGACGTCGATGGCCTCGATCCCTCGGTCATTCCTGGGACCGGCACCCCCGAACCCGGCGGCATCGACTGGTTCACCGCCTGCGAGGTGCTGCTGCGCCTCGACCAGGAACAACGGCAGGTGGTCGGCGCCGATTTGGTTGAGCTTCTGCCTCGGGCCGGCGACGCGCGCAGCGATTTCGCCGCCGCGCGCCTGGCCCAGCGTATGCTTCTTCTCGGCTTGCGTTCCTGCGTGCGCCACGCGCAGCAATCCATAGCCTGATTCTCCTATGGACATCCTCCTGGTCGAAGACGAAAAGGCCCTGGCGGTGCCGCTGGCCGATGCCATGTGCGACCGCGGCCACCGCGTCACCACCTTATTCGAAGGGCCGGCCGCCCTGGCCTGGCTGGCCGAGAACCACTGCGATCTGCTGATCACCGACGTGCGCTTGCCGGGCGCCGACGGCCTGCAGGTGCTGCAGCGGGCGCGGCAGCTGGATCCGCCCGCCGCCTGCCTGGTCATGACCGGCTACGCGACGGTAGAGCAGGCGGTCGAAGCGATGACCCTCGGCGCGATCAGCTACCTGCAGAAACCCTTTCCAACCGCAGCCTTGTTGCGCCTCGTCGGGCAGGTCGAAGAGGTGCGCGCGATGCAGCGCGAGATCGACCGCCTGCGCGCCGGTGCCAGTACCGGCCAGCCCGGGCTCAGCGGCCCCAGCGGCCAGGTGCGCGAGGTGCAGGAACGCATCCAGGCCGCCGCCGACGGCGGGGTTCCGGTGCTGATCCTTGGAGAAAGCGGTACCGGCAAGGAACGCGTTGCCCGCGCCATCCACACCCAGAGCGCGCGCACTCTGCAGCCCTTCATTCCGGTGCCGTGTGCCGCCATCCCGGCCAGCTTGCTCGAAGGCGAGTTGTTCGGGTACCGCAAGGGCGCCTTTACCGGCGCCGACGAGGACCGCGACGGATTGCTGGCGCTGGCCGGCGAAGGCACCCTTTTCCTCGACGACGTCGAGGAACTCGCCACCGAGGCCCAGGCCAAAATGCTGCGCGTGCTGCAGGAGCGCGAATTCCAACCGCTGGGCGCGGCGCGTCCGCGGCACCTGCACGCGGCGGTGGTGGCGGCGACCAAGGTCGATCTGGCCGAGCGGGTCAAGAGCGGCAGCTTTCGCGAAGATCTCTACTACCGCCTGGCGGTGGTGCCGCTGGTCATTCCGCCGTTGCGCGAGCGCCCCGAGGATCTGCCGGTGCTTCTCGGTGAATTCCTCGCCGGCAGCGATCCGGAAGGCCGCTTCCGCATTCCGCCCGAAACCCTGCGCACGCTGGCCCAGTACGACTGGCCCGGCAACGTGCGTGAGCTCGAGAACGCGCTGCGGCGCGCCCTGGCGCTGTCCGGACGCGCCCGCGTGCTGCGGCCGCAGCATTTCCTGCCCGGCGGACCCGCCGCAGGCCTGCATCAGGAAGAGATCCTGCCACTGCGCGAGGCGGTGCGGCGCGCCGAAGCCGAGGCCATTCGCAAGGCGATGGCCGCCACCGGTGGGCGCAAGCTAAAGGCCGCCGAGCTGCTCGGTATCTCGCGCAAGGTGATGTGGCAGAAGATGAAGGACCTGGGGCTGGGCGGCCCTGACGGCGGGGCCGCAGAAGCGTGAGGCAAACGCGTGCCAAGGCCGGCCTGCCGCCGCTGGAAATCCCTGCTGAGGGCTTGCACGTCTACGCCGATCTGCACCTGCAGGCCGAGCGCAGTGCCGAGGTCGAAGCCTTCATCGCCCAGCTCAAGGCAACCCCGGCGCAGGTGAATCAGCTGATCGTGCTCGGCGATCTCTTCGACGCCTGGACCGGGCCGGAAGTGTGGCGTGAACCGGTCTTCGCACCCCTGCAAGAGGCCTTCCAGGCGCTCGCCGCGCGCGGCGTGCGGCTGATCCTGGTGCGCGGCAACCGCGACGTCCTGATGCGGCCAGGCGACGCCGCGGCGGCCGGAGCGGTGCTCGCCGACGCTGTCCTGTGGTGCGGCAGCGAGCGCGTCCTGTTCAGCCACGGCGACGAATACTGCCTGCAGGACGCCCCCTACCAGCGCCTGCGCCGCCTGCTGCGCAATCCGCTGCTGCGTGCGGGTGTGCGCTGCATCCCGGCCTTCCTGCGCCAACGGCTTGCGCGCCGCCTGCGCCGCCACAGTGCCGAGGTGGTGGCGCGCAAGCCGCTGGACCAGGTCGCTTTGGCGCCTCAGGCGGTGGAATCGGCTCTGACCCGCTGGCACGCCTCGCAAGCCGTGATCGGCCATTTGCACCAGGCGGATCTGCGGCCGCTGCCGGGCGGAGGCAGCCTGCGGGTGCTGCCCGCCTGGAATCCCGGCAGTGCGCCCTATGTGCCGACCCTCGCGCCTTGACCCCAGCGCGCCGATCCCTAGAATGTTCCAGCTTCATGCCCGGCGAAGACCCATCTCCCAGGGCGCGGGTCGTCACTCTCGACGGCCTTTCTGGCTCTGGAAAAAGCACCTTGGCCAGACGCCTGGCCGCAGCATTGGGCTGGACCTTCGTCGACAGCGGCGCCTGGTACCGCGCCCTGACCTTTGCAGTGCTTGAAGCCGAGGAAGATCCGCGCAACGCGGATTCCGTCCTTTCCGTTCTTTCCCAGCTCGACCTGGCCGGCCAGGCCGACGGTACGGTTTGCCTTGACGGCCGTGCCCTCGGTGCCGAACTGAGGACCGCACGCATCGATGCTGCGGTCTCAGACGTGGCCGACCACCCCAGCGTACGCCAAGCCCTGAATCAGCGCCTGCGTTCGCTGCGCAACTCGGCGCAGCACCCAGGCCTGGTCGCGGACGGCCGCGACGCCGGCAGCGTCATCTACCCCGAGGCCAGCCTCAAGGTTTTCGTCGATGTCTCGCTCGAAGAGCGGGCCCGTCGGCGTCATCAGCAGGCTCTGGCCATCGGGCAGGAACGCGCCTTTGCCGACGTTCTGGCCGGTTTGCGCGAACGCGATCAACGCGAAAGCGAACGCGGGGCCGCGGCTCCGCGCGCGCACCAAGGTGATCGGGTGCTGGACAATGAGAAACCCTCCGTCGAAGAAGCGATCCGGCGTCTTCTTGATTGGGTGAAGTCCCTCGGGACTCAATCACCCTGAGCCTCTGGCCGACATTCCACCGGACCACAATCCGCCATCATGGCATCCAGACAAACCATCCGCCGCTTCGATATTGACGACGCGGCCCTCGAACAAGAACTCCTGAAAGTCCTCGGCAGCGAGGAAGTCATCCAGGAGATCGGTGAACACACCGGCGACGTCGAACGCAATCAGATCGTTCCCGCCACTGTGTTGTCGCTCGATGAAAAACGCCAGCGCGTGCTGGTCGACATCGGCGGCAAGGCCGAAGCACCGATTCCCTTCGACGAGTTCGAAGACAACATGCCGTCGCCCGGTGACCAGTTCGAGGTCTACTACCGGGGCGACGACCGTGCCACCAGCGTTCCGGTGGTGTCCAAGCGCGAGGCCGACCGCGAGCGCGCCTGGGCCAAGGTCATCGGCGTCTATGAAGTCGACGACATCATCGAAGGCGAGGTCAAGAAGAAGATCAAGGGCGGCCTGCTGATCGACGTCGACGGCGTCATGGTCTTCATGCCCGCTTCGCAGATCGACCTGCGGCGCACCCCCGAGCCGGCCGACTTCATCGGCGAGCACGTGCGCGCCAAGATCGTCAAGATCGACCTCGAGCGCAAGAACATCGTCGTTTCGCGCCGTCAGCTGCTCGAAGAAGAGCGCGCCGAGAAGCGTTCCAGCCTGCTGGCCGAAATCGAAGAAGGCCAGGTGCGCACCGGCGAGGTCAAGAACATCGCCGACTTCGGCGCCTTCGTCGACCTCGGCGGCATGGACGGCCTGCTGCACATCACCGATATGACCTTCGGTCGCATCAAGCACCCGCGCGAGATGGTGCGCATCGGCGACAAGATCGAGGTCATGGTCATGAAGGTCGATCGCGACCGCAACCGCGTTGCGCTGTCGCTCAAGGCTCTCGGCGAAGACCCGTGGGAGAAGATCGAAGCGCGCTACCCGGCGGGCACCGTGCACAAGGGCAAGATCGCCAACATCGTGCCTTACGGCCTGTTCGTCGAACTCGAGCCCGGAGTCGAGGGTCTGGTCCACGTCACCGAGATTTCGTGGGCACGTCAGAACCTCAATCCCGAGGCCGAGTACGAGCGCGGCCAGGAAGTCGACATTTTCGTCAAGGAGATCGACAACGAGAAACAGGAAATGTCGCTGTCGATCCGCGAGGTCGAGGGCAACCCGTGGAACGACATCGCCGAGCAGTACGCGCCCGGCACCGTCATCGAAGCCACGGTCAAGAACCTGGCCAGCTACGGCGCCTTCGTCGAGATCGAAGAAGGCATCGACGGCCTGCTGCACAACACCGACTTCCACTGGACGCGCAAGGTCCAGCATCCCTCCGAGGTGGTGCGCAAGGGCGACCGCATCCAGTGCGTGGTGCTCGCGGTCGACCGCGAGAAGCAGCGCATCTCGCTGGGCATGAAGCAGCTGACCAAGAACCCGTGGGAAGATTACATCCCGGCGAACTACCACGTCGGCGACATGATCGCGGGACAGGTCACCAAGGCCATTTCGGCGGGTTGCTTCATTCAACTCGAAGAAGACCTCGAAGCCTTCATGCACTTCTCCACGGTGCCCGACAACTGGCAGAGCCAGCCCGAGAAGCACTGCATCCCCGGCCTCAAGGTCGAGGTGCGGGTGGTGCGGGTCGACTGCGGTGAAGAGCGCATCGGACTGTCCTTCATCCACGCCGACTTCGAAGAGAACGACGAAGTGCGCACCAAGTGGGAAGAGGCGCAGGCCAAGAAGGCGGCCAAGAAAGCCGCGCGCAAGGCCAAGGCCGAAGGCGAGGACGAAGCCGAGGTGGAAGGTGAGAATGCAGAGGGCGCAGAAGCGGTCGATTCCGACAGTGAGCCTGCCGCCGAGACCAAGGCCGAAGTCGAAGCTGCCGCCGAGCCTGCTGCGGAAGCTGCAGCCGACGCCAAGCCCGAAGCCGTTGCTGAAGCTGCCCCCGAGCCCGAAGCCGTTGCTGAGCCTGCACCCGAGGCTGACAGCGAGACCAAGACCGAGTAGGCTGGGCTCATGGCCACGACCTGCACAGGTCATGCAACCGCCCTGGGGTTTCTGCCCCGGGGCGGTTTCTTGTCCGCGCTGCTGCTCTTCGGCCTGCCGTGCTGCTCCGCGCTGGCGCCCTCAGATCAAGAGCCGCAGGTGGCCGCGCCACCGCAAGAGGCGGGGCTGGACGCGTCCACCAACGCCGGGATGAAGGTCTTGCGCGCGCGCCTGCTCGGCCAACGCCTGTCCGAGGCCAGTCGCCTGGTGAGCGCCTCGACGCACGTGATTTTCGGCAGTGAAGCCGAAGTCGAACTGCGCATGGACAACCCCTTTGGCCGCGAGTTCAGCCTGCGCGAGCCGCAGCAGGGCTTTCTGGTGCAGGTCGATTTGCGCATGGAGCGCTGGCTGGCCTTCGGTGCGGTTGAAGTCCTGCGCGAGCGGCACGTCGCGGTGCTCAACAGCGGCGTCCATCTGGGGGTTGGCGAGCGGCTCAGCCAAACCCTGGTATTTCCAGTGCCCGCCGCTGGGCCGAACGAATCTCTGCGCCGCATCGAGATCGCGGCGACCTTGCGCTGTGACGGTCTCGAAATCGACGATGCCGCCTATCCGGTGAACGCGATCCTTTTCCAGCCGACCCAGTATCAGGTCTTCCCCGGCAACTGGGAACCCCTGGCCAAGGATCCGCTTGGTTCGCTGCGCCGGCTGATCACCCTGCCACAAACCGATCTGGACCGCCACGTGCTGGTCGCGGCGGCGAGCCTGACGCGGCAGCAGCACGTAGAGGCCGTCGGCCTGCTGGTGCGTGGCCTGGAACAAGTGCCCAACGTGCGCCGCATGGACACGCTGATGGCAGCCCTGCGGTTCATCACCGGGCGCGATTATGGAGAGAACCCGGTGATGTGGAAGAGGTGGTGGGAAGAACGCACAATGGGCCTCCGTGACTGACACCGACCCGGACCAGGCGCTGGCACGGCTGCGCCGTTTCGCCAGCGAGATCGTGACCGAAACTGAACTCGGCAAGCGTCTGCACAGCGCTGCCGACGAGCGCCAGCCGCTGCGCGTCAAATTTGGTATCGATCCGACCTTTACCGACGTGCACGTCGGCCACGCGGTGCCGATCCGGGTCCTGCGGCTGTTCCAGGACCTCGGTCATCTGCCGGTCCTGATCCTCGGCGACGCCACCGCCCGTCTGGGCGATCCGACCGGGCGCAACGAACAGCGCCCGGCGCTCACCGAGGAACAGGTCGAGCACAACGCGGCCACTTATCTTGAACAGATCGGCAAGGTGCTCGACCTCGCGCCCGGGCGCTGCGAGGTGCGCCGCAACAGCGAGTGGTTCACGCCGATGGGCTTCTTCGGCGCCTTGCGCCTGCTTTCCCGCGCGACGATTGCGCGCATGCTCGAGCGCGACGACTTCCAAAAACGCATCGAACAGCGTCTGCCGATCCATCTACACGAGATGGCCTACCCGGTCATGCAGGGCTGGGACTCGGTCGAAGTGCGCGCCGACGTCGAGATCGGCGGCAACGATCAGTTGTTCAATCTGCACATGGGGCGGCTGCTCCAGGAGCGCGAAGGCCAGCGGGCCCAAGTGTGCCTGACCACGCCGCTGCTGCTCGGCACCGATGGGCGCAAGATGTCCAAGACCTACGGCAATCATGTCGCCCTGACCGATGCTGCCGAACAGGTCTACGGCAAGGTGATGAGCTTGTCCGACGAGGGCATGGCCGACTGGTTCCGCCTGGCCACCGACATTGGCGAAGAAGAGGCTGCGGCCTTGCTGGCCGGGCACCCGCGCGAGGCCAAGGGCCGCCTGGCGTGGGAATTGTGCCGCTGGATCCACGACCAGGAGGCCGCCGACCACGCCGCCGCCGAATTCGTGCGCCGCTTCAAGAAGAAGGAACTGCCCAGCGACATTCCTGCGGTAGAAATCGCCGCCGGGAACTACCCGCTGCCCAACCTGCTGCATCAGGCCGGGCTGTGCAACTCGACCAGCGAGGCGCGCCGGCTGATCAAGGGCGGCGGCGTACGCCTCGACGGCACGGTGGTCGCCGACGTCGCCCAGCAGGTCGAGGTCGGTCACGGTAATGCGGTCCTGGTGCAGGTCGGCAAGCGCCGCTTCGCCCGCGTCCGTCCTGCTTAGCTGGCCGTGGACAAAGACGCTGCCGTGGGGCGGAATGACTTGGTCCACGGTCAGTGAGGCGGGTCGGGCAAGGGGGCCAGCGGCGGCGCCTGTTCACGGCCCTGACGCGTCTCTCCGCGGCCTTCCTGATAACCGAGCGCCTCGAGGACGGCGCGCTGGCGATCGCTCAATTCACTGGCGTAGCGTAGATCCATCGGCGACCATGGCAGCTGCGCGCGGGCCTTCTTGGCGCGGTAAAAATCCTGTTCAAAGCGGCTGACGGCGCGCTGGAAGAAAGCCTCGGTCGGCGGGATCGGCCGCTGTTCAAGCGGATCGCTGAGGCGATCATAAACCAGGTAGAAGGCCTCGCCGTCAGGAAAGCGCAAGGGATGGAAGGCGAGCGCGTCGGTGACCTGGGGGTTGACAGCGAAGGGCCGGATCACGCTGAAGCGCAGGTCGCGCCACGACTCGAACAGGCGCGGCCCGTTTTCCGAATCGACAAAGAGGTGGCTGAACACGCCGTGACGCTGCGCCGGTGCCACCGCTTCGCCGCGCAGCTCCGGCATCAGGTTGCGCCCTTCCGCTTGCTCCCACAACGGCAGTCCCACCGCTTCGAGCAAGGTGGGCGCCATGTCGATCAGCGACACCGGGGTGTGCAGCGTCGCGCCGCCAGTGGTCAGCTGCGGCACCTTCAGAGTCATGGCCGTACGCGCGACCTCGCTGTGCAGCGTGCGGCGGTGGCCGATGGAACCGTGTTCGAAGAATTCGTCGCCGTGGTCGGTGACCACCCCGATCACGGTGTTCTGGTCCAGACCGAGCTGCTGCAGGCGCTGAAGCACGCTGCCCACGTGGCGGTCGACCCAGTGGATCTCGCCGTCATAAAGCGCCTCAACGTGTTGCAGGTCACGGTCCGAAAGGATGCGCTTGTCGCGTTCTCTGACCGCCGGACTGGAATACCAGTCGGTGCCGTCGAGGGTGCCGGTATAGCCCGGGTCGAAAAGGGTGGCGAGTTGCGCGTCGCCCTGTTCCGGCACATAGTCGTAATGCACGTCGAAGAAGTGCAGAAAGAGGAAGAAGGGCGCCTCCGACGCGGTCTGCTGATGAAGGAATTCGAGCGCGGCATCGGTGACCCGCGGCGATGTCAGATCCCAGTGCGCGACCTTGGCCTGGATCTTGCGTACCTCTTCGGCGGTGGGCTCGGGCAGTCCGCGGTCGCGTCGGCGAGCGGCCCAGTTCTCCAGGGCCTGGGCCACCTCGCTGGGTGGCATCATCGCCGAATACCATTCGTCGAAACCGCGATCGAAACCGTGGCGCGGGTCGAGCAGCGGCCCGCTATAGACGCCATAGGTGGTGTAGCCCTCTTGCTGCAAGACCTCGGCCAGGGTCTGGCGCAATGGATCGAGGCGGAAATCCTCGAGGAAGACGCCGTGGGACGGATCGCTCATGCCGGTGAACAGCGCCATGTGCGCCGGCAGGGTCCAGGAGGAAGAGCTCCAGGCGTTGTCGAACACCGCCGACTCAGCGGCCAGTGCGTCGAGGGCGGGGCTCACCGGGACCTCTAAGGCGAAACGCGAACGGTGGCCGAGAAAGCCAAGGCGGTCGGCGCGGCACGAATCGATCGAGATCAACAGGATGTTGGGACGGTCCGCGGCAGGTCCAGCCTCCGGAGTTTCTTCGCCGCCGCAGTTCCAGAAAAACACGCCGCCCGCGCACAACAGCAGCGCCCCAGGGAACCTCAGCAGGCGGCCGGAAAGCGGAGGCTTGCTCACTGCGGCGGCTGCAAGGGCTCTGGAAAGGGTGCCATCCGAGGCGGCAGGAGCATGGGTTTTTCCGCGTCGACATAGCCCATGTCTATCAAGCGCGCAATCTCTTCGGGGCTGTGCGCACCCGGGCGCAGCGCTTCCATCGGCGAGGAATTGAGACCCAGGCGGAAGCCACGGTGTCGGCGCATGGCTTCTGTGTATTGACCCAGAGCTTGCTTGAAGGCGGGTCCGGCCGGGTCAAGGCCGCGTTGTTCAAAAGGATCGCTGCTGCGATCGAAAAACTCGTAGGGATACTGTCCCGTCGCCCATACCTGCTTCAGCTGCGAAGCTTCTGCAGAACCGTCCAGCCATGGCTTCTCGGACTGCAGAATTCGCAGGATGCTGTAGCGGTCCCCGCGCCAGACCTCAAAGACCTGGAAAAGAAAGGCAGGGTTTGAAGCGGACGCTCCCTGCACAGGTTGAAAACCCGAGATATGGCCCAGCGCACTGCGCGGGCTTTCCTCAGGCTGTTGCAGCAACAGGGGCTTCAAGCTGCGGCCTTCGTTGGCAGGCATGTCGCCGGCTCCGGCAAGGTCGACCAGACTGGAAGGCAGGTCATAGAGGCGCACCGTGCCGGCCACGCGCAGACCGGCGGCGCCGCCGAAACCCGGTGCGCGCATTACCAGGGGCACCTTCAGCACCTCGGGGTGCAGGGTGCGGCGGTGGCCGATGCTGCCGTGCTCGAAGAATTCGTCGCCGTGGTCGGAAACCACCGCGATGACGGTGTTCTCGTACAGGCCGAGTTCCTTCAAGCGCTCGATGATGCGGCCGATGTGGCGGTCAACCCAGTGGATCTCGGCGTCGTACATGGCCTTGATATGCCCCAGGTCGCGCTCGCTGATGCGCCGCTGCATGGTCTGCATGTCGCGCACATCAGGATTGAAATACCAGTCGTCGGGCGAGAAGCTGCCGCTGTAGTCCGGGTCGAAACGACGGTCAAGGCCGACCTCGGCCTGCTCCGGGATGTGGTCGTAGTGGGCGTCGAAATAGTGCAGGAATAGGAAAAAGGGCGTGCCCTGGTTGGCCTCGAGAAACTCAAGTCCGAACTCGGTAACCGCCGGCGAGGTGATGTCGCGGTGCGAGAGGTGATCGCGGAATTCAGTGCGATCCTCATCTACCATCTTCGGCTGGCCAAGCGAGGCACGACGTTGATCCTCTTCATCCATCAGACGACGGATGTCCTTGACGCTCATCATGCCCGATTGATAATCGTCGAAGCCGCTGGCGAAGCCATACTTGGCATCCAGGTAGGGGCCGCTGTAATAGCCACCGGTGCGATAACCCTGGTCCTGCAGGATCTGCGCCAGCGTCGGGCGCAGCGGATCGAGGCGGTTGAAGTCCGAGACCACGCCGTGGGTGGCGTCCGTCAGCCCGGTAAGCATCGACATGTGCGAGGGCAGCGTCCATGAAGTCGTGGCCCACGCCTGATCGAAGACCACGCCCTCGGCGGCCAGGGCGTCGATGTTGGGAGAGACCTTGAGTTTGGGCGCGTACTCCGGAGTGTGGCCATAACAGCCGAGCCGGTCCTGGCGTACCGAGTCCATGCTCACTAGCAGCACGTTGTAGCGCGCGCCAGTGACTTCCGGGTCGCCGCCGGAGCAGGACATCGCGGTCAGGACCGCGAGCAGGGGCCAGCCGATGGGGCGGCGGGGTCGGGGAGGTCTCATGGAATCGGGTTCAGACCTGGGGTAGCAGCACGATCGGGATTTCAATGCGGGGCCGGTCTACATAATCGGTGAGCAGCACCAGCGTTCCCTCTTTTCGTTCGTCCGGAACGGCGAGTAAATCCACCCAGATCCGGAACTCTTTTCCTTCGGTCACAGTTTCCGCCTCGATCTGCAGGAAGCCAACCGGCAGGCCCTCCACGGTGAGGTCGAGCAGGTGCAAGGGCAAGTTCCCGGAGCGCGATTTCAACACCGCCGCCTTGCGCGTTTTGCCGTCGGGCCGGAAGACCAAACGCAGCGGAGACCAGTAGACGTCTTCGACCACGGTGCCGCGCAGGACGAACTGCATCTCGGGAGATCCGGGCAGATCGGAGCGCAGCTTGAACTCTTCCGAAAAGGTGCCATAGGGCAGTTCCGGCGGCGCGGTCACCTGCACGTTGAAGGTGGATACCGCGGCGCCTTCAAGTTCATGGACCTCAACGCTCCAGCCGTTGACCTCGCTGGGGACGAGAAGCTGGAAGTTTTCATCGTCGTGTCCCTTGACCGAGGCGAAGGCGGTGGCGCGCTGTCGCGAGCCGATCTGGCCCAGGTCCAGCGACCACGGTTCCATCCAGAAGGGCGTCCACACGTCGACTACGTATTCGAGCACCATTCCGGGCGTATCGGCCACGGCAAGAACGAAGGAATCGACCTTCCGCGATACCGGCTGACGGTTGCGCGAGGTGTCGAAGGTCACCTCGATCTCGGCGCGCTCGCCCGGCTGCACCATGATTTCGACCGGCAGGCCGCGCAGGTGGCGGCCGGCGTCGTCGGGCCGCTCAGGGAATTTCAGCGTCAGCTCGGTGCAATCACAATTGGCCGGACCGATGCGCGTGATCATCACCGCGTCCTGGCCCGCATTGTGCAGGCGATAGACGCCGTGGGTGGCTTCGCCGAAGGTCACCGTCGGCAGCTCGATGCGCGCCTGTTCCACCTGCAGGCCGCCGACGCCGGTAGCCAGGCCGGGCCAGGGTGGCTCCGGATCGGCATCGCCGCAGGCGGCGGCGAGCGCGCTCAGCAGCAGCCAAGCGGGTGGCCGCAGCCAGGGTTGGAAAGGGACTGTTCTGGACATGCTCCTCCTCCGTATCCTACGGGCTCGCACGGGTTTCCTTCCCCCCGTGAACTTCCATACCATGACTGGAGCCTACCCGCGGATCGCCGACCAGGATCCGACCGTGCACCGCCTGATGCTGGCCGAACTGGGCCGCCAGGAAGACCAGATCGAACTGATCGCGAGCGAGAACCACACCAGTCTGGCGGTGCTCGAAGCGACCGGGTCGGTGCTTACCAACAAGTACGCCGAAGGCTATCCCGGACGGCGCTACTACGGCGGTTGCGAGCACGTCGACCAGGTTGAAGACCTGGCCCGCCAGCGCCTCAAGGAGTTGTTCGGAGCCGAGCGAGCCAACGTGCAGCCCTCCAGCGGATCGCAGGCCAACCAGGCGGCGCTGGTGGCCCTGGCCGAACCGGGCGACACCATCCTGGCGATGGACCTGAACCACGGCGGACACCTGTCCCACGGCCATCCGAGAAACCTCTCCGGCATGGTCTACCATTTCGTTCACTATGGGGTGCGCGCCGAGGACGAGCGCATCGACCTCGACGCCTTGCGCGAGCAGGCCCTGGAAATCAAACCCAAGGTGATCCTGGCGGGGGCCAGTGCCTATGCGCGGCAGATCGATTTCGCCGCGCTGGCCGCGATCGCACGCGAGGCCGGCGCACACTTCATGGTCGACATGGCGCACATCGCGGGTCTGGTCGCCGCCGGCCTGCATCCGTCACCGGTGCCGCACGCCGACGTCGTCACCATGACCACGCATAAGACCTTGCGCGGCCCGCGCGGCGGCGCCATCGTGTGCAGCGCCGACTGGATCAAGCAGATCAACTCGGCGGTGTTCCCGGGCATGCAGGGTGGCCCGCTGATGCACGTCATCGCCGCCAAGGCGGTGGCCTTCGAGGAGGCCGCTCAGGATTCCTTCCGCGCCTACCAGCAGCAGGTGCTGCTCAACGCGCGCACCCTGGCCGAGGCACTGCAGCAGCGCGGCTACCGACTGGTGTCCGGGGGTACCGAGAACCACCTGATGATGGTCGACCTGCGCGGACCCGATGGCCCGGGCATCACCGGCGCGGTGGCCGAAGACGCCCTGCACCACGGCGGCATCACGGTCAACAAGAACCTGATTCCCTTCGATCCGGAAAAACCCATGCACACCTCGGGGATCCGCATCGGTACTCCGGCAGTGACCACGCGCGGCTTCGGTGTCGACGACATGGTTCAGGTCGCCGCGTGGATGGACCAGTTGCTACGCGCACCCGGCGATAAAAAATTGCAGCAGCAGGTGCGCGCCGCGGCCGCCGCCTTGTGCGCGGCACGTCCGATCTACCCGTCGCTGGCCGCGGCCGGCAGCCTGGGCGCCTGAGCCGCCCGCCTCAGCCGCCGAGCTCGTTCTGCAGCCTGGCGTCTTTTTCCAGCACGCGGTCGTGCTGGCGCTGATGGAAGGCGTCGAGCGCCGCGGCGATCTCTGTGTCGGCGACCCCGAGAATGCGCAGGGCCAGCAGCGCGGCATTGACCGGTCCGCCGCGGCCGACGCCGACGCTGCCCACCGGCACCCCGCCGGGCATCTGCACGGTGGCCAGCAGCGCGTCCAATCCGCCCAGGGGGGGGTTGTCCAAGGGCACCCCGATCACCGGCAGGCTGGTGTGTGCGGCAATCACCCCAGCGAGGTGGGCGGCGCCGCCCGCGGCACAGATCAGCACGCGGATGCCGGCCTCGCGCGCGCCGGCGGCGAAGCCGGTGGCTTCTTGGGGGGTGCGGTGCGCCGAGAGCACCCGCACCACGGGTTCGACTCCAAAATCGCGCAGAGTCTGGACGGCGGGCTTGAGCCGCTCGTAATCGGAATCAGAGCCCATCAGGATGGCAACGGAAGCGGTCATCGTCAGTGAATCGGGGAATGCAGTGCGTGGCGTAACAGGTCCTGGAAACCGGCCTCGCTGCCGAGCGCGGCAAAGGCGGTTTCGGCGCTGCGCCGCGCCTCGCGTGGCGGCAGTCCGAGCCCGAGCAGGACGCGCACCAGTTCATCGCCGCCGCGCGCCAGATCACCGGCAGCGGCAGAAGCGGGAGCGGCGAGTTCGGCGAGGTGGTCGCCCAACTCAACCATCAGGCGCTCGGCGGTCTTGCGGCCGACGCCCTTGATCGCGGTCAGGGCGTCGAGGTCGCGGTCGAGGATGCGCCGCGCCAGATCTTCGGGCGGCATCGCCGAGAGCAGGCCCAGGGCCGAGGCCGGACCGACGCCGCTGACCTGCAGCAGGCGCCGGAACAGCGCTCGCTCGGCGGCGCTGGCGAAGGCGTACAGGGTGTGGGCGTTCTCGCTGACCTGCATGTGCACCAGCAGCTTGACCTCTTGATCGGGCCGCAGCTGCTCCAGGGTCTGGCGCGAGGCCAGCAGCCTCCAGCCGGTGGCGCCGCAGTCCAGCACCACGTAGCCGCTGCCTCGCTCGTCGACGCGGCCGCGTAGGAACTCGTACACCGGCTCAGGCCTGCTTGACTTCCCGGGCCTTGCGCAGACGCAGGTCCAGTTCGTCGAGCTTGCCCTGCAGTTCGCTCAGCGAGGTGATGCCGAAGTTGGGCATCGCCAGCAGATCTTCTTCGGTGTAGCGCAGCACGTCGACGACGCGCTGCAGATTGAGGCGTTCGACCAGCGCCCGGTGGCAGCGCACCGACAGGCTGAGCGAGGAAATCTGCAGGTCCAGCGCTTCGCGCTGATCGTCACTGAGCTCACCCAGCCACTCCAGTTCGGGAGTGTCGCTGTTCATCGCGCCGTCGAATTCTTCCGGAACGATGAAGCTGCCGTCTTCGCGGCGCAGGCCGAGACGCAGACCTTTCTGCACCAGCACGCGCTTGATCTCGTTCAGCGAGGTCTCGCCGAAATTCTTGAAATCGAGCAGTTCGGCCTCGGTGTGCGAGACCAGATCGCCGAGGGTGCGGATGTCCATGTTGGCGAGACAGTTCCGCGCCCGCACCGAAAGCTCGAAATCGCTGATCGGCGTACGCAGGATCTGGTGGAGCTTGTCCTCTTTGCGCTCCAGATCCTCGTCGTAATACATGTCGATGCTCTCGTGCGCGTCTTTGAAGTAGAGACGCGCGCGTGGGTTGCGCGGATCCCGCCGCAGCACCGCGCCGAAGCAGCCGCAGGCCTTTTCGAACTGGTGGCGGTCTTCGTAAAGAACGCCCAGGTTGAGCAGGGTGGAGACCCCGACCGGGCGGATCGACAGCAGGTACTCGTAGTGGCGGATGGCCTGGTCTTCGTCACCGAGCAGGTCGACGCGGAAAGCAAGACGGAAGCGTGCCTGCACGTGGTCGGGCTCGCTCTCAAGGAGCTTCTGATAGGCCACGATCGCCTGCAGGTAGTCGCCCTCGCCCTCGAGCAGCACCGCCTCGAAGTAGGCGCGGTCGGCATGGCGCAGCCGGGCCTCGGGGAGGGCGGCGGCGAGACCCTCGAAATCGCGCCTTACGGCGTGGATTTCCAGGCTCAGGAAGGCGAGTTCAGGGTCTTCGGCCTTTTCACTGCCTTGCAGCAGATCGCGGGCCTCTTGGGTACGGTCCAGTTCCAGCAAGCTGGATCCCTGGATGAAGCGTGCGACCTCGTCATCGCCTTGGACCAGTTCCAAGACGTGCCGGTATTCTCCAGTGACCCACGACCCCGACGCGGCGAGCGCCGCGTTGTTCGCAGACCGGGCGTCGATGACGGCGGCCTGGAACTTGTCTGCATCGGGCGGTTCGGCGAGATAGTCTCGACGGGCCGCAACGAGTGCAGACGGAGAGGTAGGAGGATCTGCGAAGAAAGCGGCGGGAGAGGCCACTTGCTGAGCGACGGCTTCGGTCATGTGGCTACGAACGTTATCCCGGTCCCGAAAAAAGGGTCGCGTATTCTAGTCTTCGCGGGGTCAAGGCGTCAAACTGCCGTCGATGGATTGTTTCCGGATTCAGGGCGGCCGGCCCTTGGCCGGCACGGTGACCGCGTCCGGCTCCAAAAACGCCGCCCTGCCGCTGCTGGCGGCGTCGCTGCTGTTGGAGGGGCCGACCCGTTTCCGGCGGCTGCCCGACCTTCAGGACATCCGCACCATGCTCGAGCTTCTGCAGGGCCTCGGTGCGCGGCTCAGCAGGGAGGACGGCGGCGGCGGCGAGCTTGAGGCGGCCTCCGCAGCAATGGGTGGCGATGGCGGGCTCGAGGTGACCTGCCCGGCCGCTGGTCCGACCGATGCGCCCTACGAGATCGTGCGCCGCATGCGCGCCTCGGTGGCGGTGCTCGGGCCGCTGCTGGCGCGGCGCGGGCGCGCGCGGGTGTCGCTTCCCGGCGGCTGCGTGATCGGCGTGCGCCCGATCGATCTGCACTTGAAGGGGCTGGCGGCGCTGGGCGCCACCATCCAGGTGCGCCACGGCGTGGTCGAGGCCGAGGCGCCACGCGGCGGGCTGGTCGGAGGCCAGGTCTACCTGGCCTCGCGCTGGGGTTCGACGGTGCTCGGCACCGCCAACGTAATGATGGCGGCGACGCTGGCCCGCGGGCGCAGCGTCATCGACGCCGCCGCCCAGGAACCCGAAATCCAGGCGCTGGGCGAGTTCCTCAACCGCTGCGGCGCCCGCATCCGCGGCGCCGGCGGTCCGCGCATCGAAATCGAAGGGGTGGAAGAGCTGCACGGCGACGAGGTCGAGATCCCGGCCGACCGCATCGAGACCGGCACCCTATTGCTGGCCGCCGCGGCCACCCGCGGCGAGGTGCGCGTCGAAGGCTGCATCCCGCGTGAACTCGCGGTGCTCATCGACCTGTTCGAGCGCAGCGAGGTGCCGTGCGAGCGCGGCCCCGATTGGCTGCAGGTGAGCCCGTGGCAGCGCCGCCCGCGCGCCCTCGACGTGACCACGCGCCCTTATCCGGGCTTTCCCACCGACCTGCAGGCGCAGTGGCTGGCCTTCTGCACCCTGTGCGAGGGCCTCGCCCTGGTCAGCGACACGGTCTATCCGGACCGCTTCATGCACGTCGCCGAGCTCAATCGGCTGGGCGCAGCGATCCGCCGCGAGGGCGGCCTGGCGATGATCGTCGGGCCAACACCTCTGTCGGGGGCGCCGGTGCTGGCCAGCGACCTGCGCGCCTCGGCCGCGCTGGTGATCGCCGGGCTGGCGGCCAGCGGCGAGACCGTGGTGCGCAGGGTCTACCACCTCGACCGCGGCTACGAACGGCTCGAGGCCAAGATCGGCGCCCTCGGCGGGCTGGTGCGGCGCGAATTGGACGAAGACGGCGCCTGAGGCGTACAATCCCAGGTCCGGCCATGCTTGAGAATCTCCAGAAGTCGCTCACAACCGCGCTCGAACGCTTCCGCGGACCGCGCGCGCTGTCCGAAAAGGAAGTCCAGGAGGGGCTGCGCGACGTGCGCCGCGCCTTGCTCGAAGCCGATGTGCACTTCCAGGTGGCCAAGCAGTTCACCGAGGGCGTGCGCGACAAGCTGCTCGGTGGCGAACGGCTGAAGGGGGTCAGCGGATCGCAGCAGGCGGTGCACGCCTTCCATCAGGAACTGGTCGCGCTGATGCACTCGGATGAGCCGGCGCTGCCGAAGAACCCGGGGCACCCGATGGTGCTGCTGATGGCCGGTCTGCAGGGCGCCGGCAAGACCACCACCGCGGCCAAGCTTGCCTTGTGGCTGCGCAAGCGCCAGAACCGCAAGGTGCTGCTCGCCGCCTGCGACCTGCAGCGTCCGGCGGCGGTCGATCAGCTGGTCACCTTGGGGCGCCAGCTCGAGATCGACGTCCACGCCGAAACGCCGGGCGAGCGCGGCGTCGATCCGGTCAGCGTCGCCAGGCGTGCGCTGGCCAAGGCCAAAGATGGGCATTACGACGCGGTCATCATCGACTCCGCCGGACGCCTGCACATCGATGAGGAATTGATGGGAGAGATCCAGGCGGTGTGCGGTGCGGTCAAGCCCGACGCCACCTACCTGGTGCTCGATTCGATGACCGGCCAGGACGCGGTCGAATCGGCGCGCTCCTTCTCGGAGCACCTCGACCTGCACGGCGTCATCCTGACCAAGATCGATGGCGACGCCCGCGGTGGTGCGGCGCTGTCGGTGCGCCAGGTCACCGGCAAGCCGCTGGCCTTCCTCGGCACCGGCGAGACCCCGGCCGACCTCGAGGAATTCCAGGCCGAACGGGTCGCCAGCCGCATCCTCGACATGGGCGACGTGGTCGGGCTGGTCGAAAAGGCCCAGGAGGCGGTCGACGAGGAGGCCCAGGTCGAGGATTACATGCGCCTGATGCAGGGCCGCTTCACCATGGAGGACCTGCTCAGCCAGTTCAAAATGATGCGCAAGATGGGCTCGATGAAGAAGTTGTTGGGCATGTTGCCGGGAGCAGGTAAGATGTCCGGCCTTTTGGACCAGGTGGATGACCGTGAATTCTCGCGCGTCGAGGCGATCATCCTGTCCATGACTCCGAAAGAACGGCTCCATCCGGAGCTGATCGACGGTTCCCGGCGCAAGCGCATCTCCCGCGGAGCGGGGGTCGAAGTCGCCGACGTCAACCGTCTGTACAAGTCCTACCAGCAGATGCAGAAGCAGATGAAGTCCATGGGCAAGATGCTGACCGGCGGCCGCTCCAAAAAGCGGATGCTGAAGCAATTGAACCAAAAGGGCCGTCTGCCCGGCATGCCTGGTTTCCCCGGTCTGAGCTGATAGGCCAGGCCAACTCGTAGCGAATCCCGTTCCAGCCTCCATGGCCGTCGTCCTGCGTCTCAAGCGGCTTGGTCGCCGCAACCGGCCCTTCTACCGCATCTGCGTGATGGATACCCACACCCGTCGCGACGGGCGTGCGATCGAAGAGCTCGGTCATTACGACCCGGTCAACCCCGATCTTGGCAAGCACTTCGAACTCAACGAAGAGCGCACCCGTCACTGGATCGAACAGGGTGCCCGTCCCTCCGAAACCGTCGCTTCCATGATCCGGGAGCGCGGCATCGAAATTCCCCTGAGCCGGCGCAAGCGCCGCCGCCAGAAGCAACAGTCCTCCAGCTGAGCCTCGCTGCGGCCCCCATGGCGAGTAGCAATACGGCAGGACCTGCGGCCAACCTGGTGACTTTCGTCAACCGGCTGCAGGCAGACCTCTACGACCTCGGCCCGTTGGCCGGAGGCATGAACGCGTTGGAGCGCCTGATGACCCTGGTCATCCAAGACGCAGCTCCGCTGGCCTCGGCCGAACGTGCGATCCGTTCGCTGAAGGCCAAGTTCCAGAATTGGAACGAGGTGCGGGTAGCGCGCAACTTCGAGATCTTCCAGGTCCTGCAGGCCGGTCGGTCGATCCAGGCGCGCGAGCGCGCGGTGCTCATCCAGGAATATCTGCGCCGCGTCTTCGGGCTGCAGAACCACCTCGAACTGGACTGGCTGTACGACGCCACTTCGGAGCGTCGCGAACGCCTGCTGACCTCGCTCAGCATGGCGCCCGCCCACGCTGCGGCGGTGCTCGACCTCGACGCCCTGGAAGAGGGCGAACTGGCGCCGATCGGACGCGAGCTGAAGCTGTTGTTCGCCCGCCTCGGGCTGGTCAAGAGCAATCCGCGCGAGGCCGATGTCCGCGCGCTGCTCGACGCGGTGGTGCCGGCCGACAATCCTTATCCCAACTTCGTGCGTCTGCGCCTGCTGGCCTACCACGGCTGCGACCCGAAGAATCCGCAGAGCAAGGCCGCCGGGCTGCTCAGCGAAATGTGGAAGAAACGCGGCCAGCCGGCCGCCTTCGCAGCGGCTGCCCTTGAGCTGGGCATTCCGCACACGGCCCCAGCGGCCAAAAAGTCTGCCAAGGCAAAGGTCGTCAAGAAGAAGGCGCCGGCCAAGGCCACCAAGAAAAAGGCCGCCAAGAAGAAGGCGGGCACCAAGGCACCTGCGCGCAAGAAAACGACCAGCAAAAAGATCGCGCGCAAAAAGACCACCCGCAAGAAGGCGGGGGCGAGCTGAAGCGCGCGCGGATGGCCGCGCACCTGATTCTGGCCAGCACATCGCCACGGCGGCAACAGATCCTGGCCGCGGCCGGATACCGCTTCGTAGTGCACGATCCAGGTCCGGATGGCCCCGGCAAAGAGGGCGACCCGGCCGCACGGGTCCTCGGCCACGCCCAGCACAAAGCCCTGGCGGGGGCGCGCGCCTTCCCCGCAGACCTGGTCCTGGCCGCCGACACGCTGGTCTGGAACCGCGGCGAGGTGCTGGGCAAGCCGGCCGACGTGGCCACCGCGCGCGCCATGCTGCAAGGTCTTCAAGGGCAGGAACACCAGGTGTGGACCGGAGCCTGCCTGGCGCGGCCCGATGCACCCCCGCTGCTGGCCGCGAGTTGCGCCCGGGTGCGCTTCGCCGTCATCCCGGCGGAGGCCCTGGAGACCTACCTCACCGGCAGCGAATGGTGCGACAAGGCCGGCGGCTATGGCATCCAGGGCTGGGCCGGGCGCTGGGCCGAGTTGGTCGCTGGCAGCCTCGACACCGTGATTGGCCTGCATCTGGCCGACGTGCAGAAGCTTTTGTCGTCAGCCGGGGCTTGTCCCGACGCCGCCAACGGGTAGAATCTCCGGTCCGACTCGTAGCGCCGACCCTCGCAGAACGATGAAAGAAGGCATCCATCCCGACTCCTACCGCCCGGTGGTCTTCCGTGACCGCAACGCTGGCTTCAGTTTCCTGACCCGCTCCTGCGTGCGCACCGAAGAGAAGGTGACCTGGGAAGACGGCAACGAATACCCGGTCTACAACGTGGAGATCAGCTCCGCGTCCCATCCCTTTTACACCGGCAAGCAGACTTTCGTCGACGCTTCCGGCCGCGTCGATCGCTTCAACAAGCGTTACGGCCCCAAAGGCAAAGGTTGAACGGCTTTGGCCACCGTGCAGGAGTTGCGCAGCGTTCCCCAGCATCTCAGGCCCGCACGCCCGCTCCGGTGATTGAAAGTGTCGCTGGTTGATACTCTGAGCAGCCGCGTCGAGGCGCTGAAAAAGCGCCAGACCGAACTCGAGACCGCCGCCGCCGATCCGCAGCGCGCGGGCAAGCCGGACTATCCGCGCCTGCTGCAGGAACTCGGCGAACTGCAGAAAACCCTGGAGCCGTGGCAGCGCTATCTGGTGCTCGAACAGCAGCTGCAGGAAACGCGCGAGCTGGCCGCAGGCGACGACGCGGAGATGGCGGAGCTGGCAGAAGAAGAACTGCCCGCGGTGGTCGCCGCCCACGCCGAACTCGAGGCGCAGATCCTGGACCGCGTACTCGAGGACGACGAAGACATCGGCAAGCCGGCGGTGGTCGAAATCCGCGCAGGCACTGGTGGCAACGAGGCGGCGCTGTTCGCCGGCGACCTGTTCCGCATCTACGGCCGCTTTGCCGATCTGCGGCGCTGGAAGGTCGAGCTGCTGGAAGCCTCCGAGGGCGAGGCCGGCGGTTTCAAGGAAGTGGTCTTCCGGCTCAGCGGCGAGGACGCCTTCCGCCTGATGCGCTTCGAGTCCGGCGGCCACCGCGTCCAGCGCGTGCCGGCCACCGAAACCCAGGGGCGCATCCACACCTCCGCTGCCACGGTCGCGGTGATGCCCGAGGTCGAGGAACTCGATTTCGAACTCAATCCCGATGAGCTCGAGATCTCGGCGATGCGTTCCGGCGGACCCGGCGGCCAGAGCGTCAACAAGACTTCGTCGGCGATCCGCGTGGTGCATCTGCCGACCGGGCTTGCGGTCAAGTGCCAGGTGGAAAAATCTCAGTTGCGCAACAAGGAGATGGCGCTGCAGCTGCTGCGTACCCGGCTGTATGAAATCGAGCGCGAAAAGCGCGATTCCGAACGCGATTCCCTGCGCCGCTCGCAGGTCGGTTCGGGCGATCGCAGCCAGCGCATTCGCACCTACAATTGGCCGCAGAGCCGCGTGACCGACCACCGCCTGGGCAAGAACTTCGCCCTTGAGGGCGTGCTGGAAGGCAAACTCGACGCTATCTTGGGCGCTCTCCAAATGGCCGACCGCGAGGCCAAACTGGCAGCGCTGTAGCAATCTGCCCGCGCATCCAGGCGGTGTACATCCCCGCCCTGACCCTGACCGTTTGAAGATGGAAAACACCGACAAGCCCCTCCTCCCGCTGGGTGAAGCCTTCGAAGTGATCGACGAGGTCGCCGACGCCCCCGCACCCGCTGCAGGGGCCGCCGCTGCAGCGGGGGCCGCCGCGCCCATCGCCGGTGCGGGTCCAGGTCCCGGCGCCGTGCCCGGGCGCTCGCCCTACGATCCGCCCGCCGGACCGATCCGCAGCGCCAACGCCTGGGCCAGCATGGGTCTGGTCATCGCCCTATGCGGCCTGATGGGCCCATGGGCTACCAACGCCCCCGACCTCGGCCAGGCCCTGCTACTGGCCTTCACCACCTGGTATCTATTGCGCAGCGGTTTCGCCGCGGTGCAGCGCACCGGGGTCACCCTCGGACCGGTACTGCCAATCCTGCTGCTGGCCTACTCGGTCACCCGCCTGGCGGTCACCGCCGGCATCTCGCAACTTGGATGGGGGGCCACCAGCGAATTGACCGACGCCAGCGGCGCCCTGCTGACCGCCATCGGCGGTTTCCTAGCGCTGGTCATGCCACGCGTGGCGGTCAAAAAGGACAAAGCGCTTCCGCCTCCAGGAGCACCCCTGACCGTGGACAAGCAGTTCTCGCGCTCGCTGCTGGCCTATCTGATGGTCTTTTTCGGCCTACGCATGAAATGGACCGACATGGAGGCCGGAGTCGATTCCATGTTCGGCGGCTTCACCCTGCTGCTGGCGATGTTGATGGTGTGGGCTTCGTGGGTTTCCATGTGGAACCTGTGGCAGAAACAGCTGGTGCTGGGCAAGCTCGGCTTGGTCCTGTTTCTGGCGCCGCTTGAGTGCCTCATCATGGGCTTGATGGGCATTCTCAGAGTCACCGTTGACGGACCTTGGGAATTTCCCCTGAGTTCGATCCCCAACGCGATCCAAGCTAGCGATGGATTCGATCCCAGCTTCCTGCCCTGGGCTAGCGGCCCCATCCTCGTCACCGTGGCCGGCGCCTACGGCTTGTACTTGGTGGCTACCGGAGCGAAGGAAGCGATGGAAACCGGCAAGCGCAAGAAGGCCGAAGAAATCGCCAGCCGCAAGGCTGAACGCTCCTCCCGCCGCGGCGGATCGGCCGAGGCGGATGCTTCCAGCACCAGCGCCGATAGCGCGGGCAAAGATGCGGCCTCCGCCAGCAGCCGCACCAAGGACCGTGGCTCCCGCTCCAGCCGCACCAAGAGCAAGGACCGCGGCTCGCGCAAAGGCCGCGACAAGGACAAGGGACCCAGCTCCGGCGATGGCGGCGACCAGGACAAAGGCGGCGCCTGAGCGCCGGACCATGCCTTGCTCCGACCGCGGCCCGCAGTCTCATCGCACCAGGCTGCGGGCCGCGCGCCGTTTCCTCGACCAGGCCGACGTCGAAGAAGCCCGCGCCGACGCCGAAGTCCTCTACGCCGCCGCCCTCGGCCATCCCCTCGGCGAAATCCTCGCCGACCAGGCACCTCCACCCACACCCTCCCAGGAACAACGCTTCCAGTCCTGGCTGCAACGGCGCGCCAACGGCGAACCCAGCGCCTACATCGAAGGCTTCCGCGGTTTCTACGGTCTCGAATTCCAGGTCGACCCGCGCGTCCTGATCCCGCGAGCGGACAGCGAGTGTCTGGTCGACGCCGCCCTCGAAGCCCTGCCCTCTGACCGCCCCACGCGAGTCATCGACGCCGGCACCGGCTCCGGCTGCCTGCTCCTCGCCGTCCTCCACCACCGCCCCCTGGCCACCGGCCTCGGCCTCGACCTCTCCGCCGAAGCCCTCCACCTGGCCCGCAGCAACGCCCAACGCCTCGCCCTCCAGCACCGCTGCGCTTTCCTGCAAGCCCACTGGCTGACCCCACTATCCCACCAGAGCGCCGACCTGATCCTGTGCAATCCACCCTACGTGGAACCCAGCGAAAAACTCGGCCCCGGCGTCGCCGAAAGCGAACCCCACCTCGCCCTCTTCACCCCGCCCGCGCAACCCCTCGACGCCTACCACCAGGTCCTCGCAACCGCACCCAAAATCCTGCGCCCCAACGGCCACCTCCTCTTCGAAGTCGGCGCCGGCCGCGCCACTCAAGTCGCCCAACTCGGCCCCACCTACGGCTTGACCCTCCTAGGCATCCGCGCCGATCTAGCGGGGATCGACCGAGTGGTTTGTTTCATGCGTCGGTGAATTTTCTTTGGCATTCATCCGATCCTGGTTTATGATGCCCCCATGCTTATCATTCTGCTTTCTATTCTTTCGTCCCCCCCCCCCCCAACCATTAATACCTGGGGCGCTCATCATTGAGCAAGCCGTTGTGGTTGATTGGGAGGGAACAGTCCCTGGGTCAGTCCCGACCATTACTCAAGCCCTTCCAAGCCTCCAGGCAGGGGGCCTGTTGCAGATCAAAGGCTTCACCCACAATGGCGCCATCGCGGCCTATTCCGAGGTCGATCCGAATGGCGCAGCGATGGAGACCTTCCCTCTTGCGATACCGGACGGAGTCACCGTCGAACCCTACGATGGAACCGGGGTCCACATCTGGACCAGCCTACCTTCGGGATCATCCAAGCCTCTGATTGTGATCGAGGCGGCTGAAACCGATGCCGGAAACGTTACCCCGACGATCATCAAGAATCTGACCTTAGGAGGGGGAGAGGCGGGTATCCGACTGTCGGCGGAATGGGACGGTGACCTGGCCCTCCCAACCTACGGCGACGTGCTGTTGAGGAACATTCGATTCCAGGGCAATCAAACCGGATTGGACGTTCTCGCAGGAACGGGTGGCAGCCTTTCGGTCTCGGTGGAGCAATGCAAGGTCACCAACTTGCCTGTGGATATAGCGATCACGGTGAAACCGCGGTTCACACCCCCACAGGTCGGTCTTCGATTCCATTCATCCCACTTCGGCCCCCAACCCAATCCGGGGTTGATCAATGCCCAGGTTCTTAATCTGAAGTGCCTTGGAGCCACACCGGCAACCAGCCCTCTGCCCTACCTGGCGCCCACCGACGTCGAAGACATGTACGGCTCGACGGCAGCCTCTCGGCTGATCGAAGTCGCGGCGCTCGGCTCCACCACTTCAGAACACGCCGCCATGTCCCCGGGCATTCCCGAAGTCAATCTCCAGGTGTTGAACGGGGATCTGGACGGCAAGTTTAATGGAACCTCCGGATGGGACATCGGCCTCTACGCGGCTGCCACCTCACCGACCCAGACCAACGCCGACGATTACGTCGCCGGCTACGAAGTCCTGTTCTCCGGAACCGAAATCCAAGGGTTCCGAAATGAGGGCGTCTACGCCACGGCCAGGACGGACACCCGAGGCCACGTGGATTTCCAGGATGTGGACATCCACAATATCGGTGGCGATCCCCAGGAACCTGGGCAGAATCCGCCTCGCCACAATGGGGTCCACGGATTTGTTCTTGAAGGATACCTGGCTTTGACCGGAAACGGTCTGCACTCGCATCACAATGTAGGAGTGGGCTTCCTGGCGAATTCGGCAGGGACGATCCTGGACAGTGCCGCAACCTGGCCAACCGGCTTGTACGTGGGCGTGCAGGATTCCGAATTCGACACCAATCAACGCGGTATGGTTCTCGCCGGGCCTGGGGCCTTGTCTCCAGGCGCCCAGGGGGGAGTGGTTGGAGGAACTTGGGACTACCGTTACGGAATCCGCTCCCTGGTGCGGGACGGTTCCAAGCCGTTTGATCTGGACTACGGACAGGGATTTGCCGATCGCAGCACCTTTCATGACAACGATGAGCAAGGAATCATGATCCGCCTCGCCAACGGACCCACTGCTCCCGATTTTGCTTCCATCCGATTCGTCAACTGCATCGCCTGGAACAACCCGCAGGGTGCCTTCCACGCTCAGGCCACCAATTCCTTGGATGCATACTTCCTGACCCCGATCCTGCACTCCACTTTCGCCGACAACGGCCAGCAATCCGGATTCACCCTCGAGGTCGAAAAGGTCGGCGGAAGCGGGGCGCTGCTCTTCGAATACGACGACCCTTCCTTCCAGGAAAACCCCAAGATGAAGATCCTCAACTCCATCTTCCAGCGTGATGTCCTGGGGTCTCAGGATTACGACTTCGGTGCCGGTCTTCATTCCTTGGCGGTCGTTGATGGAACTGGGACCAACACTGAAATCGGGGCAAATGGGTTACGGCTGAATTACCAGGGGACGATCCCATTCGATGAGTCAACTGACCGGGAAGCTCCCTTTGCCCACCTCAGCCAGCCTTCGCTGTTGGGCCCACAGAGGTATTTCCTGGATATTAACGGCGCCAACATTTCCTTCTTCGCCAATCGAACTCCCATGTCTTACTCGATTGTCAATGAAACTGAGTCGAACGTGGACTTCACTGGCTTCAAAGCCCGACTGAGCCGCACTTCTGGCCTACGGGACAAAGGTGCACACGAGGTCCAATGATGAATACCAAGTGCATTCCCATCGGAATCCTAGGCTCGTTGGTCCTTCTCGTCGTAGCTCCTGAAGTAGGGGCCCGATCCCAGACTGGACTTCCAGAATGGGTGGTTCAGGAGGTTCTCTCCCCCAATCCTGAGCCTGGAGGCACTGAGGACTGGGCTGGATTCTGCGTCGGCGATTTGAGTGAACAGGGATTCAGCAGTTTCCTATTCCTCAATGAAAAGAACCCAATTCAAGGCAGTCAGGTTCGAACTCGGTTCAGGTTCTCGCTGAATCTTGGCCCTCCCACTTTTTTATCCCTCGATACCCGTGACCCCAATTTTCAATGGGAATTCTCACGGTTTGACAACAACCTGTGGGCTGCGACTGTGATCCAGAGGCATGGTTCCTTGTATTCGGTGTCGGCCCATGATGATGTTCGCACCCTGGTGATCCGGTCTCTTTCCAACCCCACCTCGGTCATCGAAATCCCTCCACCGCCGCCGCCACCCAACTCCGGACTTCCTGCATTGACCAGTTTCGGGGGCCACCGAAATGCCGGGGACATCACCGGTGACGGATGCGATGATATTTTCTTTCAGAGCCTAGTTTATGATGCCTCCAGGATCTATCACGTCGCAGGATTGCTTGACGGGCTGGACGGGTCTGCCCTGTGGATGGATTATGATTTCAACATGAGAGTCATGTATTTCGTCGAACAAAGTGAGACGGGCATGTTTCCCGATTTCAATGGTGACGGATTTCCAGATCTTCTGGCTGCCTTCAGCCGACGGAACGACAAGTTTCAGATGTACGCCTTGTCCGGCATCGACGGCACGCGGCTCTGGGATCGCAAGGAAATCGACGGAGGCATTTTCCAGGGCCCACGGGTCGGTATCGCCACCAGAGACCTCAATCTCGACGGGACGCCGGACATCGTCTCGGTGGACAGTGGGGTCAAGTCCATCGGCAAAGCCGGCCAGGTCCAATTGATCGACGGTCGCGACGGCACGACGATCTGGACTCGGGACATGACCGAATTCGAGACCGAGTTGCTGCCCGATTTCGGGCCCGGCCCCCTCGGCGTGGCGAATACCCGATGCATGTACGTCAATGCCGGGGAGGACGGGTGGGATACCCCGATCATCACTGTGGTACTGCAAGTCCTCAACTGGAACACCCTTGTGAAGGACCGCGTCTGGCTCCACCTCGATCCCAGCGACGGCCACACCCTCGGCCACACCCGCCCACCGGCCACCCTGGCTCCGTGGAGTGACGAGCAGATCTACCACCCGGATGCGCTCTTCCACCTTCAACACGCCTATCTGCTGGGGGACATCGACCGGGACGGATTCGTCGAGTACGCCGTTTCCTCCACCGCAGTGGAACGATTCGGACCGACTTCTCGTAACGCCAACTTCGCGGTGATCGGCCGCGCCACCCTCAAGGTTCCGGAACAAAGTCCTCCAGGAACCACCGTGACCCTGGATTTCCACCTTCCGAGTGCGCCCGACATGACGGTGGCGGTGGTCGCCTCGGGTGCCTTCTCCCGCCACCACGGTTTCAAGGTGGACGGGTGGGACACCCATCTGGCTCTGGATCCAATCCTCCAGCGCAGCCTGCAACAACCCCTGACCGGCCTGCTCGACGCCCAGGGCAAGGCGCAGCTCCCCTTCCACGTCTATCCCCACCCACGCCTGAGCGGCCGCACCCTGTGGCTCCGGGGCCTGGTCAAGGATCCCCGACACCCCAACCGCCTGCACACCATGACCACCCTGGCCAGCACCGAGCTGCAGTGAGGCCCTGATCTTGGTATTGACCGACCGGAATGGGTCTGTCAAACGAAATCGCGAACCGAATCGAATCAGGCCATGGCCAGATTCAAATAGCTCTTGAGCACTGCGGAACCGGACTCGTCCAGGTGCTGGAAGAAGATCGCCACCTCGTAGTGGCCCAGAGCGGGGGAAACACGTTCGCAGCGGACCACGGCCCCCTCGCCTTGGACCGACTGGGGCTCACCTCCATCGTGGGGCAGGGCCAGTTCGAACTTGACCCGCGTCATCAAGGGGAGCGGCGATTCGGAGTAGAAGGCCACTCCGGATTGTGAGAGGTCGCGGACCCGCAGAGCGCTGCTGCCGCCGGCCAGCAGC
>JAJFFB010000042.1 GCA_021776925.1 Planctomycetota bacterium | reverse complement strand
GCCGGGGCAGCTGCTGATGCTGGAGAATCTGCGCTTCGAAGCCGGCGAAACCGCCAACGATGCAGCGCTGGCCGCGGAACTGGCCGCGCTCGCCGACCTCTTCGTGCAGGACGCCTTCGGCACCTGCCACCGTGCCCACGCCTCCACCGCCGGGGTGCCGGCGCTGCTCAAGCCGGCGGTCGCCGGCCGGCTGCTGCAGAAAGAGATCGCGGCCTTCGACGCCGCCTTCGGCCAGCCGGCGCGGCCGGTGGTGGCGGTGATCGGCGGCGCCAAGGTGTCCGACAAGATCCTGGTGCTCGAGCGCCTGATCGAAAAGGTCGACACCATCCTGATCGGCGGCGGCATGGCCTACACCTTCCTCGCCGCGCAGGGCATCGGCATCGGGGACTCCCTGTGTGAAGCGGACCGCCTCGACACCGCGCGGGCGGTGCTCGCCGCCGCGGCGGAGCGCGGTGTCGAACTCCTGCTGCCGCTGGACCACGTCTGCGCCGACCGCTTCGCCGCCGACGCCGAACTGCGCAGCGTCGAAGGCGCGATCGGCGCGGGCTGGATGGGGCTGGACATCGGCCCCGCCACGCGTGCGCTCTACACAGAGACCTTGCGCGAGGCCGCCACCGTGGTGTGGAACGGACCGATGGGCGTGTTCGAAATGGAGCCCTTCAGCCACGGGACCTCAGCGATCGCGCGCGCGCTGGCCGAGGGCGACTGCATGTCGGTGGTCGGCGGCGGCGACTCGGTCGCGGCGATCCACAAGAACGGCGTCGCCGACGCGATCAGCCACATTTCCACCGGGGGGGGGGCCTTCCTGGAAATGCTCGAAGGCAAGGAACTCCCTGGTATCGCCGCGCTCGACCCGGCCTGAGGCTCGCCTCGGATCCGCATTGATGCCCGTCGGGACAGAGCTGAAGGCAGCTACAATCCGGCCCCCCCAGGACCTTCCGAATACCCGATTCACACCTCGTGATGCACCTCCTCCACCTCCTCACCGCTCTCGTTCAGGAAACCCCCGTCCCCGAAAAGGACGAAATCGAGGAGCCCACCCTCTCCATGCTGGAGCAGGTCAAGTACTACTTCAACAACCCGTCCGAGGGTTGGGACGCGCTGGTCAGTTCTGTTCTGAAGTCCATGCCGATGTTCCTCGAAGCGCTGGCCACCCTGTTCATCGGCCTTTGGATCGCCAAGATGGTGGCCAAGGGGGTACGCAAGGGCCTGGGCAAGAGCAAGTTCGACGACGCCCTGAGCAAATTCCTCGCCCAGTTGGTGAAAATGGGCCTGACCGTGATCGTGCTGATTTCGGCGCTTGGGGCGCTCAACGTCAACACCACCTCCCTCGTTGCAGTGGTCGGTGCCGCCGGCCTCGCGGTGGGTTTTGCACTGCAGGGTTCGCTCGGCAACTTCGCCGCCGGGATCATGCTGATGATCTTCCGTCCGTTCAAGAGCGGGGATTTCATCGAGGCCGCCGGCCACGCGGGCGTGGTCGAAGAGATCACTATTTTCATCACGCGCATGCGCACCGGGGACAACAAGCAGATCCTGGTACCCAACGGCGAGGTCATGGGTAGCTCCATCACCAATTACTCGGCCAAGAGCACTCGGCGCATCGATCTGGTCGTGGGCATCAGTTACGACGACGACATCAAAAAGGCACATCAGGTTCTCAACCGCATCCTCGACGAAAACGAATTGGTGCTGAAGGATCCGGCGTGGACCGTGGCGGTGTCCGAACTCGGCGACAACAGCGTCAACTTCGTCGTGCGGCCGTGGGTCAAGACCGCGGATTACTGGAACGTCTATTTCGGCCTGACCGAAACGATCAAGCTGACCTTCGACCAAGAGGGGTTGAGCTTCCCCTACCCGCAGCGCGACGTGCACATGCACCAGGCGCAGACCGCCTGACCGCGCAGCAAGTCGTAGCGGTCAATTTTCTTCGCCGTCCGGCCTGGGTTTTTCCTGGTCGGGCGGCATGCGTGGCGCAGCGCCCGGTGGAGTGTGGCCTGGTGGAGTGCGACCCGCTGGCGGTGCCTCAGCCTCGTGATCGAGGCGACCGGCCTGTTGCAACGCCTGGCGCAACAGCGATTCGACCTGGGCGTTGAGGCTGCGCAACTCGTCTTCAGCCCAGCGACGCAGCGAATCATGGACCTGCGGGTCCACTCGCAGCAGGAATGCCTTGCGTTTGGCCATGGGCGTGAGCCACCGGCCTCCGTCGCCGGAGGCCGGCAAGCAGGGTCAATAAATGGTCCCGGCGTTGATCACCGGCTGAGTCGCTTTGTCCCCGCACAGGACCACCAGCAGGTTGCTGACCATCTGCGCCTTGCGCTCCTCGTCGAGTTCAACCACTTCCTTCTCGCGCAGTTTGTTGAGCGCCATCTCGACCATTCCCACCGCGCCGTCGACGATCTTCGAACGCGCGGCGATGATCGCGCTGGCCTGCTGCCGCTGCAGCATCGCGCTGGCGATCTCGGGGGCGTAGGCGAGGTGGCTGATGCGCGCCTCGAGCACCTCGACTCCCGCTTTTGACAAGCGTTCCTGGACTTCGTCGCGCAAGCGCTCGGCGATCTCGGCGGTATGACTGCGCAGCGCGACAGAAGACCCATCGTGCGCGTCGTAGGGGTAGTGGGTGGCGAGGTTGCGCAGCGCCGATTCACTCTGCACCTCGACGTAATCTTCGTAGTCATCGACCTCGAACACGGCCTCGGCGGTGTCGACCACCTTCCACACCACCACCGCCCCGATCTCGACCGGATTGCCCTCGTGGTCGTTGACCTTGAGCTTGTCGCTGTCGAAGTTGCGCACCCGCACCGAGACCTTGCGCCGGCTGGTGAATGGGTTGGTCCACCACAGTCCCTGATCGTGAACGGTGCCGTTATAGCGGCCAAACAGCTGCACCACGCGCGCTTCGTTCGGGTTGACGGCGAAGAAGCCGACCAAGGTAAGGATGAAAAAGATCATCAACAAGAAACCCAGCACCACGCACACGCCGGTGCTGAAGTCGTCGCGGAAGTTGGCCGCCATGACGAAACTGGCAATGGCGCCGGCGAACCACAAGGGCACAACGAAAATGAGGATCGGCAGGCCGGAGCGAACCGTCAGTGAGCGTTCCTGGATCATGGCTAGGATGGGACATGCGATACCAAAGTGATATCACATAGATATCATACTGATTCCAAGCCCAGGCGTTGGCCAATCCGCGCAAACCTCCGCCGCGCGATCCGAAAACAATCCCATCAAGTTGTTTATCCGCCCGCCGGCTGCCCTTCTTCCATCGGGGCCTCTTCCTCGCCGTTTTCGCGGGCCCTCTCCAGCAGATCCTTGCCGCGTTCGGCCGCCTGCTGGGTTCCCTCGCGAATGGCCTTGTTGGTCTTGTCCGGACCATAAAAGAAATAGGAGGCCAGGATCGCCACCACCCCGAGCAGGATCAGCACGACGAAGAACTTGATGCTCTTGCGCAGGATCAGCAGCAGGACCGCGACCGCGACCAGCGCCACCACCGAACCCAGCGCCGGGTTCTTCTCCCAGTAATTGGCGAACTGCTGCAGCAGAGGAGGCAGTTTCATGCCAGGATTCTACCCTCAACCAGAAGCGGGCCCCTTCCTGCCGGAAGAGGCCCGCGCGGCCCTTGCGGGCCCGTTTCAGGAGAGGTTCACTGAATGACCAGGGTCGCCCCGTTGGTCAAGCTCAGGTTGCCGGCGTCGAGCGACTGCACCCAGACCTGGCGGCCGGAGGCGGCCGGCGGGCTGTAGGTCGAGAGGGTGGCGTTGCCGTTGCCATCCGCGGCGATCGGCGGCAGGGTGAAGTAGGGATTGCTGAGGTAGACCGTGCCCCAGGGCGAGCCCTGCGGACCGCCACCGGCAACCGACCACGAGGCCCACTGCTGAGCGCCGGGCACGCAGCCGGCCATGTGCACGAAGTTGGTCGCATCGCCTTGCAGGTCGGCCATCCACAGGTGCGGTCCGCTGTGGTTGCCGGAGTAATGGATGCGTCCGTTCCAGATGCGGTTGGAGATGGTGCCGCCGGTGAATGCCTCGCCGGTGGTGCCGACACCTGGGCCGATGCGCAGGTCGGAGTTCTCGAACACCTCGCCGCCGGCGGCGTTGGTGTAGCGCATGATCTGCCCGCTGGGGTAGCTCGCCAGGTTGAAGTAGAAGGCGTAGGTGGTGCCGGCGCTGAGGTTGACGTCCCCCACCGCGACGCGGGTGGAGTTGTCGCTGCCGGCGGCGACGGTGGCCAGATCGGTGCCGAGGTAGGTCCAGTCGTTGGAGTCGTCCTCGTGACCGACGTAGGAGCCGGTGCGCATCCACACATCGACGTGGGCGGTGCCCGCACCGGCGGTGCTGTCGATGTTGACGTCGAAACTGTGCACGGTGACGCTATTCGCAACTTCCAGGTCGAACATGTTGCCGGCGAAACCGTTGTTGCTGGCGAAGGTGGTCGACAGGGCGACCTGGCCGGTGGCGCCGCGGTAGTAGAGCGCGCCGTTCCACTGGCGGTCGGCAATCGTGCTGCCGGCGAAGCCCGCACCCTTGCCAATGCCGGTTTCGACGCGCAGGAAGTTGTTCTCCCACGACTGCGCCGCGCCATTGGTGTAGCGGAAGGTGCTGCCACTGGTCGGTTGCGTGGTCATGTCGATGTAGACGCCGTAGGTGGTGTCGCCGTCGAACTGGCGCGTACCGGGGTAGATGTAGGTGTAGCCGTCGGTGCCGGCGCAGGTCGTGCGCGTGTACGAGCCCCACAGTTCCCACGCGGCGGAATTGCTCTCATAACCCTGGTAGCCGCCTTCGCGCACCCACACGTCGAAGCTCTCGGTGCCGGTCGATGAAGTGTTGACCGCCAGCGCCCAGACCTCGACGTCGGTCTTCGGCGTGAGATTGAACATGTTGCCGGCGAAGCCGTTGTTGCTGTTCATCTGGGTCAGTACGCGGTGCCCATAGTCGACGCTGGAGCGGAACGCCGAAACCGTGGTGGCGACGTCGTTCTGCGAACGCGCGTTGTCGTCGGTGGTAGTGCCGAGCACCAGACCGTTGGGCGCGACCTTGTCGGGGTTGGACCAGAACAGGATGCGGGAACCCGGAGCGTAGGCCATCACCGTGCGGTAGGCGCTGTCGCTGGTGCGCCAGCCGTAGGAGTAGCTGAACACCGCCGAACCGGCGTTGGCGGTGTCGTGGGCACTGCCGCTGTTGTGGCCGCATTCGTGGCCGAAGCTGTAGTAGCCGGTGGCGCAGCTGTCGCGCACCACGTTGAAGGCGCTCGACTCGAAGGTCGTCGACAGCGTGGTCATCAGGTAGCCCACGCCGCAGTAGGAACCGCTGTCGTAGATGCACGAGACCAGGTCGGCGCCGTAGGCGTCGCGCAAGGCGTGGATCTCATCGAGGAAACCGTCGGCGGTCCCGCGCAGGCGGCTGAGCAGCGTGACCTCATCGCCGGTCTCGGCGTAGGCCACTTCTTCGGTGTGCACCAGCATGTAGCGCGAGGCGACGTCGGACTGGCTGAAGCCCTTGTTGGTCTCGAAGATGGCGAGGTTGATCAGCGCGTTGATGCCGCTGCTGCCGCCGTTGCTGGCGCGCGCGTCATCGGTGTAGAGCACCATGACGTCGATCTCGTGATCGATGAAACGGCCGCCGGAGCCCGGCGGGGTGCCATGACCGGCCTGACCGCCAGCGCCGACCGAGAAGCCCTGGTCGGTGCCACAGGCGGGCTCCAGGCTCTCGTCGATGTGGGAGACCGTGTGCGTACCGCCGCCGACGTAATTCACCTTGTAGAGCTCACCGTCGGCGCGCACGGTGGCAACCACCGCCTCGTCCATGACCGAGAAAAAGGCGAAACCGTGATCCACGCCTTGCAGCGCGAATTCGGCCACGTAGCCGCCGTCATGGATCGGCTGATAACCCTGGAAGCGGCCGACGAATTCGACGCCGTCGAAGAGGTTGATCAGCACGCCGTCCTCAGGCCGCAGCTCGCCGGCGTCGTTGCTGCCGAGCAGCTCGAGGTCGAGGACCACGTTGCGCTGCAGCACCGCCGCCTGGTCGGCGTACAGCGCCGCCCCCGAGCCGGAAGGCGGCGGGGCGAACAGCGGGTGAAGTTGGGGGCTGCCGGCGCCGGGCTGCCCTTGGGCGGCCGGCAGGGAAGCCGAGATCAAGCCGAACAAGACGGCAGAGGGGAGGGAGAGGCGCATGTTTGCGGTGGATTGCTGTGGTGTTGTTTTCAGGGAGAGCGGGAACACGGGTTCCACGCGGACTCCTGCAACAACACGCTTGGCCGCTGAAAGGGGTCAGCAAAGGCGTAGAATGCCGGCGATGTCCCTGCCCGTGCGCATTGCCCCGTCGCTGCTCGCCTGCGACTTCCACCGCCTCGGCGAGGAACTGGCCCGCGCCGAGCAGGCCGGCGCCGACTGGCACCACGTCGACGTCATGGACGGCCATTTCGTACCCAACCTGTCGCTCGGACCGCCCGTCATCGAGTCGATCAAAAAGGTCGCGCAGCGGCCGCTCGACGTGCACCTGATGATCGAAGACCCGGGCGCCTGGGCCCAGCGCTACGCCGACGCCGGCGCCGATCTGCTCACCTTCCACTACGAGGCCGCCCAATCCGATTTCGACGCCACCCTCGAGGCCTTCCGCGACACCGGCTGCCCGGTCGGCGTGGCGGTCAACCCGCCGTGCCCGGTCGACGACCTGAAGCCCTTTCTCGAGCGCATCGATCTGATCCTGGTGATGTCGGTGCACGCCGGTTTCGGCGGCCAGAGCTTCCTCCCCGAGGTCCTCGACAAGGTGCGCGCGCTGCGCTCCTGGGGCTATCAGGGTGACATCCAGATGGACGGCGGCGTCACCGCCGCGACCGGTCCCGCCTGCGCCGAAGCCGGCGCCAACGTCCTCGTCGCCGGCACTTTCCTGTTCCGCGCCACCGACATGGCAGCCGCGCTCGCCGAGTTGCGCGAGCAGGCCGAAAGCGCGCTGGCCACGACCTGATCGAGATGGACCACGCCCGCGGCTACCGCGTCTACGACCCCGGCCGCGACGCCGAGGACCACGCCCGCGCGATCGCCGAGGCCTTCGCCACCTCCACCGACGGCATCCCGGCGTGGGTCGAACAGGTGGGCGCCGACTTCATCCGCGTGATCGAAGTCGACGGCCGCTTCGCCGCGACTTCGATCCTGCTGCCGATGGGGCAGTTTTTCGGCGGGCGGGCGGTGCCGATGGTCGGCCTCGCCGGAGTCACGGTGCGCCCCGAATACCGCGGCCGCGGGCTCGGCCGCACGCTGATGGAGGAAAGCGTGCGCGAAATGGCGCCCATGGCGCCGATCTCGACGCTCTACCCGTCGACCCAGCCGCTGTATCGCAGCGTCGGCTACGAGGTCGCCGGCACCCTGCCCAGCATCGAACTCGAACTCACCCGGATTCCGCGTGGCCGCCACGCCCTGCACCTCAGCCGCCTCGACGCAGCTGCCAATGCCGCCCTGCCCAAGGCGCTCGATGCCCACGCCACTCGCGATTTGCGCGATCTCTACCGCGACCTGGCTCCGGCACGCAACGGCCACCTCGACCGCGGCGACTACATCTGGAACCGCATCCTGCGTTCGCGTCTGGGCCCGGTGCGCACCTTCCAGTTCCACGACCAGGAGCACAAGCTGCGCGGCTGGATCGCGCTGCGCCAGGTGACCCAGCAGCAGGAGCGCCACGCGATCGAGGTCATGGGGCTTGAGGCCGCCGACGCCGAAGCCATGACCGCGCTGCTCGACTTCCTTGGCGGCTATGGCGCCATGGCCGAAAGCGTGACTCTGCCGCTGGCGCCGCACCACCCACTGGTGCTGGCTCTGCCCGAAACGCGCGGCGCCATGCGCGTGCGCGAGTTGTGGATGACACGCATCCTCGATCTGCCCGGCGCAATCGCCGCACGCGGCTTTCCCGCCGGCCTTGAGCTGGAGTTCAGCGTTCACCTCGACGACCCGCTGCTGCCCGCCAACCAGGGAGATTTCCTGCTGCGTCTGAGTGGCGGCCGCGGGCACTGTGAGCGCCTCAACGAGGCCGGCTCCAGCCCCCCCCTGCGCGCCGACGTCCGCGGCATGGCCGCCTTGTATACCGCTTTCGCCAGCGCCGAAGAACTCGCCCGCCGCGGACTGATCGAGGGCCCCCCCGAGGCCCTGGCCCTCGCCACGATGGCCTTCGCCGGGCCGTCGCCGTGGTGCCCCGACATGTTCTGAGCAGCACCCCGCCTGCGCGCGCACGCGGGCCGCTGCACCGGGCCTGAGGGCGCACGGGTAGACTGGAGCACATGGCCTGGGGACGCCTGCGCAGAAAACGGGACATGCCCGGAGGTTTGTGGTCCAAGTGCAAGGACTGCGGAGCCTTGATCTACACCAAGGAGCTGGCCGAAAAGCTCCACGTGTGCCCGAAGTGTGGTTTCCATCACACCGTCAGCGGGCGCCGGCGCATCGAGATCACCGCCGACCCCGGCACCTTCGAGGAAGAGTTCACCGATCTGCAGCCGCGTGACCGCCTCGACTTCGTCGACACCATCCCCTACGCCGAGAAGCTCGTGCTGGCTCAGGAGAAAACCGGCCAGGCCGACGCCTGCTTCGCCGGCACCTGCCGCATCGCCGACCACCCGGTGGTGCTGGCGGTGCTCGACTTCTCCTTCATGGGCGGTTCGATGGGCGAGGTGGTCGGCGAAAAACTGGCGCGCGCGATCGAACTCGCCGAAGAGAAAAAACTGCCGATCGTGATCTTCTCCGCCAGCGGCGGCGCGCGCATGCACGAGGGCGCGATCTCGCTGATGCAGATGGCCAAGACCTGCGCCGCCCTGCAGCACTATCGGCACAACGGCGGCTTCTCGATTTCGGTGCTGACCAACCCCACCACCGGCGGCGTGACCGCGTCCTTCGCCAGTGTCTGCGACGTGATGATCGCCGAGCCCAAGGCCTTGATCGGTTTTGCCGGTCCGCGGGTGATCAAGAACACCATCCGCCAGGATCTCCCCGAAGGCTTCCAGCGCTCGGAGTTCCTGCTCGACAAGGGCCAGGTCGACCTGATCACCCTGCGCGAGCAGATGACCGAAACCCTCGGGCGCATCCTCGCCTACACGCCGCACGCGCGCAAGCAGCCCTACGCCAGCTGAGCCCGGCGGCGTAACTGGCCGCAGGCGGCGTCGCTGTCGCCACCCACCGTCAGGCGCAATCGGCACGAGACTCCGGCCCCGTGCAGCCGCGCGGCAAAGGCCTCGGCCTGGGCGACGCCCGACGGCTGCAGCTGATCCAGCTCGGCAACTGGATTCCAACGGATCAGACTGACGTGCACGCGGCGACCGCGCAGGGCCGCGGCAAGATCGCGGGCCTGCGCGTTCGAGTCATTGACGCCGCCGAGCAGCACCCACTCCAATTGGTAGGCTCGGCCACTGCGCGCGGCGTAGGCGTCGGCGGCCTGCAGCAAGTCGAGCGGCGCGACGTGAGCCTGGGTCGGGATCAGCTGCGCCCGCAGCTCCTGATCCAGCGCGTGCAGGGAAAGCGCCAGGGTGAAGCGCCGCCCCAACTCGGCCAGCCGCTGAATGGCCGCTGCCGGGCCGACCGTCGACACCATCACGTGACGCGGACCGATTTCGCCTTCGTTGCGCAGGACCTCGAGCGCGTTGGCGAGGTTGCCCAGGTTGTGGGTCGGTTCGCCCGCCCCCATCAACACCAGCCGCCGCAACGGGCGGGCGCGACGCAGCAGCACCACCTGCTCGAGAAACTCGTGGGCGTGCAGGTTGCGCACTACGCCGTGCAGACCCGATGCGCAGAAAGTGCACGCCACCGCACAACCGACCTGGCTCGACAAGCACGCCGAAGGCGCCGTGGTTCCGGGCAGCGCGACCGCCTCGATCGCTTCGCCGTCGTGCAGCCGTAACAGGTGCTTGAGTGATCCGTCGGCGGCCGCGACCTGCTGCTCTGAGCGCATCGATACCCAGCAGTACTCCTGCTCCAGCTCCTCGCACAAGCCCGCCGGGAGCGGATGCCGACGGTTGCCCGCATGCGCAGGCAGCCGCCCGAACAGCAGTGCCCGGCGCAAGCGGTCGGCGTGCCCACTGCGCACACCGCGGTCGGCCAGCGCCTGCCGGGCCGCAACCAGGCTCAGGGAAAGAAAGGGCGTGCGCAGAGCAGTGGGCCGGACCGAGCTATTCCTCGTCTTCGGTGTAGATCTCGTGGCCCTCGTCTTCGGTGGCCTTCATCTGCTGATAGACCGCCTGCGCTTGTTCCATGTTGCCCTCGACCACCGCGCTCTCCAAGTCGAGCATCAGACGCTGAAGTCCGATGACCTGCAGGCGGTATCCCTGGATGAAGGAGGCTTTTTCGTCGCCCTCCAGGCGTGCCGCCAGCGGCGGGGTTTCAGTCTTGCAGAAGTGCGCCGCGGCCTGCATTTCAAGGATTACCGGCAGGGCTGCGGGCAGGCTCTCGGCCTTGCGCAGGCCGCGGCGCAGCTTGCGCATGCCTTTGTTGATCACCGACATGTTCTGCTGCAGCGGCGTTTCTTCTTCAACGTGCTCCGGCTCCTGGGCAAGGAGCGAAGTCGAAGTGCCGGGCAGCAGCGGCCCGGCGAGGGCCGCGAGCAGCAGGGTGGACAGGGTCACGAACAGGATCTTGTGGCTCATCGTCGAGGACGCTTGGGGCTGGTAGATGGGGCGGGGCTGGAAGATGGGGCGAGGCTGGAAGGAAGAGCCAGGCTAGAAGGGTTGCGTGCTGCCAGGCATCGGAACGGCATAGCGGCCGTCGGCTCCGGGCAGGGTCGGCGGGTCTGCATCGAAGGCATAACGCGCTGGAACCAGGGCGATCTCGGAGTTGAGCGCCTGCTCCCAGGTCACCACCTGGCCGGAGTAGGTCGCCATGCGGCCGAGGATCGAAGTCAGCGTGCTCTTGGCGCCGTTTTCGGCTTCGTTGTGCGGCTGGTCATTGCGGATGGCGGCAAATAGCACGTCGTGCTCGACCTGGTAGGCGTCGCCGCGCTCTTCGCGGAAGCGCCACTTCTCGCCGTCGCCGCGCTCAATCTGGCCGCTGCCAATGTTGCAGTGGCCATCGGCGCCGCTGGCGAATTCGTTGACCTGGGTCCAGGTGTCACGGATGTGGCGGCACTGTGACAGCATCGTGGTGCCGTCGGCGTAGGTGTACTCGACCATGTGGTGGTCGTAGATCTCGCCGTGGTCGATGCCGGTGCGTACCTGGCGCCCGCCCTGGCCCTGGGCCCGGGCCGGATAGCCGTTCATGACCCAGTTGCCGACGTCGAGGTTGTGAATGTGCTGCTCGGTGATGTGGTCGCCGCACAGCCAGTTGAAGTAATACCAGTTGCGCATCTGGTACTCCATCTCGGTCTGGCCGGGCTGGCGCGGGCGCACCCACACGCCGCTGCTGTTCCAGTAGACGCGCAGCAGACGGATGGCGCCGATCGCGCCGGCCTGCAGGCGTTGGATGGTCTCCTGGTAGCGCCGGTCATGGTGGCGCTGCAGCCCCACGCCGACCTTGAGGTTCTTCTCCTTGGCGCGCTGGGCCGCGGCCAGCACCTTGCGCACGCCGGGGCCGTCGACCGCCACCGGCTTCTCCATGAAGACGTGGCAGCCGCGCTCGATCGCGTGTTCGAAATGGATCGGGCGGAAGCCCGGCGGGGTGGCGATCACCACCACGTCGAGGTCGAGAGCGAGCAGTTGCCGATAGGCGTCGAAGCCGACGAAGCGGCGGCTCTCGGGCACGTCGACCTTGGCGCCGTGGCCTTTTTCCAGCTGGCCCAGGGCACCTTCGAGGCGGTCGGAAAAGGCATCGGCCATGCCGACCAGGCGCACCTCGCCGGCGGTGGAAAGCGCCTCGCTGGCGGCGCCGGTGCCGCGCCCACCGCAGCCGATGAGACCGATGCGCAGGGTGTCGAGGCGACCGTCCCGTGCTCCGAGGGCGGAGGCAGCGTGCGGCAGGATCATGCCGGCGCCGAGGGCGGCGGCCGAACCCTGTTGGAGGAATTGACGGCGTTCAGGGAGGAATCGCGACATGGCGTTCAGGTTAACAAGGGGGGGGTGGGGCGGTTCAAAAAGACCGGGGGCGTGGAGCTCAGCGCCCGCCCTGGCGCTGCTTCATCTGGATTTCGAGCACGTCTTCAAGATCGGTGTCCCAGTAACGGGCCATCTCTTCAGGACTGGGCTCGACCTGCGGGCGGACGACGCGGAAGCCGACGAAGGGGGCGTCGGTGAGGTACCAGATGCTCTTCGGCAGTTGCGGGTCCTGGATCTTCCAACCCTTCTTCGAGGCGCGGCGCGCGGCCGAGCGCAACCGCTCGGGATCGTCGTCCCAGGAGCCACCGCGGACCACTCGAGGGTAGAGCTTTTGCGCCCTGTTCAAGGTCTGGAGGACGGCCTTGCTGCCGCCGTCGGTGCGCCGCACCAGGCGCTTGTACCAACCCTTGTCGTAGCCATCCATGACCCACTCGGACACGTTGCCGTGCATGTCGTACAGGCCCCAAGGGTTGGGCTTCTTCTGGCCGACCTTCTGGTACTGGTCGTCGGCGTTGTCGAAGTGCCAGGCGTAATCGTCGAGGTCCGCGGGGTCGTCACCGAAGCTGTAGGCCGTGGTGGTGCCGGCGCGGCAGGCGTATTCCCATTCGGCCTCGGTGGGCAGACGATAGAAACGGCCGGTCTTCATCGACAGCCACTTGCAATATTTCATCGCGGCGAGCTGGGTCATGCACACCGCCGGGCAGCCCTCGATACCCATGCCGAAATCCATCGGCACGTAGGGCGGCGTGGGGCGCGAAACGGCGTCGGCCCAGGCATCCTGCGGGAGCGCCTCGGCCTGCCCCTTGTCGCGCGCCTGCTGATCAAGTTTGAACTGGAAGGCGTGGTACTCCTGCCAGGTGACCTCGTACTTGCCCATCCAGAAGGGCTCGATGCGCACCTGCACCTGCGGGCCTTCGTCGGGGCCGCGGTCGTCTTCGGCCTGCGGGCTGCCGAGCAGGAATTCGCCGCCGGCGATCGGCAGCATCTCGAAGGTGACCTTGGTGCCCAGGATGCGGTCCTGGTAGGGCTTCATTTCTTCGGCCTTGCGGGCCACCGCAGCCTTGATCTCGAGGAGTGGCGGCCGCCCCGGAGGCATGTCTGGGTAGACCCCGGCGACGCTCTGAGCCACCGGTTCTTGTGGTTCTGCGACTGGCTCCTGCGCCGGCGGAACTGCGGTTGCATCTCCATTTGGAACGGGCGCAGCGGCGGCCGCTTCCGGATCCTGTGCGGCCAGAGGAGCGGGCTGGGCCAGACCACAGGCGGCCGCTGCCAGGATGGCGGCGGCGGCGGAACGACGAAGAGAAGCGGGGTGGACGCGCATGCGTGGGACCGGGTATACAGATCCGCACCCGGCCGGTCACGCAGGATACCGGACGAGTCAAGCAATCCATGTCCCTGGCGCGCCGTTCCGTGCTTTTCTTGGCGCTCGGCGGCTGCGGCCTCGCCGCGCCGCGCGCGCCTGATGCTGGCGCGGGTGCAACTCTGCAACGCTATGAATTTCAGCAGGCGCACATGGGCACCACCTTCCGCGTGGTGTGCTACGCCGCCGCAGCTGGCCAGGCCGACGCCGCTGCGGCACAGGCCTTTGCGAAGATTGCCGCCCTCGACCAGATGCTGTCGGACTATCTGCCCGCGAGTGAGTTGAACCAGCTTTCCGACCGCGCTGGCGCTGCGGCAGCCGTCCCCGTCTCTCCCGATCTATGGGCGGTGCTCAAGGCCGCCAAGCACTGGGCCGCGGCCACCACGGGCGCTTTTGATCCCACCCTGGGCGCTTGCGTGCGCTTGTGGCGACGGTCACGCCGCCAAGAAAGTCTGCCGCGCGCCGACCGCCTGCAGGCCGCGCTCGCCACTTGCGGCTGGCAGCACCTGAGCCTGACCGGCGACCCACCGCGCGCGCGTCTCGAACACCGCGGTACGCGCCTGGATCTGGGCGGAATCGCCAAGGGCTACGCGCTGGACCAGGCGCTGCTCGCGCTGCGCCTGGCCGGATGCCCGCGCGCGCTCGTCGATGGCGGGGGCGACCTCGCCCTCGGCGACCCACCGCCCGGCGAGGACGGCTGGTGGGTGGAACTCGCCGATCCCTTCCCGGCCACCGCTTCCGCTGCCCTCCGGCTGCGCCTGGCGCGTTGCGCGGTGGCGACCTCCGGCGATCTCTACCAGCGCGTTGAGATCGACGGCCGCAACTACTCCCACATCCTCGATCCAGCCACCGGTCTCGGGGTGCAGACGCGCGTCGCCGCCAGTGTAGTGGCGGCCAGTGCGACGCAGGCCGACGCGCTCGCTTCGGCCGCCTGCGTGCTCGGCGGTGCGGGTGTCCGCGAGCTTCTGCCCTCCTTTGAAGGCGCGTCCTTCCTGCTGCGCGGCCTGGATGCCGAGGGAGCGCGGTGGAGTTGGCGCAGCCCGAATTTCCCGCACCGGTGATAGGCTTGGTGCTTCCGTCCTCCGCAGGTCCCGCGTCGAAATCTTCCAACAACCATGTCCCCAAACGATTCCTCCGCCCCCTATCCCAGCCGCCGCAGCATGCTGCGCCTGGGCGCCGCGCTGCCCCTGGCGACCACCCTGCCGGGCTGGTCGAGAATGGCCCACAGCGGCACCAATGACTCCCTCAGGATCGGCCTGATCGGCTGCGGCGGACGCGGCACCGGCGCCGCCGCCAACGCCTTGCGCGCCGACCCCGACGTCAAGCTGTGGGCGATGGGCGATGCCTTCTCCGACATGCTGGAGAACAGCCTGGCCAATCTGGAAAAGGCCGGTGACCTCGCCGGCAAGATCGACGTATCACCTGAGCGCCGCTTCACCGGCTTTGACGCCTACCGCCAGGTCATCGACCAGGTCGACGTGGTGCTGCTCGCGACCTCGCCACACTTCCGTCCGCTGCACGTCGAATACGCGGTCGAACAGGGCAAACACCTCTTCGTCGAAAAACCGGTCGCGGTCGACGCCCCCGGCCTGCGCCGCATCGAGGCGGCGTGCAAGCGCGCCGCCGAAAAGCGCTTGTCACTGGTTTCCGGCCTGTGCTACCGCTACCAGTTCGCCAAGAAGGCGACCTTCGAGCGCATTCACAGCGGCGACATCGGCGAGATCACCGCGCTGCAGTGCACCTACAACACCGGCGGTCTATGGCACCGCGGGCACAAGCCGGAATGGAGTGAGATGGAGTACCAGATGCGCAACTGGCTGTACTTCCCGTGGCTGTCGGGCGACCACATCGCCGAGCAGCACATCCATAGCCTTGACAAGATGCTGTGGGCGATGGGCGACGCAGCCCCCGCCAAGGTCACCGCCAGCGGCGGCCGCATCGTGCGCACTGACCCTAAGTACGGCACCGTCTACGACCACTTCAACTCGGTCTATGAATGGGCCAACGGCGTGCGCGGTTTCAGCAGCTGCCGGCAGATGAACGGCACCTCCCACGACGTGTCGGACTACGCTTTCGGCACCAAGGGAACCGCCGCGCTGCAGCACCACCGCATCCAGGGCGAGAACAAGTGGCGCTGGCGCGGCGACGGCCCCGACGACATGTACCAGAACGAGCACAACGCGCTGTTCGAGGCGATCCGCAACGACACGCCGATCAACAACGGCGACTACATGATCAAGTCGACGATGCTCGCGCTGATGGCGCGCATGTCGGCCTACTCCGGCCAGACCGTGACCTGGGAGCAGGCCTATCAGTCGCAGCTCGATCTGACTCCGCCGGCCTACGCCTGGATCAACGAACTGCCCGATCCAGGGGTGGCCCGCCCCGGCGTCACGCGTTTCGTCTGATACCGGGCGTTTCGCCCTGGTGCTGATCCTGAGCGGCTTCCCCACCCGCATCAGACTGCGGTCGGATCAGCCTCCGGTCGCGCCGTCACCGAATCCCGGTGGCGGCGCGCTGCCTTTATCGGGCGCCCGCAGCACCATCCAGTGGCGTTGGAAAAGTCCCAGGTCGAGACTCCAATATTCCGCGCCCATCAGCCCCGCAGCCGGCAGCAGCAACCCGACTCGGTGCAATTTCTCGGCGCCTTCGAAACGGTCGCCGCGGCGCACCTCTTCTTGGTTCAACAGACGCACCTGAATGCCGGCCAGGACCGCCTCGGGGTCGTGCATGACGCGATCGTAGAAGCGCTGCATTTCGCGGCGCACGCGCACGTTGCCGGTTTCCATGCGGGCATAGCGCGGAACCAGCGGCCGCAAATGCGCCGCCCACGCTGCGAATACCTGGTCCTTGTCCAGGTCCGCATCGGCGGTCGCGATCAGGTCGGCGGTCAGATCACGCACCCATTCTGCTGGTCCAGGAGGTGAGGGAGGCAGCACCCACCAGATCAGCAGGCCGGCGAAGGCGACGAGCAGCAGCAGTCCACGCATGAAAACAGGGCCGGCAGCGTATTGCCGACCCTGTGGATCCTAGCTTGGAGCGAGCCCCGGCGAGCGGGACTCAACGGAATCCAGCCCATCCCCCCTATGGACCGGGACCCCGGCGCATCCTCAGCCTCCCAGGCGGGCTTCGTTGAAAGCCACCCAGGGGATCCGTTTCGGTGTCCATCACCGCGACTTGATCCAACTCGTCGAACCAACTACGAGTGGACGGATGGGCGAGCCAGCGGCTCTCCCCCCGTCCCGTTAGCACCGCCGCACCCGCCTGGTCGGCGACCCCGCGGCGCCGGTCGGCGGTCGCGGTGAGGCGGTAGCGGGAGGGACGACTCATGTCACACCCTTTGCGTACCGACTCGGCGCGGTCTTGAGAGAAAGCTCCAAGGTCAGAAAATCCTGCATAGAATGCAGAGCGGTTCCGATGGTCTGCCCTCCACCCCCCCCACGGCCGCCGCTGCGCCGCCGTCTGGCTCTGGCTGCACCCAATTCCCCGCTGACCCTGGCTACCGCGGTCCTTTTCGCGGTACTGGCCGCTCGGCTTCCGGCCCAGGACCCCTCCGCAGGTGTCACCTGGGGGCCGTGGTATGCCGCTGGCCCTTTCGATCATCCCAAGGGGCACACCGACGTCACTCCCGAGCACAAGCCGGAAAAGAGCCTGCGCAAGATGAAGCCCGGCAAGCAGTGGCCTGCGCTGCAAGACGAGTACACCGGCAAGGGCAAGGCGCGTTTCGCCTGGAAGCCGATCGGCGCGCCGGCCGGTCCGGCGACCGCCGCCGACGTCGGCGTGATCGAGTTCGCCAAGGTGCTGACCGCACCGGCCAGGGTCACCGGCTGGAACGAGCAGGCGGTGGCCTATCTCTACCGTCAGGTGCACACCAGCGCCGCGACCCTGCTCAAGGTGACTTTCGGCAGCGACGACGGCGTGGCCCTGTGGCTCAACGGCGAAATGCTGCTCAGCCGCACCATCGGCCGTGGCGTCAACCCCAAAGACGAGTCGGTTTTCCTCAGCCTGAAACCCGGCAACAACCACCTATTGGTCAAGGTCAACAACGGCGGCGGCGCCTGGGGCTTCCAGCTGCAGCGCTGGGAGCACGTCACCCAGGATCAGATCAACACGGCCATCGATCGTGGCGTCAAGTGGCTGCTCGAGCGCCAGTTGCTCGATGGTTCCTGGGGCCAGGATCAGGGCGGCTATCGCAATGGCACCACAGCGCTGGCGATCTACACTCTGGCCAAGAGCGGAGTGTCGCCGCGTCATCCGGCGATCCTCGAAGGCCTGGCCTACCTGGGCGAAAGCGCGACCGCGCGCACTTATTCGATCGGCTGCCACATGATGGCCTTGGAAGCGCTGCATAACGATGAGTACTTGCCGTGGATGGAAGAGCTGCTCGGTGATCTGATCAGCTGGCAGAGCCGCAGTTCCGGCACCTGGGGATATCCCCATGGCAATCCGGATCTATCGTGCACCCAATTCGCCGCCCTCGGCCTGCGCGCCGCCGCGGAGAGCGGACTGGAAGTTCCGCAAAAGGTGTGGGTCAACCTCGCCAATGGAGTGTTGGATCATCAATTGAAGCAACAGAAGGTCGAGGTCAAGCTGACCGAGAAATACGGCAACAGGCGCGACATCGCCGGTTTCTCCTACCGGCCGGTCAACCCGAAACGCGACACCGGATCGATGACCGTGGCTGGGATCGCCACCTTGATGATCTGCCGCAAGGGCCTGGGCGACCGCCTGGATTCACGCCTCGCCTCGAAGATCGACAAGCAGATCGACTACGGACTCAACTGGCTGACCCAGTATTGGTCGGTCTCTGGAAATCCGCGCGTCGGCCGCAACTGGCTGTACTACTACCTCTACGGAGTCGAACGTGTGGGTTCGGTTCTCGACATCGAGTCGATCGGTCACTACGAGTGGTACTGGGAAGGCGCCGAGGTCATTTTGAACAACCAGGACAAAGAAGGCGGCTGGTCCGACCCATGGGGCCGCTCGCAATCCGCGACCTGCTTCGCGGTGCTGTTTCTGGAACGCGCCACGCGCGCCGCGGTGACCGATCCGCACGGGCGCAAGAAAAAGCGCCTGACCAAGTCCGATCCCAAGGCCGGACCGATGGAACTGCACGTGATCACCGGCTCGCCGGCAAGTTTCTGGGTGCACCGGATCGACCAGGCGGCACTCGAGACCCACCAGATCACCGAAGTCGAATACTGGGCACGGCAGCCGCAGGGCGAATGGACCATGGTCTACAACAGCTTGCCGCCGGAAGAACCCACCTCGACGGTGCGCTACTCCGGCCGTTACGTCTTCGAGAAGACCGGTACCTGGGAAATGCGCGCGGTGGCTCTGTGCGACGGCAACGCGCGTCTGCGATCCGGCATCGCCCTGGTCGAAATCGATGAGACCACCGCCAGCAACATCAGTTCCTATCCGACCGACGCACGCCGCAATCTGGTGCCGCGCAATCAGCCGAGCGTGACCGCGAGTTCGGGCGGCAACCCCCAGATGGTCGCCGACAACCGTTACTACTCGCGCTGGGTGTGCGCGCCCAACGACCAGGCGCCCGAGATCTCGGTCGAATTGCGCCGTGCGGTCAAGGCCGACAAGCTGCTGTTCTCACACGCGCGCACGATCACCGCCGAGCAGCAGAACAACCCGCGCGCCAAGCGCTTGCGCATCTGGCTCGACCGCGACGATCCGATCGAGGTCGAGGTCGACCCGCACTACCGCAGCAAGACCGAGGTCAGGTTTCCGGAAGCGCGCAATCTGCGCAAGCTGCGCGTGCAGATCCTCGAAGTTGAGGGCGGCCAGCTCGGCGCCGCGGCGGTCGGCTTCACCGAGATCGAAGTGCAGGGGCCGCGCCAGCGCCGGCGCAGCCGCGGCAACTAATCGCCGGCACCGGCGGTGCCCGGGCGGCTGTGGTCCTGGTGCTGCAGAATCAAGTGGCGCAAGCTCTCGTCGAGCCGGTTGCTGAAACGGCTCTGGCGCTGGGCGTAGCGCAAAAACCCTGCCGGATCGATGAATCCGAGGACCGGCGAGGTCCAGCCGCGCAGAGTGCGTCCGTCCTCTTCGATGCGGCCGATCATGAAGTGGCGGGCGAAATGAAGGCCGCCTGCGACTGCGGCGCCGAAGTCCTCGCGCAATGCGTCCACGTCGGCTTGCGGAAAGCTCGGCGGCACCACGATCAACAGCGCCTGCGAGGGCAGTTCCGGGTCGAGCACGTCGAGGATGCTGTCCATCGCGTCGGCCACGCGTTCGTACCAGTCGCCGTCCTGCAAGCCATCGAGCTTGGTCTCGCTCTGCTCGGGGAACCACAGCAGCACTTCGCCTGAGGGCGCCAGCGGCAGATCGGTGACCGGCCGGCCGATCAGGTCGCGCCAGCGGTCGGCGCCGCGGCGGCGCGGATTCAGCCCCCCCCCAAGGGCGCTGCCGCCGGGTGCGGCGGCGCTGCGGTCGAGGCGCTGGACCTTGGTGGCCTGGGCCTTGAGCGCGCCGTTGGAGGTGTAGTAGCCGATGCGTCCCTGGATCGAACTGCCGTCGACGGTCGAGAACAGGGCCACCGGCTTGCCATCCATGAAGATCTCGGCGGTGGGCCCGTCGACCAGGATCTCCAACTCGAAATGGTTGCGTTCGCTGCCGAAGGTCAGGGTGCCGCTTTTCGAACCGATGCGCGGATAGAGACCGGTCAGGCTCCAGTGCACGCCGTCGATCTCGTCGAAATGCTCTTCCTTGCCGATGGCGTAGTTGTAGTCGCCCATGCTGAAGCCGAGGCGGAAGTTGCGGTCGCGGCGCGTCCAGCCGAAGACCAGGCCGCCGCTCATGTAGGCGGTGGTCGCTTCGACGCGGGAGCGGATGCGATAGCGGCCCGGTTCCAACCACCGGTCGGCCAGCACCACCGCATCGCGCCAGTGCGCGGTGCGGTCGAGCTTGCCGGTGCCGCCGCGCGCCTCGCGCCGGCCGACGTGCATGCTGAGACCGGGATCCTGGTACCACAATCCGGCCACCCGCCGGTCTTCGAGACCGGTCATGCCGACCTCGGACCACCCCGCGGCACCAAGCAGCCGCGTAGGAGCATCAAAAGGGTGCAGGGGTGGCGGCGCAGCGGGTTGCTCCACGGGCAGATCTTCAAGTGCGGGCAAGCCGAGACGTTGGGCCACGCGGTCGCGGTCGCCGGCCAGCGCGGCGGCGCTCAGCGGCGAACTCGCCGCGAGCGCACGCGCCGCCTCTTCCTGCATGTCGAGCAAGGCGCGCAGGTCGTCGAGATCGCGGGCGAAGGGCGCCACGACCGGCACCCCGGCGGCGGCGCGGAAACGCGGCCAGTGACGCACCATCCAGGCGGCGTCCGGGTTGCCGGCAGCGAGCAGTTGCTGTTCCAATTGCAACAAGGTGTCCAACGACGGCTCGTCAACTTGCAGACACCAGTGGAAGGCGTCGACGGCTTCGCGCGCCTTGCCCAGCTCGGCGAAGAGTTGCGCCGCCTGGCGCACGTGGATCTGCCCGAAGAAAGGTTCTGCTTTGGAGCGCAACCAGGTCCAGGTCGGCTCGTCATAGACGCGCGGCGCCGGATCACCCGGCGGCGTGGACTGGGTGTAGCGCCGGTCCCGCCACTCCGCCGGCTCCTTCCAGTAAAAGCCTTTGAGGTATTCCTGAAAGGCTTCGGCAAAGGCGGCGAATCCTTCCGGACGGCCGTCTTCGCCGTCGGCGAAATAGTACTCGAAGACCTCGATCGGGTCGTTACGCAGGCGCTTCTTCTCCTGCATGAACTTCTGCAGGCGGTCGTGGAAAAGCTGTTCGCCGCCCTCTTCTTCGCCGCTCCAAGTGTTGAGGAACATGAACAGCGCGTAGCCGGCTGTGTAGTTGTCGCGGTACTCCTCGAGGCTGCCGTCGACCAGTTCGCGCAGCTTGGCCTCGCCGCCGTAACCCATGCGCCAGGTGGATTCCATGGTGCCGAAGCTGCAGTGATTGGCGACGAACTCCTTGTCGTGCATCGAACCGTAGGCGCCGGCGGTCCACGAGGCGCGGCCTTCGCTCAGCCATCCGGGCAGCCCGCCGTACATGCCGCCGTCGAAGCGGTGGGTCAGTTCGTGGGTCAGACCGCGGCCCAGCCCGGGGATGGTGCTCATGGTGAACTGCAGCACGGTGGTGTCGCCACCCTGGAAACCGCCCGCCCACCAGTAGGGAGTGCCCTCGGCCTCGAGGCCGTGCGCTTCGGGCACGATGCGCACCAGCCCCGGGCGGTTCTCGAAGGGATCGCGCCCATACCAGCCGACCAGGCGCTGGTGGTGCAATTCGACCGTGGTGGCGGTGCCGTAAAGAGTTTCCCAGCCGCAACTGGTCTCGACGCGGTACCAGCCGCGCGGCGAATGGGTGACCGCCGGCTTGCCGAAAGACGCGCGCTCAACGGTCAGCTCGCGCTGCTCTTCGAGGTTCATGCTCTCGAGTTCTTCGAGAGTCAGAGCCATTCCTTCCTTGTCGTGCAAGGCCGCGCGCGCGCGCCGCAGGACGTCGTTGGCGGTGGAACCCTCGCTGCTCAGATCGGGCGCCTTGGGTCCCATCAGGTCCTTGCCGAAGCCGGCCTGGGTAGCCAGGCCGCGCAGCGCACGCGCGGCGCGCACCGCTTCGGTCCACTGGCCCGAACTCACCAGGGAAGTCGCCAGCCGTTTCAGGTTGGCGAGGCTGCGCGCCCAATCGGCGGGTTCGATGCGGATTTCGGGGCCGAGGTCGGCGGTGGCTTCCTGCAGACGCGGAGAAGGCTCGGCCAGCACCCGCGCCAGATCTTCCAGCCACTCGACCTCGATGCGGTTGCCAGCCTTGCGCCCCTTGGCCAATTTGCGCAGACGTTGTTGCACTTCGCGCAGCGCCAGCGCGCGCGCCTTGGCCAGCTCGAAGGGAAGTTCTTCGGTGGAGAAAAACTCCCGCCAGGCCTCGGGCAGGTTCAGGCGTCCGTTGGCTTCGACCTGCCAGGCGGCAAGGTCGATGCTCCATAACAGCGCCGCGTCGGCGTCGCCGTGGGCGTTTTCCAACAGCAGGCCGAGCACCGTGGCCGGATCCTCACTGTGCGTCAGGGCGTAGAAAAAGTGGCCGGCGGCCTCGGCGTGCCGCCCCGCCGCCAGCGCCGCGCGGCCTTGTTCGAGGGCGAGCTTCTCGCCGGTGCTCGACGGCGTGGCGCGCTCCTGCGCCGGCAGGGCAGCGGAAGTGATCGCCGCAACGGCACAGAACAGGAAGGAGAGGAGCACGGGGCGCAACATCGGCAGCTTCACTCTAGGATGACATCATGCTGGGGCAACACCGCCGCGACCGCCGTGAACCAATGGCCCATTATCCGCTGCGAGCTGGATTGCTGGCCCTGCTGGCGGTGGTCCCGGCGAGTTCCAGGCCAATGGCGGTGGTCCCGGCGAGTTCCAGGCCCCAGGCGGATGCCCCTGCCTGGCCGAGCTACCAGGGTAATGCCCAGCGTAGCGGGGCGGTGACCCATGGTCCGCAGGGACCTCTGACCCTTGCCTGGACCCATCACCCCGCCGCCGCACCGCGGCCCTCGTGGGACGCCCCGGCCTCGGGCAGCCTATGGCAGAAGCTCGACCATCTCGAGGCGCGGGTCAGTTTCGACCACACCTTCCCGGTGGTGGCGGCGGGCGAGCGCTTGTTCTACGCCAGCTCCGCCGACAACCAGGTGCACTGCCTCGACGCCGCCGACGGCAGTGAAGTATGGAGCTATTTCGCCGAGGCTCCGGTGCGCCTGGCCCCGGTGCTGGTCGGTGAGCGTCTGGTTTTTGGCGCCGACGATGGCTTTGTCTACTGCCTGCAGCAGAGCGACGGCGAGTTGTTGTGGCGGCGGCGCATCGCCCCGCGCGAACGGCGCATCCCCAGCAACGGCCAACTTATTTCGGCGTGGCCGGTGCGTACCGGCGTGGTCAGTGACGGCCGCCAGGTCTACGCCACCTGCGGTCTGTTTCCGACCTACGGCTGTTGGGCCACCGCGCTCGACCTTGAGCACGGCGAGGTGGTGTGGCGCGTGAAGTTGGAACAAGCGGTGTCGCCGCAGGGCTATCTGCTCCTCGGCCGCGACCGCCTTTACGTTCCCAGCGGCCGCACCACCCCCTTCGCCCTCGATCTTGCCGACGGCAGTTTCCTCGGCCAGTTCGGTGGGCCGGGGGGCAGCTACGCGCTGGTCGCCGGCGAGGACCTGGTCAGCGGCCCCGGCAATCAAGGCGAACTGGCCCTGGCCGGCGGACACAGCCGCGACCGCATCGCCTCCTTCCAGGGCCGCCGCATGGTGGTCGGCCCGCTCCTTTCCTATCTGCAGACCGCCACCAGCCTGTCGGCGCTGGACCGCAACAAGTTCACCCTGCTGCAGCAGGGGCGCATCGAGTGCGAGAAACGTCGCCAGGCAGCCACCAGCGATGAGGAACGCGCCCAGTACGACGAGGAGTTGGCGGCGATCGCCCGCGCCGCCAAGGCGTGCATTCTCTGGTCGGTGCCCTGCGGACACGCCGACGCTCTGATCCTCGCCGGCACGCGCCTCTACGCCGCCGGCAGTGGCGAGCTGGCGGCGTATGACCCGGCCGACGGCGCCTTGTTGTGGAGCACCCCGTGCCCGGGAAGGGTGCGCGAACTGGCAGCCACGCCAACGAAGGTCTTTGCGGCCGATGAATCAGGCGCCATCCATGCCTTCGATACGCACGCCGTGGAGTCGCGGGCGGACGCCCCTGCTGCGGGTCTCGCTGTGATCCTGAAGAGGGTGGCCACCGCCGCGTCACAACATCCGCAGTGGTCGGCATGGCTGGCCCAATCCGCCGGCATGGTGGTGCTGAGCGGAGTGGGCGCCGACGGCCAAGGTCTGTGGCCGTGGCTGAAGCCGGCTTCGGGAGCAAGAGGTCCACTCCTCTCTGACCGGCGGCGCCTGGTGGTGCTGACTTCTGCGGAAACCGCACCAGGCCTACGCAGGCTGGTACGCCAACTCCTGCCGCTCGGCTACCAGGTGCAGTTGATACCCGAGGATCTGACCCCGGACCTGGTGCCGGATTTTGCCAACCTGGTGATCACCACCTCCCCGATCCCTCCGGCCCAGGCCGTTGAGCTGCGCAGCCGTTTCGGGCCGCTGCTGCAGCCTGGCCGCGGCGCCTTGCTGTGGCGGGAAATCACCCCCCCCCAATCGCGCCGCTTGGAGACCGGGGCCTCCGGGGAAAGCGTCGCCGATCGCCACTGGCTGCGCCCTTCGCAAGAGGGCGCCGGTCAGTGGTCGCACGCCTACGCCAGCGCCGGCAATAGCGCCTGCAGCGAGGACCGCCTGGTCGATGAAGAACTCGAACTACAGTGGTTCGGAGGTCCGGGCGCGGCGGCCATGGTCGATCGTCACCTGCGCACCGCGCCACCGGTGAGCCGCGCCGGGCGTCTGTTCCTGCCCGCCAATGACGAATTGATCGCCGTCGACGCCTACAACGGGACCTCCCTGTGGCGGCGTTCGCTCCCCGGCTGGAGCCGCACCGGCATGCCCTTCGACGGCGGCTATCTGCTGGTCGGCGACGACGAGGTCATGACCGCACTGCCCGGCGCGGCGGTGGCCTTCGACGCGGCCAGCGGGGCACCCACGCGGCGTTTCGAATTGCCGCCGGCCGACTGGCTCGACCACCCGCAACCCATGGAATGGGGTTGGCTGGCGCAACAAGGCGGCATGCTGTACGGCAGCGGCACCGCGGTCGGCGCGGCCCGCCGCCAGCAGAGCCTGGATGCCGTGGTCGAGCAGTACGGTGAGGCGCGCCCGCTGGTGTGCAGCCTGGTGCTGCAGGGTTTCGCCCTGGCGCGCTGCCAGGAGGACTCCAACCAGGCCGACTGGTGGTACGAGAGTCCCGGCGTGATCCTCAACACCAGCCTGGCGGCGGACCAGGGGCGGGTCTTCTTTCTCGAAGCGGGTACCACCACGGCGAGGCATGCCAGTGGCCGCGCCACCCTGGCGCAGCTGAGCGCCGGGGCAGGCATGGAAATGGTCGCGCTCGACGGCAACACCGGAGCCGAGTTGTGGCGGGTGCCGTGGCCCGACGCGGGCGAGCGCCACATCGTCTATCTCTGTGCCGCCAACGGGGTGCTGGTCAGCGTCGGTTCCTTCAACCGCGAGGACCGGGTGTGGTACGTGGTGCGCTGCTGGAGTGCCGACAGCGGCACCCTGCTGTGGCAGAGGGAGCACGGCAATAACCGGCCCGGTGTCGGTGGCGATCACGGCGAGCAGGTGCATCACCCGGTCATCCAGGGCGATCGCGTTATCGCCGAACCCGCGGTCTATCGGCTGGCCGACGGCGAGCGCCTGGATCACGCCGACCAGGGCGATTTCGTCGTGCCGCGCCGCGGCGGCTGCGGCACCTTGTCGGCCTCGGCGGGCAGCGTCTATTTCCGCAACAGCTGCCCGACCGTGCGCCTGGTCGACGGCCCGCGCGGCAGCGCGCGCAAACTGACCGAAAGCACGCGCCCCGGCTGCTGGATCAGCATTCTGCCGGTCGGCGGTCTGGTGCTGCTGCCGGAAGCCAGTTCGGGCTGCGTCTGCGCCTATCCGGTGCAGACCTCGATGGCCCTGCGGCCGCGGCAGTGAACCGCATCGGCGCGGTCAAGCTCAAGCCCATCGCCGTGGTCAAGCTCAAACGCGTTTGCGCGGTCAGTTCAAGGCGGTGATCTGCCAGCCATCACCTTGAGCGGCGAGGGTGAAGGTCATGCCCTCGCCGTCCTCGGATCCATTTTCGCGAGCGAGGGTGGCGCGCACCCTGACCTCCATGGAGCCGTCGTCACCGGCTTGCGCAGACTGCACCTCGTAAGCCGCCACCCTGGTGCCGCCGCCGAAGAAGGAATGGCTGAAGGACGGCCCCCACTCACGCTCGCGCTCGGCGAAGGCGGCGTTGCCCAGGGCGTAGGAGGCCTCGGCGTCGCCGGCGGCGACCGCGGCGAACCAGGCCTCGACCACCGCGGTCGCTGCGGCTTCAGGGGTGATTTCAGGGCTGGACTCGGCATCGCCGCAGGCGTGGGTACCAAGGCTCAGCAAGCAGAACAGTACGAGGAAGGAAAGAGTCCTGGTCATTTCAAGTTCCCAACACGAAGAACGCGGTCGAAGGGGTCAACAACGAAACTGGCAGAGGCCGGCAATTGCAGCTCGCCGCGGCCTCCGGGCAGTTCTAAGCGGTAGGGCGAACCGGAGATGAAGACCTCGACCGGAAGCAGACAGACCTGGCCATCCGGCACCAGCCACTCGACCAGCAGCCGTCCGCTCTCGCGCACGATTTTCAGTTCGGGCAGCTGCGGCTGACGCAGATAGAGCTCGAAGAACCAGCCCAGGTCCATGCCGCTTTCACGCTCAAATAGCGCCTGCACATCGTCGGTGGTCATGAAATGGCTGGCGCTGCCGTCGGTGGCCCACTCGGACTCGACCGTCGGGTAGCACATCAGGCGCAGGGCGCGGAACATGGCTTGGTCCCCGATCAGCCAGCGCAGAGTGTGCAAGACCCACTCGCCCTTGTAGTAGATGTCGTTGTCGGACACCCGCTGACCCACCGGCGCATCCAGGGAAACGAAGTACATCTGGCCGGAACTGCGCGGTTCGCGCGGCGCCACCGCCTTGGCATTGAGGATCTGGCCGCGCACGTCACCGAGGTATTCCCGGTAGGCGTCACGGCCGCGCAGTTCCTCGATGTAGAGCTTCTGCATATAGGAGCCAAAGCCCTCGTGAATCCAGAAATCGTTCCAGTCCGGCGCGGTCACCAGATTGGCGAACCACTCGTGCGAAAGCTCGTGATGGTGCAGCCAGTCGTACTCGAACTTGTGCGGCTGAAAACGATTGCCATAAGCAATGATGCTCTGGTGCTCCATGCCGAGATGGGGCGTTTCGGCGATGCCGTATTTGTCGGCGCGGAAGGGATAGGGCCCGAGGCGCTGTTCGAACCAGGCCAGGTGGTCGAGGAATTGCGGCAGGATTCCGGCGGCCTGTTCGCGGTGCTGGGGCAGCGCCCAAAAGGTCACCTTCATCGCTTCTCCGCCGATGCTTGTGAACGGGGCGCTGACCTCGACGTAGGGCGCGATGTTGAGCGCCACGCAGTAGTTGGCGATCGGAGTGGTCACCTGCCAGTGGAAGGTGCGGGTGCCATCGTCGTGCTCATCGACGCCGGCAGCACGGCCGTTGCTTGCCACCACCAAGGGCGCGGGTACGCGGATGTGCAAGTCCATGGACTCGGCCTTGTCCGAAGGATGATCCTTGCACGGCCACCACAGGTCGGCGCCCTCCATCTGACACGAGGTCGCAATCCAGTGTTCACCTGAGGGCGTGCGCTCCCATTGGAAGCCGCCCTCCCAGGGCGGTCGCGGAGCGCTGCGCGGCACACCGCCGTAATCGATGGTCAGCTCGAAAACCGCGCCGGCGGCCACCGCCGCCGGCAGTTCGATGAACAACAGGCCCTGCTGATGACGGAAGGCCAGCTCAACTCCGTCGGCAGCGACCACGGCGGCAACCCGCAGCGCCGGATCCAGGTCGAGGACAACCTGCTCGAGTTCCTCCACAGCCTTGAAGCGCGCGCTCAGCTGCCCATGGATCTCGCGTTCCTCCGGCAATACCTGCAGGGCCAGATCGTAATGCTGCACGTCGAAGGCGGCCTGATCGGGTCGCAGCGGCCCGCCGGTGTCGCGGCGGAAAGTCGTATCCGAGTCCGGCGGCAAGGTCAGCCCGTCCGGTCGCGCCGGATCCGGTCCGCAGGCGGTCAGCAATAGGAATGCACAGAGGCCGAGCCCCCCCCTTGGTTTCATCGACAAGGCAGTCACCGCCTCAGCTTAGCGATTGACCAGGAACCAGGCGATGCGCAGCCAACCGCGATCGGCCGGAGTCGATTCACTGAGGTGCATCTCCAGGCGATGATCGCCCGCTTCGAGATCGGTGGCCAGCAGGTAGACCCACGGCAGATGCAGGCCGGCGCTCCAGCGCGTGCGCAGGTCAAGGGTGCGGAAGGGACCAAAATCGATGCTGTACTCGAGGACGCCGACGTCGGGCCCGACCACCGCCCAGATGCCGACGCCGCGCCCCTCGAAATGGAGCAGCACCGGGGCGTTTTTCTCATCGGTGACCAGCATGGGCACGTCGACGAAGCCACGGCGTACTCCGGCGCCGTCGCGCGGACGCCAGGATTCGTCGATCCACCAGCCGACGGCGATGCCGTGGTTTTCGACGTCGAGAAGCTGACCACCGTCATAGCTAAAGCGGTCCAGCATCGCCGGCATGGGATGCCCCACCAGTTTGGTGCCCGGCGCGGCCGCCCGCCACGCGTCTTGCAGCAGGCGCAGCAGCGCCTCGGCGTACAGCCGTTGGCCGAAGGGGGAAGGGTGCAGGTCGACGAAGTCTTCCTTCCAGCGGAATTCACCGCGATCGATGCGGTCGCCGACCTCGCGGGCCAGGTCGATCGACGGCAGAGCGTAGTGATCGGCCACCCGTTCGTGAACGCGGACGACCTCGGGGGTGAGGCCCTGGCGCTGGCTGTTCAAAAAGGCAGGCGTGGCGAAATGCAGGAAGACCACGTCAAGCGCCGGGTTGATGCGCCGCGCGGCGCGCACGGTTCCTTCCATGGCGCGCAGCTGCTCACGCGCGTCGCGCCCATTGGTGGCGTCGTTGACCGCTGCTTCGACCACCAGCAGGTCCACCGGGCCGTGCAGGAAAACGTCGCGCTCGAGGCGGAAGGCGTGGCCGCTGGAATCGACCGAAGGAATGCCCGCCGCCACCACTTCCAGAGTGGCCTGCGGATGCTGCGCTTGCAGGCTGGCGACGACCATTTCCTTCCAACCTGGGTTGTAGGTGATCGAGCCGCCGAGGAAGGCAATCCGCAGGCGCCGTTCCTTTTCCAGCAACAGCTTGCTGTTGGCCAGACCGGCGCGCAGCCAGTGCCAATCCTGTTGCAGCTCGCCGGGGGCCGCATGACGCTTGAGGAAGGCGATCTGATCGAGCCGGTCGGCCTCGGGGCGGAGCAGATAAGCCCGCCCCGGCGGCAGCCACGGCCACGCCGCTGCGGCGATCACTGCGGCGACGCGCTGCGGATCGCGAGCCACAAAGGCGGCGGCCTGGTCCTTCCAGTCGCTGGCGACGATCAGGTGTACGCGCGCGCCCAGACCCTGGTCGGCAGAGAGGTAATCGAACAAGGCCTCTTCGGCCGCATGAGCAAGCTCAGTGCTCGATGGTTTGGGCGGGTCGTCGTTGGCGCCGCCAGGCGGATGCGGCGCAGCGGGGCGGGTCAGATGGACAACGTAGAAGCCGCGTGCAAGGAGGCGCTGATCCAGCACCGGGTCCGCCGCCAGCGGCCCGAAGCGCCACACCCATGGGTGACCTGCCACTGGATGGCGCGGTAATGCCACGCGGGCAGTGGCGCCCTCGACCTCGAAGCGCACCTGACGGAAGGCTCCGAGATCCCGCTGCAAACCTTTCCAGCCCTTGGCCTGTTGGGCGGCAAGCGGCGCAGCTGCGAAGGCGGCGCACAAGCCGACCACCGCCCAGCGCCGCCCACCCCGGTCGATGTTGTGGGCTCGCCGCCCAGCCTGAGAGTGGGTGCTCATTTGAGCACCCACTCCGCCACCGGCAGAAAGCTGCGATCGAAATGCTCGGCGAAATAGGACAGCAGCACAGCGGACTTGGGCGCCAACTTTTTGCGCGAACGCTTTTCGGCCTTGCTGATATCGCGTCCTTTGGCGCGCAGATCGGCGCGTTTCTCCAGATCGACCAGCAGTGCCTCCATCTGGTTCTTCTCGCCGAGCATCGACTGCGGCAGGAGGATGCGCAGCCGCTTGACCCCGCGCTGGCGCAGCTCGATCTGGCCCTCCTGCAGGAAATGCGCGTCGACCATCGCGGTGTGCTGGTCGAGTCCCGCCTGCCACAAGCGCATCTGGCCTTCTTCGTCGAGCGCGTTCCATTCCTTGGCATCGACGCGCGGGCGGTGTTCCTCCTTGACCGCAGAACTCAGGCGATCGATCGCCACCCAGTAGGCCGCGCCTTCGCCCTTGCGCGCGCTGCGCACCTGGAAGCTCTTGCCCAGCGGTTGACGCCGCGCCTCGCCGAAAAAGGCCGCCCAGTCGACCTCTTGCAGGCGGAAATCGTGACCGAGTTCCGCAAACTCGATCATCCGCGCGTTGGCGGCCGAAGCCAGGGCCAGCTTGTCGAAGGCGACGCGCAAGTTCCGGATCAGCCGCGGATCGTCGCGCATGCCCTGCAATTGACGCAGCGGCAGATGAGCGAGGTTCTCGACCAAGCGCAGATTGTTGCGCTCACCCGGCAAAAAGGCCGGACCGCCGATCATCGGCACGACGCTCGCCCACACGCCCGGATGGCGGCTGGCGAGGTCCCAGCACAGATGCCCGCCGCGGCTGATTCCGGTCAGGTGGATGCGGTTCTCGTCAACGTTGAAGTTGCGCCGGAACCAGCGCAATGCGGCCAGCAGCGACAGGCGCTCGCGTTCGCTGAAGGCATAGCCGGCGTTGGCACCGGCCTCGGTCGGGGCCAGGACCAGCAGGCCCAGCGACTCGGCGACCTCGCGCCACAGGCGGACCATCGACGAACCATCGCCGCCGGCGCCGTGCGCGGCGACGATCACTCCACTGGCACGCAGGGGTTTGTAGGAAGTGGGCACGTACCAGTGCAGGTGGGTGGCTTCGATGCCATCCCCGACCCACAGATCGACCTGCGCGCTGCCGTAGCCCGGGGCGGTGGCTTCGAAAGCACCAAAGGCCGACGCCGCCTGCAGCCAATGCTGCAGTTCGATGTGCTTGCGCTTGGCCAGTTCCGAGGCCGCCTTGCGCCGCAACGCAGGATCGGCCAGATCAACCAACTCGACCAGGGCCTCGGCAGCGGCTTCCTGCGGCGTCTGCAGGCTTGCTTCCTGTGGCGGCGGCGGACTGGGTTGCTGGCTGGCTTCCTCCTGCCTGAGCGGGAGGGGCAGCAGCAGGAACAGCGCGCAGAGCATGGACCCAGTCTGGCACAGCGGTCCAGCCGCGCAGAAACGGCGCTGGGAGCTCAGGACCGCAGCGGCTCTAGAACTCGTAGTCGTCGTCGGCGCCTCCGGGGACGAAGGCGGAATTCTCCAAAATCTTCTCGCGCTGGGTGCGCAGCGCGGCGGCAAGATCACCCGGCTTCTGGGCGGAAGGATTGAGCTCGAAGGCCTTGGCATCCAGTTCCTTCGGCCGCTCCCAATTGCTGAATTTGACGCTGAATTCCTGCTTTTCTCCAGAAACGAGGGCCAGCATACGCGGCAGGCCGGAGCGCGCATCGAGGTGCAGCACCAATTCGCCTTGCGGCGTTTCGGCGCCTTCTTCCATGCTGGGCATCGACAGTCCGGGGCCTGCTTTGCCCTTGAGGATCACTTCTTGGTCGGTGGCGCTGACCAGCTCAAAGGCGGTGCGCGTGATCAAACCTTCCAGGCCACGGATCGGATCGGCGACCAGGGGCAGGTCGCCCATGATCATGTCCATCGTCGCGGACCCGTGGGTTTCCTGATTCAGCTTTTGCGCCTCGTCGTTGCTGATCTGGAACAGGCCGACCGGCTGACCGGGCATGGCCATGGCGCTCTTGCCGATATCGCACAGATAATGGTCGCCCTTGTGCAGCACCCGGATTTTCTGCTCGGGAATCTCCATCGGCATGTCGGGCAGATCGATGCCGCGACTGGAAACCGTCAAGGTCCCCCACTCCGGGCTGCGCACCACCTTGCCGTGCCGGTTGAACTTGGCAGTGGACGGCTCGCCGCCCATGCCCATCATGATCGGGACGTCGACGCTGGCAATGAAATCGAAACTCAAGGGCGCCAGGGCCACCGCCTTGCGCATGCGCGTGAACCACTGATCGGCGGCTTCGCTGTTGGCAAGCGCCTGTGGATCTTCCATGGATTTTTCGATTTGCGCCTCGGCGGCCTGCGGCGGGGCGGCCTGCGAGGTCGGCCCCTCGACTTCCTGGGCGCGGGCGGAGGTGGCCGTGGCCAGCGGGAGCGAAATCACGAAGGACAGAAGTGCGGTCGTTTTCATTGGAATGGTCCGCCCAGAATAACTACCTCGGTAGTTTTTTCCAAGACGGAGGCGCAGCGGGTCCTGGCGGGATTGCCCGGCACCCTGGTCGCCGGATCCCATTAGGATCGGGATATGAGTCGGTCACGCCTGCTCCTACTTGGGCTGCTGCCTTTGCTGGTGGCCTGCTCCACCCACCGGATCATCCTGTGCGAACAGGCTGAGCACCGCCTGCTGCTGATGAACGCCGACCCGCAATGGAGCGACGCCGAGGCGGTCGAATGGGAATGGCGCGCCGCAGATTCGGCCGAGATCCTGGAGGAGGAGCGGGCCTGGTTCCAGCATCCGGACGAGGCCAAGCCGGTGCTCAACGCCGACTTCGTGCTCGCCACCGCCAGCGGCGGCGGCGTCGCCCTGATCCGGCTCAAGGACAAGGCGGCCGTTTTTCACGCCTTCGTCGGGGGCAATCCACACTCGGCGGATTTGCTGCCCGACCGCGGTGTGGTCACCGCTTCCTCCACGGGCGGCTTCCTCAAGGTCTTCCTTTTCGAGAGCCGCACCGCGCCAGTTCAGGAAATTGCTTTCCCGGACGCCCACGGAGTGGTGTGGGATGGACCGCGCGAACGCCTGTGGGCCATTGGCGGCAGTCAGCTGGCTGCCTACCGCTACCGCGGACTCGGCGATCCGGCGCCGCTGGTCGAGGTGGCCCGTTTTGCGCTGCCCGACGATGGTGGCCATGATCTGAGCCTCACTCCGGATCAGCAGTTGTTGTGCTCGACCAGCGACGCGGCCTGGATCTTTGATCCTGACCAAGAGTCCTTCCAGTTGCTGCCGGTCAGCGGTTCCAGCGACGCCATCAAGTCCCTCAGCGCCAGTGGCGCCGACCGGCCGCTGCTGCTGGTGCGCGCCGAACAGGAGTGGTGGTCGGCGACGGTGCGCAACCCTGATCTCAGCTGGAGCCGCACTCTGCCCGGAGCGCGCATCTATAAAGCGCGCTGGTGGCAGATTCCGCCGCAACCCAGGTCCTCTTCGCTGGTTCAATTCCAATTCGGCTTTGGAGCAATCTTCTGGGTTGACCCAGACTGATTGCCGATAAGCAAGGAATGCACGCCGCATTCGCGTTGGCTGGTTAGGATGTTGAATCCGTCATCCTTTCACGGCTTGCCCCTCCTAGGATTCTGACAATGAAGCCCCGAAATCTCTCCCTTCTTCTTGTGGCCACTCTGGCTTTCGTGCCGACCTTCGCCCCGCGCGGCGCAGCACAGCCCATCGCCACAGACCAGGAGCCCGCCGCGCAGACGCTGCCCAAGGACTGGACCGACACCCTGCACTGGCGCAGCGTCGGCCCCGCCAACATGGGCGGACGCATCACCTCGATCGCCGCGCATCCGAGCGATCGCAGCACCTATTTCATTGGTACCGCCAGCGGCGGCCTGCTCAAGACCACCAACCTCGGGGTTACTTATGAGCACCTGTTCCAGCAGGAGGCCGTGTCCAGCATCGGCGACGTCGAGGTGTCGAAATCCAACCCCGACATCGTCTGGGTCGGCACCGGCGAAGAGAACCCGCGCAACTCGGTTTCGTGGGGCAACGGCGTCTACAAGTCCGAGGACGGCGGTCAGACCTGGACCCACATGGGACTCAGCGAAGGCTTCCAGACCGGCGCGATCGAAATCCATCCGCAGAATCCGGACGTGGTCTACGTCGGCGTGCTCGGCCGCCTGTGGGGCCCCAACGAAGAGCGCGGTCTGTACAAGACCACCGACGGCGGCAAGAACTGGAACCGCGTGCTGTTCGTCAACGAGTTCACCGGGGTGATCGAGGTGCAGATGCACCCGACCGAGCCCGACACGCTGCTGGTCGCCACCTACGAACGGCAGCGCGATGGTTTCGACACCAACGACCCGGCCAAGAAGTGGGGCGATGGCTCCGGCATGTGGAAGACCACCGACGGCGGCGCCAACTGGCAGCAGCTCGGCACGGGGTTGCCCGCTGGCCGCCTCGGCCGCATCGGTATCGACTACTACAAGAGCGATCCCAATGTGGTTTTCGCCGTGGTGGAATCGGAGCGCATTACCCAGGAGCCCGAAGACGCGGCCTACGCCGGCCTTAACGGTGAAAACGCGGACGTCGGCGCGCGGCTGACGCAGATTGCCGAGAAGAGCCCGGCGGAGGAGGCCGGACTGCAGGTCGGCGACATCGTGCTCGCGGTCCAGGACCAGGACGTCTTGTCCTGGAATGATCTCAACAACCAGATCCGGCGCAACCTCGCCGGCACCACGGTGAGCATGAAGGTGGTGCGTGACCGCAAGACCGTGGAAACTGAAATCACCTTTGCGCGCAAGCCGAGCGAAGAAGAAGACCGCCCCAACGGCAACGGCGGTGACGAGGCGGAGGAGGGTGACGAGGCGGAAGAAGAAGAGGCTGACAAGGACACCCCACCGCCTCCTGGCCCCTATCACCTCGGCCTCGGTGGCCAGGTCGCCAACGTGCAGGAGCAGCAAGGACCGGACGGTCATGAGTACGGCGGGGTTTACCGCTCCGACGACGGCGGCGACAGCTGGACGCGGATCAACTCGATCAACCCGCGGCCGATGTACTACAGCCACGTTTACGTGGATCCCAGCGACGATCAGCGCCTGTACGTGCTCGGCACGCGGCTGCACCGCTCCAGTGACGGCGGCAAGACCTTCACCTCGGACGGCCACGACAACAGCGTGCACGTCGACCACCACGCGATGTGGATCGATCCCGAGGACGGGCGCCACATGGTGTTGGGCAACGACGGCGGCATCTACGTGACCTGGGACCGCATGGACCACTGGGATCACCACAACCACGTCGCCATCGGGCAGTTCTATCAGATCACCACCGACGACACCCGCGACTACAAGATCTACGGCGGTTTGCAGGACAATGGTTCCTGGGGCGGGCCGCAACGGTCTTCGATCAACCCGGGCCCGGTGAACGGCGAGTGGTTCCGCATCGGCGGCGGCGACGGCTTCGTCACCCGCGTCGACCGCGAGGATCCGAACACGGTCTACGGCGAGTCGCAGAACGGCTTCACCTACCGCATGAACATCGCCAACGGCGACTACGGCAGCATCCGGGCGCGGGCCCCGCGTGGTCAGCGTTACCGTTTCAACTGGAACACGCCGTTCATCCTTTCGGCGCACAACTCGCGCATCTACTACAGCGCCGGAAGCGTGGTGCTGCGTTCGCTCGATCGCGGTGGCAACCTGCGCGCGATCTCGCCCGAGATCTCACGCACCGATCGCGGTGCGGCAACGGCGCTGGCCGAATCGCCGCGCGTTTCGGACACCCTTTACGTGGGTACCGACGATGGAGCTCTGTGGCGCACCCTCGACAACGGCCACACCTGGGACGACCTGTTCGAGGTCGAGATGCCAAGTGAAGCCCCCCCCGCACAGGCTGACAATGCCGACATTGCCACCGCGACCGCAGCGCCCGGCGCGCGCGGCGGCGGCGGCAGGCCGGCTGCCGGAGGCGCCCGCGGGGGTGGCGGCCAGGCCGGCGGCGGCGGTCGCTTCGGAGGTGGCCAGGGCGGCGGACGCGGCAACTTTGCCTCGCGCCTGATGGAGAACGACGACAACGGCGACGGCAAGCTCAGCAAGAGCGAGGTGCCTGAGCGCATGGCCGACTTCTTCGACAACCTCGATGGCGATGGCGACGGCCACGTCACCAGCGAGGAATTGAGCGAAATGCAGAGCCGCTTCAGCGGCGGCGGTGGCGGCGGTGCCCCTCGCGAGGGTGGCGGCCGCAGAGGCGGCGGTGCCCCTGCAGCAAACGTCCAGGAGCCTGCACCAGAAGCGGCGACCGAGCAAGAGCCGGCGGTCAGCGCTGAACAAGAGCCGGCGGCCGCTGCCGAGCAGGAACCCGAAGCTGCGGACGATCCGATCTCCGGTCTGTGGGAAGCCACCGCCGTCCACGAGCAGATTCCTGAGGGCCAGGGTGACTTCACCATCGACCTCAAGCTCGGCGAAGACGGCAAGGTGAGCGGTGACCTGTCCACCGAATTCGGCGACGGCCCGATCAGCAAGGGCCGCTTCAACGCCGACAGCGGCAAACTCACCTTCAGCTTCACCAGCGATGCGATGTCGATGGACCTCAGCGGCACCATCGACAAGGGCTCCATGAAGGGCGAGATGGACGCCGGACCCGGCATGATGCTGATTCCCTTCACCGCCCAGCTCAGCGCCCCGCCGGCGGCGACCCAGGATGCACCCGCAGCGGCAGGTGCGGCACCCGGTGGGCGCGGCGCGCGCGCGCAGGGAGGTCCAGGCCGAGGTCCGGGTGGACCCGGCGGACGCCAAGGCGGTCCCGATCCCGACCGTGCCGGCCATGAGTGGGCGCTGCTCGGCGACCTGCTCCCGGAGCGCTTCCACGTCAGTTCGATCGCTGCTTCGCAGCACAAGGACAGCCGCGTCTACGTGACCTTCGACGGCCACCGCAGCAACGACACGCTGCCTTGGATCATGCTCTCCGAGGACAATGGCACCACCTGGCGCTCCCTGCGCACCAATCTTCCCGACATGGCCGGTTCCGCCCGCGTCATCGCCGAGGACATCAGCAACGCCAACCTGCTGTTCCTCGGCACCGAATTCGGCGCCTGGGCGTCGATCGACCGCGGCGCGAGCTGGACGCGCATCAACAACAATCTGCCGACGGTGCCGGTGCACGACATCCGCATCCATCCGTCGTCGGGCGAGATCATCGCCGGAACCCACGGCCGCAGCGCCTGGGTGCTCGACGTCACCCACTTGCGGCAGATGAACGCCGAGGTGGTCAAGGAGCGCGCCAAGCTCTACACCCCCAACGACGTGGTGCTGTGGCGCAACCTGGTCAGCGCCGGCAACAGCGGGACCCGCCGTTTCGTCGGTCAGAACCCGGACCGCCGCGCGCACATCTACTACTCCTTCGCCGGGCGTGGCGCCGGTGCTGCACGCGTATGGATCACCGACGTGCGCGGCGAGACCGTGGCCGAACTCGACGCCGAAAGCGGCGGCGGCCTGCACGAGCTGAGCTGGGATCTGCGTCGCGCGCCGCGTGAGGGCGAGGGCGGCGGACGCCGGCGGCGTTTCCAGCGCACCGTTCCGGCCGGCACCTACATCGTGCATCTGGAATTCGGCGGCACCACCCAGACCACCGAATTCGACATCGTGGCCGACCCCACCCTGCCCCCCGGCGGTGGATTCGCCGCCGAAGAAGCGCGTCTGCAAGCCCTCGAAGGCCCGGGCGATGACTATCCCGATTCCTGGAAGGATTAGCCTCGCCCTGCCGCTGACCGTATGCCTGCTCCTGGCGTTGCCGGGGCGGGCAACGGCGAAGGCATGGCCTTGAACGATCCGCGCTTCTACGGCCGCGAGTAGCTCGGCGCGCGCGAACGCCTGGACCTGTTCGAGATCATGGAGGCCGCCGAGGCGCTTTTCCCCGGTGCCGGTAGTGCACGCGATCGCGCCGACCAACTTCGGTCCAAACGCACCGGCCCATTTCCTGCCGCAGGGCACCGCGGTCAGTGAACTGATCCTGCGCCAGATGTTTGATCCGGACTGGAACATCCATTACGATCCCGCCTTCCTGGCCGCGGTCCTGCCCTTTCTGGTTAACGAAGAATTCGGCGCCCTCGCCGACCTGCTCGACGATCCGGCCTTTGATCCGCTGCTGCTGTTGCTTGATTCGACCACTTCGGTGATGGCCTCGCTGGCCTGGGACGACCGTTTCGCCGCGGTCAATCAGGCGTTGCCAGATTGGGGAGTTCTGTTCGCACCCGGCGCGCGCAAATACCTGTCCTTGAGCGTCGGCGGCCACGGCACCGCGGAAAATCGCGCCGAGCTCATGGCCATGGATTTCCGCCGCACGCACTTCTTCGAGCAGGAACTGAAAGGGGTGCCCAATCCGCAGGGAGACTGGGCGCCCTTCCGCGTCGTCGCCACCCCCACCGAGCCGGGGCACAACAACGACCTCGAGCGCGTCTGGAGCGTGCTCGAAAGCGACACCTGGCCGCTGCCCGGGACCACCGACCTGACCTTCTATCTCGCCGACGGCGAACGCCTCGAAGCTGTTCCGCCGGCACAGAGCGGTGCTGAAGTCCTGCTTCATCAGCCCTTGTTGCCAGTTTCGGTGATGGACTACATCCAGTGGCTGCCGACTCCCGAGGAGTTGATGCAGGTGGTGCCTCTGGATGCGGTTTCTTTCCTCAGCGAACCGCTGCCCAGCGGCAGCCGCCTGCGCCTGCGCATCGAGAACTGGCCTGGCACCGCCTGACCTATGGCACCTCGGTGCTGCGCGCGCTGCCGGTGACTCAGCCTTTTCAAGCTGGCCTGGCCTATGGCGGGCAGACGCCCTCAAGCCTGTCCTTGCCGCTGGCACCCGCGCCGCGCCCGTCGTTGTCGGCCTCATGGCCGGCGCTCAATCCCGGCGACCTGCCGGACCTGCGCCTGTCTTTGCAGTCCTTCAGCCAGACCCCCGGCTGGCGCTACCAGATCCTGGCTGGCTATTCCGGCGTCTCGCCAGGGGTGGTGGTGCGCGGAACCCATCTCGAGATCAACCCCGATCCGCTGACCTTGGACCTGTGGCAGAACCCAGGCCAATACCCGGTGTCCAGTTTCGACGGCGTACTGGACCTGTCCTCACGGGCCACCGCCGAAGCGCTGCTGTCACACCTTCCACCGTTGCCCGGCGGACTGACCGAATTAGACTTCCTGGCCGTTGTGCTCGGGCCGGGAGGGATGATCCAGGTGTCCGCCCCGCTGCGCCTGGGACTTTCGCAGTAGCCCCCGAACTCTCGCCGAAGCAGCCCGCGTTACAGCTTGCGCACCAGGATCGAAGCGTTCATGCCACCGAAGCCGAAAGAATTGCACATCGCAATCGTTGTCTTGTGGGGGCGGGCGACCAAAGGCACGTAGTCCAGGTCACATTCCGGATCCGGATCGTGCAGGTTCAGGGTGGGGTGGACCATATCCGCGTTCATGCACATCACGGTGGCCACAAATTCGGCCACGCCGGACCCTGCCACGAGGTGGCCGATCATCGATTTGGTCGCGCAGATCGGCACTTCCGGTGCGCGCGCGCCGAGCAGGTTCTTGCACGCCAGGGTCTCGATCGGATCGTTCTTGCGCGTGCCAGTGGCGTGGCCGTTGATGACGTCGATCTGATCGGCGTGCAGGCACGCGTCTGCAAGTGCACGCTGCATCGCCTGCAAGGCTCCGCGCCCCTCTGGATGAGGTTCGCTGATGCCAAAGGCGTCGAGAGAGTTGCCGTAGCCGACGATTTCGCCGTAGATTTCGGCACCGCGCGCCTTGGCGTCTTCTAGGCGCTCCAGCATCAGCATTCCAGCGCCTTCGCCCATGACGAATCCGTCGCGGTCGCGGCTGAACGGCTTGGGTGCTTCGGCGGGCACCTCGTTCTTGGTGCTCAGGGTACACAGCTTGGAGAACGCGGTGATTCCGAGCGGGCTGATCATCGAATCTGTGCCGCCGCTCATCATCCAGCGTTGCCGACCGCTGGCCACTTCGCGATAGGCCGAACCGATGGCGTCGGCACTGCCGGCACAGGTCGAGATCATGACCAGCGGAGGGAGGCCGAAGCCGTAGCGCTCGGACACCACGTGGGGCACCAGGTCCCCGGGCATGTGCAAGAACTTCAGGCGCTTGGCCAGTACCTCAGGCAATTCGAAATCGGGGCGCTGCATCTGCGCCAGGTCGGTTGGCGAGAAAATCTCGAGGCCGACGCCCATGCACAGACGGCCGTCGCCGTGCGGGGCGGTGCCGCAGCGGTGGGCGTTCTCGAAAGCCTGGCGCGCGGCTTCAAGGGCGAAGGTGGTGCGGCGGTCATCGGCGACCAGCAGACCATCCCACTTGACCTCGGCGGCGATGCGGGTGGGCATGTCGCCGGCGTCGAAAACGGTGATCGGACCGGCGCCGGAATGGCCCGCGATCAGGTTATCGCGGTAGGTCTCGGGGTCGTTGCCGTTGGGCAGCAGCGCGCCGATGCCGGTGATGACGACGCGATGTCTCATTGCTGCACCTCCCAGCAGCTGGTGGCCTGGATCCCGTCGCGGCTGAGCAATTGGTGCTGCAAGGTTCCTGGCTCGGCGCGAGCGATCGATATCGGCAGGGAGGCCGGACCCCAGAAAGCGTCGGAGCAGGGTCCGGCGGGTTGGAAGGTCTCTTCCTGGGCGAAGGACTCCATTAATGGATCGTGGGTGCGGTATCCGATCGTGTAGTCCTTAAGCACGGCATGCGCTTGGGCCCCACGAGCTGAGGCCGCTTCGGCGGTTTCAAGAACGAGAAAACCGGCGCCACTGCGCAGCAGATCCTCGGCCACCGGCGGACGTGTACGGCGGTAGTGGAAGCGCACCATCTCGTTGTCCTGGTCGACGGTGGCTCCGACTACGGCAATGTCGGCACGACCCGCGCGCAGCGCGTGAATCCCCTCTTCCAGGGCCAGATAGAACTGGCCGGGCTCAGAAAAGGTCACGAAATACGGTCCCTGGATGTCAAAACAGGAGGAGACAAAAAAGGCTGGTGCATTGGTCAGGCTGCGGAAGGTCCAGATCGGGTTGAAATTGAGGTATCCGCCGCGGGCGTGGAGCTTGCCGGAGAACTCGCCGTTTTCGTCCAGGGATCCCTCGATGAGAGCTTCCATGTTCTCCTTCTGCGCTGGAACGTGGCCGACCACCACATAGAGACCGGCGCGTTCGCCCAGGCTCTTTGGCAGTCCCGCGGCCTCGATGGCCCGGGAGGCCGCCAGCACTGCCAGATGGTCCCACGGTCCGAGCAGCTTGCGTAGTTTGGGCGTGCGCAGAAAGGGCCTGGCGTCGCCTTCATCTCCCGGCTCGGAGAACCCGGCACCAGTGACGACGATTTGGGAATCAGGGGAGACCATGGGCTCGAATTGGGCGGTAGGATTGCACAACGGCCTAGGACGCTGCTACCATTTGGAGGCCGAACGGCGCCCGAAGAAGCGGACGAGCATACAACTTTCGTTGATTTTCGTCGCGCCTCTTCGCTCGTTTTTGGCCTCCGACTCTTCCCCGACCCTAGTCAAAAATAGCTTCGCACCGGATCGATGACTGATACCCGCCCACGGACCGAGATGGAAACCATCGTTGCCGAAGTATGGTGCAAGGCTCTTGATGTAGAACACATCGAGCTCGACGACACCTTCGTCGACCTTGGTGGCGATTCCATGGATGCTTTGCAGGTCGTTGCCGAAATCGAGAAGCGCCTCGGAGTAAAACTCGACCACGAAAACAGTTTCGTCTCGACGCTGGAACAGGTTGCCGCCAACCTCGAGAAGGAAACCAAAGTCTGAACCCGCCGACGCGATGCTCTGGACCCGGCCATCGAGGTGTCCAGCGCTCTGACCGAGCTTGATTCTCTAGCGATTGGTTAAAGCTTGCGCACGGCGATCGTCGCGTTCATGCCGCCGAAACCAAAGGAGTTGCACAAAGCCAAGGTGGTTTTGTGTGGACGAGCGACAAGCGGCACATAGTCCAGATCACATTCCGGATCCGGATCGTGCAGATTAAGCGTCGGGTGGACCATGTCCACGTTCATGCACACCACGGTGGCAACAATTTCGGCAGCAGCCGAACCGGCGATGATGTGACCGATCATCGATTTGGTGGCGCAGATCGGCACCTCTTTGGCCCGGTCGCCTAAGAGGTTCTTGCACGCCAGCGACTCGATAGGATCATTTTTCCGGGTTGCGGTTGCGTGGCCGTTGATGACATCCACCTGATCGGGGTGCAGGCCCCCGTCATCCAATGCCCGTTGCATCGCCTGCAAAGCACCACGCCCCTCGGGATGGGGCTCGGCGATGCCGAAGGCGTCAAGGGAATGGCCATAGCCGACGATCTCTCCGTAGATTTCGGCACCGCGGGCCTCGGCGTCCTCGAGACGCTCCAGGACCAGCATGCTCGCCCCTTCACCCATGACAAATCCCTCGCGATCGCGGCTGAATGGTCTAGCGGCTTTCTCGGGCGACTCGTTCAGGGTGCTCAAGGCACACAGTTTGGAAAAAGCAATGATCCCCAGCGGAGTCACCATGGAGTCCGTACCACCCCCCATCATCCAGCGCTGTCGCCCGTGGGCGATCTCGCGATAGCAGGAACCGATGGCATCGGCGCTGCTGGCACAGGCCGAGATCATCACCAATGGCGGCCTCCGAAAGCCGAAACGCTCGGAGACGACGTGGGGCATCAGGTCCCCGGGCATGTGGAGGAATTTCAGGCGCTTGGCGAGTTCCTCGGGGAGTTCGAAATCGGCTCGCTGCATCTTGGCCATATCGGCAGGAGCAAAGACCTCCAAGCCAACTCCGACACACAAACGGCCGTCTCCTTTGGGGGCCGATCCACACAGGTTGGCGTTGTCGTAGGCTTGACGCGCGGCCTCGATGGCGAAGGTGGTGCGGCGGTCCTCGGCGACCAGCGGACCGTCCCACTTGACCTCGGCGGCGATCCGAGTGGGCATTTCACCTGCATCAAAGAGGGTGATCGGCCCAGCTCCGGATTTGCCGGCGATCAGATTGTCCCGGTAGGATTCAGGGTTATTGCCGTTGGGCAAGACCACCCCGATTCCGGTGATGACTACGCGATGGGTCATGACTTCACCTCCCAGCGACTGGTCGCATGAATGCCATCGCGTCCACGCAGAGAATGCTCAAGAGTTCCGGCACCCGCCCGCGCAATCGAGATCGGCAGCGATGCCGGCCCCCAATAGGCGTCGGAGCAGGGCCCGGCCGGCTGGAAGACCTCTTCCTGGGCAAAGGACTCCTTCAGTGGATCGTGGGTACGGTATTCAATGCTGTATTCCTCGAGAATGGCGTGCGGCTGGGCTCCTCGCGCGGCAGCGGCCTCAGCCGTTTCAAGAATGAGGAAACCGGCGCCGCTGCGCAGTTCTTCTTCCGCGAGCGGAGGCAGTGTGCGGCGGTAATGGAAGCGCACCATCTCGTTGTCCTGGTCAACGGTGGCGCCCACCACTGCCATGTCCGCGCGCCCGGCCCTGAGCGCGTAGATGCACTCTTCCAGCGCCAGATAAAATTGGCCCGGCTCCGAAAAAGTCACAAAGTAGGTGCCCTGTATGTTGAAACTGGAGGAGACAAAAAAGGCCGGCGAATTGGTCAGGCTGTGAAAGGTCCAGATCGGGTTAAAATTGAGGTAGGCATTACGGCAATTGAGGGCCTCGGAGAAGTCTCCGTTCTCATCCAGGGAGTCTTCCATGAGGGTTTCCATATTGTCCTTTTGGGCGGGGACGTGTCCGACCACCATAAATAATCCTGCACGTTCGCCCAGGTCCAAGGGCAGGTTCGCCGCCTCGATCGCGCGTGCCGCAGCCATGACCGCCAAGCGGTCCCAGGGCCCGAGCAGCTTGCGCAAATTGGGTGTCCGGAGGAATGGCCGAACATCTCCCTCGCCAAGTTCGGAAAACCCGGCGCCGGTAACAACGATTTTGGATTCAGGGGAAGCCATGGTCTCGGAACGTCTGGTGGATTGTACTACTGCCTTGGAGGCGGCTCCTATCGGAAGCCTATCAGCATCCGAAGAAGCATCAGATATTACACCTTCCGTTGATACTCTTCGCGCCACGTGGGTGGTTGCGAAACCGAGCAGAGGCTCCGAGTGAACCCGACCGGCGAACTCGGTTTCCTCTCGACGCTGGAACAGGTCACGACCACCCTCGAGAACGAGACCAAGGCCTGGACCTCAAAGGCCCCGATCAGGAAGGGGTCAACCCGCCGCAGATCGAGAGGGCCTGCCCGGTAATTCCCTTTGCTCCTGGCGTGGCCAGGAAGGCGATGAAATTCGCGATTTCGGCGGCTTCCAGGAAGCGCCTCTGTGGCACGTCCATGGCCAGCTTCATGCGCAGGGTGGATTCTTTAATGCCAAGGTTGGCGGCTTCGCGGACGATTCCGGATTCGGTCATTTCGGTATCAACCCACCCGGGGCACACTGCGTTTACCTGGATCCCACGCGGGGCAAATTCCAGGGCCAGGGCCTTGGTGAAGCCGATGAGACCAAATTTTGAGGCGCAATAAGGGCTGGTGAGAGTGGAGCCCACCTTGCCGAGGACCGATGAAACATTGATGATCTGCCCGCCTGAGGGAATATGCGGCAGAGCTGCCCGCGTCACGTACATCGGACCATCCAGATTCACGGACATGAGATTGCGCCATTCTTCGTCGGTCACGTCTTCGATCGCAGTGCGGCCACCGACCCCAGCATTGTTCACGATGCAGTCCAGGCTTCCGAAATGAGCGGCGGCTTCGCTGACCACCTTGTCTACTTCGGCGCGATCACTGACGTCCAGGTGCCAAGCTTTGGACATCTCCGGATTGGCCTTTTCGATCTCTTTTAGGACGTCCAGCGACCGCGCCCCCATGGCCACCTGGAATCCGTCCTCCAGAAACCGTTCAACAACGGCGCGACCGATGCCACGGCTCGCACCGGTAATGAACACAGTTTTTTTTGTCATGCGCGGGATTATAGCGGTCGCCATGGACTGCAACCGCATCTTCCTATTCCCCGATCTCGCTGGTATACTTCCGACCCCCATCGATCCTAAATCGGTGGCGAAGGCGGTCTCGAGCCTCCCATCCTCCTGTTGAAGCCCACCTCTTCCAAGGCCAAATGAAGCAGCTCTTCTTCGGCCCGCCAGCCCTTCCTCTGTTCGGAATCCTCCACTACCCCCCCGCGGAATCTGCGGGTGGGGAGGGGATCGTGATCGCCCCCCCCTTTGCCAACGAGTACTTTCGCAGCTACCGCTCCAATAAGGTCCTGGCTGACCGTCTCGCCAAGCTCGGTTATTTCGTCTTGCGCTTTGATTACAGCGGCACCGGGGACAGTGCCGGTGACGACGAGGATATGAGCCTCGTCCGCTGGAGAGAGGACTTGCAAACGAGCATGGCCCAATTGCAAGAAGAGGCCGGCGTCGAGCGCATCCACCTAGTCGGTCGTCGTATTGGTGCAGCCCTGTGCATAGAAGCGTCCACCAAGCCTGAGATCCAACGCGTGGTTCTTTGGGATCCGGTCCTTAATGGCCGTGATTATCTAGCCGAAATCAAGGAGGACCATGAAGAGTTCATCGGTATGTATCGCCGGGTCCACCGAGACATGAAGGAATTCCAAAGCGACCTGTACCGCTTTGAAGCCCTCGGCCAGTGCTTCCCCGGCGACTTGGTCGACGAGATTGAAACCCTGGACCTAGACAGCGCGCTCTCGCTTTCCCATGTCCGTGCCTGCCTCATCGATAGCAGTGAAGACCAGCGTCTGCAAGCCAGCGCTCAGGTTCTCGAGAAGGCAGGCGCCCATATTGACTATCGGCAGGTGGTCGACCCTTGGGCAAAGGATCCAGTCAATCCGATCCGGGTCTACCTACCCAACGCGATTTTGCGGGCGATCACAGACTGGTTCAAAGTGGAGACCCCATGAGGGAATTCCCCTTCACCTGTACCTCGGGCTTTTCAGAAGTCTTTGGCATAGTCCATCCCTTCCAAGAAGACCGGGAAAGCGAACCCGATTTATGCGTGATCATCCTGAACTCGGGGATGACCCACCGCGTCGGCCCCCACCGTCTCGCCGTCCGTCTGGCACGCCGACTGGTCAAACTAGGGATTCCTGCGGCTCGATTCGACCTTTCCGGCATCGGCAACACCGACGTACGCAAAGATGGCGAATCGATCAAGCTCCAGTGGCTGAGCCAGTGCCGCGAGGTCATGGCGTTGTTGGAAGAGGACTACGGCTACAAGCGGTTCGTCCTCATCGGCCTGTGCGTCGGTGGCCAGGCCTCCTTTGGTTTCGCCGCGCGCGACGAGCGTGTGGTCGGTGCGATCCTGCTCAACACGCGCGACTACGAACTCGACACAAACTGGGAGAAATACGCCAGCATGGAGCGCGATGCGCGTTTCTACTGGCGCCGCGCGACCTTCCGCAAACACAGCTGGAAGCGCTTCCTGACCGGCAAGAGTTCCTTCAAGAAGATCGGCATGGCGCTGGCCTTCCAGGTACGCGAGTGGTTCCGGCCGAGCAAAACACTGAATCACGCCAAGGACTGGTTCTCCGGCCAGATGAGCAAGATCCTCGATCGCGGATCCTGCATCCTATTCCTCTTCTCCAAGGGCGACCCTGGCTGGGACCAGCTGCGGCTGCTGCTCGGACAAAAGGAACTGACCGGATACTCCTCCGCCCAGGTCGAAAGCCAGGTCAGCGTGCAGATCATTCCTGACGCCGACCACACCTTCACCATGCGCCACAGTCAGGAAGGGGCGCTGACCCTGATCCTGGCGTGGATGGAGGGCTTCGAAGAGCGCTTCCAGTCGGTCCGCAAGGACTATCACAGCGATGCCGACAAGGCGCCGCAGGACAGCGATCCTCAGCCGGCGAAGCGTACGCAGTAGACCGGCGGCAGGCGCAGACCAAGGTCCTGCCACTGCTCGCCGCCGTCTTCGCTGAGCCACAGTCCGCCGCAGGTCGAGCCGAAGGCCAGGATCTCGCCGCTGTCATCGATGGCCAGAGCGTGGCGGAACACCAGGTCGTAGGCGTGCTGCTGGGGCAGGCCGCGGCGCAAACTCTCGAAGCTCGCCCCCGCGTCGCGGGTGCGGTTGACGACCAGCGCAGCATCGACCGGAATCCTGCACTCGTCGCTGATCGCGGGGAGGAACCAGGCGCGAGCCGGATCGGAGGGGTGGACGGCCACGGCGAAACCGAAGGAGGACAGCGGCGCGGTGGTGATCTCTTCCCAGTCGGCGCCGACGGCAGCGCGGCGGAAGATGCCGTTGTGGTGCTGGCTCCACAGGACCTCGGGCTGGCCGGCACAACGCACCACCAGGTGGGGATCCTGCACGTCCGCATCGAACTGCTGTTCCTCGGGCACGTAGGCCGCGCGCATGCCTTGGGCGATGTTGCGCCAGCTTCCGCCGTCGTCATCGCTCTGCCAGACCCCGCCGACGGAAACGCCGACGACGACCTCGGCCGGCTTGTGCGGGTGCACGCAGATGCTGTGAATGGCTGGCTCGTCGGCACCGCCACCGAACCACTGCTGGCGTCCGGGATGGTCCCATAAGGCCTGGTTCATCTGCCAGGACGCACCGGCGTCGCGCGAGCGGAACAAGGCCCCCGGGAGGGTGCCGCACCATAGGTCGCCGGCCTCGCTGCCGGCGCATTCCAGAGCCCACAGCTCGGTCACCGAAGTGTTTTCCTGCCCCGGGGACAGCTCGGTCACCGCGCCGTTTTCCTGCTCCGGCGGCATCGCCGGAGCGGCCGCCTCCTGCCACTCTCCGCCCGCCTCGCGCCGCTGCAGCTTGGGCCCGTAATGCCCGAGCTTCAGGGCCGCGTAGAGACTGCGGTCGCGCGGGTCCCACAAAGTCATGGTGACCGGATCGCCGGGGAAGGAATGATCCTCGACCTGCCATCCGTCGGCGGAGCGGACCAGGGTAAAAAGACCTTTGCGGGTGGCAACGTTCAGACGCATGGACGAAGGCGGTCTCAGCCGCCGGAAAGGGCCTGCATGAAGTGGATTTCGCATTCCTGTTCCAGCTCGCGGTCCAGGTCCTCAGCCTTGCGCAATAGCTTGCCGTCGACGAAAAGCGCGACATGCTGACGCAGTTCGCCCTGATCGTCGAGAAGGTAGGAGCGCAGGCGTGGCTCATCGGCGAAGACTGCTTCCAAAGCCGCGCGCGGGGTGTCGGCGTGGACCTCGGGCTCTGGCGCCTCGACAAAGCGGCGCAGCTGCGGGGTGAACCGGACCTGGACCCGGAATGCCATCGGCACAAACTAGCAGCACGGCCGGCCCCCTGCGGACCTGGCCGGGCGGGCGCAATCGCAGCCAGCAGAATCCCAATAGGTGGACATGGCCAAGATTTTCTACAGCGTCGCCGGCGAGGGCCGCGGACACGCCGTTCGTGTGCGCACCTTGACCGAAGCCCTGCGCCATCGCCACCAGATCGTGATCTACGCCGGCGAGGACGCCTACCGCTTTCTTGAGCCGCTCTATCGCGGCAGCGAGGTCGAGGTCCGCGAGATCCCATCGCTGTGCTGGGAGCACCGCGACAATGGGCGTATTTCGGGACCGCGCACGGCGCTGCGCAGCCTCAGGTACCTCGGCGGCATGCCGGCACTTGTGCGACGCCTGGCCAAGGAGATCCGCGAGCAGAAGCCGGACCTGGTGCTGACCGATTTCGAACCGGCGCTGGCCCGCGCCGCCGAGCGCGCCAAGGTTCCCTATCTGAGTCTCGATCACCAGCACTTCTTGCGCGAGAACGACTTGTCCTCCCTGCCCTGGGGTCTGCGCACCCGCGCGCGCGCCCTCGGGGCCGGCATCCGCACTTTCTATGGCAAACAGCACGCCACCATCGTCTCGTCCTTCTACGCACCAGGAATCCGGCCGAGCAAGCGCCACGTGTTCCAGGTGCGTTCGATGATCCGACCCGAACTCGCCGCACGCCAACCCTTGGACGGCTACCACCTATTGGCTTATCTGCGCCGTTCGACGCCGGACACGGTGCTCGAGGCGCTGCGCCATTGCGGGCGCGAAGTCCGCGTCTACGGCGGTGACGACATAGAAGACAGCGACAACCTACGTTTCCGGCCGATCAGCGAAAGCGGTTTCCTCGACGACCTGGTGAGCAGCGCCGGCGTGGTCTGTGCGGCCGGAAACCAGCTGCTGGGCGAATGCCTATTCCTCGGTAAGCCGGTGCTGGCCCTTCCCGAGGCCGGCAACGATGAGCAGCGCATCAACGCGCATTATCTCGAACGCAGCGGGCGCGGCCTGCAACGGCGCCCGGCCGAACTGGACGCTGCCGACATCGCCGGATTCCTCGCCTGTCTGCATCGTTACCGCGGTGGCCCGGAACGACTCGACTACAACGGCACCCAGTCCGCGGTCGACGCGGTCGAACAGTGCCTGGCCGAACTCGGCATCTTCGAGCGGGTCGAACAAACCGTCGGTGGTGGTGACTGGTGGAAGGCGCCTTGGCGTTGGGCCGCCAACAGCTTGCGCGGCAGCGGCGCCACCGGCTGAGGACCGGCTCCGTTCGGCTTCTGCGCTGCAGGCGGCGGTGGTCGCGGTCCTGGCTCAGGTGCTGCATTGCAGGCGGCTGAATCCGCCGCCGATTGGGACCACCTCGACGCGACTGCCTACCCGTTCGGCGAGTTCTTCGACGTGCGAAATGACGCCGATCACCCGTCCTTCGGCCTGCAGCTGATCGAGCACGCCGAGAGCCGTTTCCAGACTCTCGGGATCCAGGGTGCCGAAGCCCTCGTCGAGGAAGAGGGTGTCGAGGGCGTGCCTGGTGCCGCTCATCGCCGCGAGTCCTAGCGCCAGAGCCAAGGACACCAGAAAGCTCTCGCCGCCGGAGAGGCCGTCGACGCTGCGCACCTCTTCGCCCATGGCCAGATCGGCCACCTGCAGGTCGAGGTCGTTGCCGGGAATGCGTTGCAAGCGGTAACGACCTGACAGCTGCTCCAGGATCGCGTTGCTCTCCAAGAGCAGGCGGTCCAGATTCAAACCCTGGGCAAAATCGCGCAAGGCGGAACCATTCTGACTGCCGATCACCTGGTTGAGGCGATCCCAGTGCTCCCCTTGCTGCGCAGCCTGCTGCAGTTGCCGGTCAAAAGCGAGAGCCTGATCACGCACTCGCTGTTGGCGGTCGATCTCCACTCGCAGGCGGTCGCGTTCAGACTCAAGCTGCTTGAGTTCGGCCTGCTTGGCGCAGCGCACCGCGGCCGGCGGATCCTGATACTGGCGGAAGGCATATCCCGCGCGGTGGCGCTGCAAGGCACTCTGCGCGAGCCTCTGGTCGGTGACCCGCTGTTCCAATTCCTTCCAATGGTCCTCGAAGACGGAGAACTCGGTTCCGCCGGTCAGCGTCATCAGTTCTCGCCGACGCTGTTCCCATGCCTGCGTGCTGCGCGCCAGGCGAGCGGCGCTTGACACCGCGGCTTGCCTCTGTTTGCCCAAAACCAACTCGGCCAGCTTGAGTTCGGCGGTGGCGGCTTGTTCTGCCTTGCTCGCCTGCTGCTCCTTCAGGAAAACCATGTCTGCCTGGGCGCAGCGTTGATCGACCCGGACCAGGAAGGCTTCACCCTGCTCAAGAAAGCGCGCCCAATCCTCGCCGAGAGAATCTTGCAGGCGTGCTTCGCGTTGCGACCAGCGATTGCGTAAGCGGGCCAGAGCTTCCTCTTGCGCCGGTAGCAGCGCGCCCAGAGCCTCTATTCTGCGTTGCAAATCCTGCATTCGCTGCGCTGCCTGCCAATCAACCCGGAACTTCTTGCGCTGGCCGTCTGCTTGGGTAAGGCGTGCGCTGGCTTCCTCCAGCATTTCGGTGGCCTGTTCGGGCGTGCAGCCTTCGACCTCCAAGTCCAGCTCCCGGCCAAGGTCCTGCGCAAGGTCTGATGCACGGCGGTGCTCGGCAACCTGGTGCTCGCATGAGGTTTGATGCGACTGCCGCGCTTCCCCGGCTTGCTGGTCCTGGGAGCGCAGAGCACGCAACTGGAGCGCGTCTTGCTGCAACAGGACTTCGAGTTCATGATCCAGTGGTGGTTGATCGCTGGACCATGGATGCTGGGTGGCCCCACAGAGCGGGCATGGCTGGCCCTCGACCAGGGCCTGGCGCTTATGTTCCAGTCCGGCTCGTTCCTGCATCTGGCTGTGCAGTCGCTGGCGTTCGGCCATGGTGGCTTCGAGCGCGATGACTTGCTCCTGGATCTGTGTGATCAGGTCGCCTTGCTGTTGCCATCCTTGGCGTTCGGCCAGTTCGGCGGTGCGCGCCGACCGCATCCGGGTCAGCGCTTCGACGAGCCGCTCGAGCATTTCATGGCGACGGCGCGTGGTTTCGATTTCGGCGGTCAGCTGATCCACGGAGAGCTGGATCTGGCCCAAGGAAGCCAGGTCGCGGTCGCTGGCGCCGGCTTCTTGCTCCAGCGTTTGCAGATTGTGGCGGTTCTTCTGCAAATCCGCTGCGGCAGCATCGCGCTCCTCACCGATTTCGAGGCTGGCAAGCAATTCGGCGCGCAAAGCCGGCCAGCCGCGCGCCCGCGCGACGTCGGCGGCGTGCTGCTGTAACCACCTGGCGTACTCTGCGGTCTTGCCGCGGAGTTCTTCGAGATGCTGGGCATCCTTGAGGCGTTGAGCGAGCGCGTGCTCGGCCTTGCCTTGAGCAGCGGCGTCTTCCTCCTGAAGTTCGTGCAGCTGGGAGCCCAACAGTCCCAGGTCCGAAGACAAACCGCGCCCGTTTTCGATCTGCGGTCGCATCGCGGCGACCACCTGGTCCGGTTTCATGGACGCGTCCTGGCCGCTGAGCCTGGCCCACGCCTCATGAGCGGCTTGCACCGCGACTTCGGCCTGCTCGGAGTGCCGCACGAACTCCGCCTCCTGCTCCTGCCATTGCAGGATGCGCTCCAGTTCGGCCAGTTCCTTCACCAAGGCCTGGTGGCGGTGGTTCTTTTGGCCCAGTCCTTGGTCCAGGGCGGCGATTTCCTCGTCGCCCAGAGGTTCCAGTGCTTCGCGTTGACGGCGCAGGCCATGCAACTGATCGTCAAGATCGGCGTGATGCCGGTACACCGCCTGCGAGATCCGCCCGTAGATCCTGGTCGCGGTCATCGCCTCGAGCAGGCGTGCACGCTCCGGGGCCGGCGCACGCAGAAATGCAGCGAAATCACCCTGGGCCAGCAGCACGGTGCGGCAGAACTGAGCGTAGTTGAGACCGACCACGCCCTCGATGGCGGCGCGCACCTCACGATTGCGATCGCCCAGAGGATCTGCCTCGGGCATACGCATAAGCGTCATTTGCGCGGCCTGCAGGCGCCCGCCGCTGCGCAGCCTGGCGCGGCGCACCCGCCAGCGCGCGCGGTATTCGAACTGATCCGCGCCAAGGAAATCACATTCTGCCCAGCCTTCGGCGCATCCGCGGCTGAGCAGGTTGCGCGGATCATTGGCGGCGATGTGGCTGTCGGCGTCGGCCAGGTGCACGTGGGCTCCGCCGCCGAGGCGTGGAGTGCGACCGTAGAGAGCCAGACACATCGCGTCGAGCAAGGTGCTTTTGCCCGAACCGGTCGGCCCGGTGATTGCAAACAGGCCGGCATCGGCGATCGATCCGGGGCGCAGGTCGAGTTCGAAATCGCCCTTCAAACTGGCCAGGTTGTGCCCACGGATCGCCAGGACTCTCATTCTTCGAAGTCCTCCACCTCCTGCACCACCTGCTGAAACAAGGCCAGCACCTCGGCGTCGGGCTCGCTGGAAAACTCGCGCTTCCAGCGTGCGCGCAGCACTTCCTGCGGTGTCCAGTCCTGCAACAGAGCCGGTGCCACTGGCTGCGGTCCCGATGCGGCTGTGGCTCGCTCGATCTGCAGGCGCACCAGACGCACGGCGCGGTCGGCGACCGCGTCGCGCACGCGCCGGGCGAGGCCCGCTTCGGGCTGGTCCAAGCGCACACAGACTTCAAGAAAGGGGAGATCCTCGTGCAGGTCTCCAGGCGACCGCGCAGGCAGATCGTGCAGCAGCTGCAGCACCTCGTCCAGATTGCACCCCGTTCCTGAAGTACCTTCTTGCCCTGCCCCCCCCCCAGCTGGCAGATGCAGCATCTCGACGCTGCGCGGCACTCGCAGCGGCTCCACCCGGTCCAGTCGGGGGCCATCAAAATCGACGCGCAGCACCTGATGCTGGTAACCCGCCTCGGCCATCGACAAAGGGATCGGGGAACCACAGTAGCGGACGTGGTCGAGTCCGCCTACGCGCTGGGCCCGGTGCAGGTGACCCAGGGCCACGTAGTGGAGCGACGGCGGAAAGACCTCCGATGGCAAGGCGTGTTCGCCACCGCCTTGGATGCGTCGTTCGGACATCTCCGAGAGCTGGCCGCCGACCAGGTGGCAGTGGCCGGTGGCGATGCATGCAGCCTGCGCCCCTGCGCGTTGCTGCAGTGCGTCCGCGGCCCGCTGGTAGATCTCGCGGTGCCCCGCGATCCATGGATCCTCGGCACCCGCCTCGGGGCCGACGCCGGCCGCGGCCCGGGCCGCAGATTGCAGATCGGCGGGGCGCAAATAGGGCAGCGCCGCGCACCACGCCGCAACCTCCCCGTCGCGGTCGCGCAGCGGAACCATGACGCGTTCGCCGTCGGCGGGAGAATCGCCCAGACGTCCCACCGCACGCATTCCCAGGGCTTCGAACAAGGGGCCGGGGGCTTCGATGCGCGCCGGGGAATCGTGGTTGCCGGCGACCACCACGAGATCCAGATCGGGCAGACGACGCCGCGTGTCGGCCAGGAAGGCGTACCACGCCGCCAAGGCGCTGGTCGGCGGATTGGCCAGGTCAAAAACGTCCCCGGCCACCAGCAATGCGTCGACCTGGTGTGCTTCCAATTGCTCCAGCAACCAGTTCAGGAAGCGCTGATGTTCGGCTTCCCGCGCCTGGCCGTAGAGGCGGTGGCCAAGGTGCCAGTCCGAAGTGTGCAGCAGCCGCAGCACCGCTCAAGGACCCGCGGCGGGCAGTTCGAAGGTAACTTGCGCGCCGCCGGCCGCAGAGGTTCCCAAGACCAGATTGGAATCGTGCGCTTGCACAACGCGGTTGGTCAGGCGCAACCCCAGGCCAGAGGAATCGGATAGCTGGCCGAGCTGTTTCAGCCGCGCCAGGTCCAGGGTTCCGGGGGCAACCGGGAAGCCGGGACCGTCGTCGGCGACGCGGAAACACAGCGAGCCGCCGTGGACGACGAGCCCGACCTCAACCGTCTGCTCGGCGTGACGCAAGGCGTTGCGCACCAGGTTTTCCAGCGCCCTGAACAACAGTCGGCCGTCGGCCTTTACGCTAGGCGTGACTCCCTCGATGCGGTGGATCAGTTTTTTTCCCTGGGATTCGGCCAGCGGCGCCATTCCGCGCACCAGTTCGTGGATCATTTCTTCCGGCAGCAGCTCCTCGAAGCGCATCGATTCGCCGGCGTCGAGGCGCGCGACTTCGAGCAGATCATCGGTGAGCAGGCGCACGCGTTCGGCGTCGAATAGAGCGGCCTGGAGCAGCTCGCGGGTGCGCTGGTCGACCTGCTCGGGTTCAGCGCTGCGCGCCGCGCGTTCCAGACAAACGATCAGGGCCGCCAATGGAGTGCGAATGTCGTGCGAGACCTGGGCGATCCAGTTGCGGCGCTCGTTCTCCTGGTCGGCAAGATCTTCCAGCAACACCCCCATGCGGTCGCGCATGCCATTCAAGGCACGGCCGAGCTGCGCCAATTCATCGCGTCCGGCGTCGCGGAAGGGACCGGGAAGATCACTGCCGATCGCCAGTGGCTGCGAGGCTTCCTGGATCAAGCTGGAGAGCCGGCGCGTGAAGACCACCGAAATCATGACCCCGAGCAGCACCATGAAGACCACCGGGATCGAGATCGCCAGGATGCGCCGCATGCGGATCCCAGCCTTGGTAGCGTGATTGAGAAGGTGATCGTGCAGCGGTGGATCCCACAGGTCTTCGGTGCGCCAGGCGTAGTACTGCAACGCATTGTTGACCGCGGTATGCAAATCGCCCCTGAATTCGGCGGTGGTCCGATTTTCCGAACCAGGCAGCAGGGCCACCACGTGACCGATCTCCTCTTCCTCGTCGTTGGCGACTGGGATCGGGAACGCCCGCCAGGAGTGCGCCTCGCCATCGACCTGGATTGGATACTCGTAGGGCAGGCGTGCCGACAAGGGATGGCTCCAGGGCACGCCAGCAGGGTGGGCGGCGGCGGGAAAGCAGTCGACCACCAAACCCTGTTCATCCACCCACAGGAAACCCATGCCATTTTCCTCGAGAAAGCGTCGATAGGACGGTGCCAAGGAGGGGGCCATGGTCCATTGCCCCTGCTCCAACTGGCCGCCGGCAATCACTCCCAGCATCAGGTTGGTGTAGATGCTGTAGCGATCTTCCAGGCGTGGGTCGGGCAAGCTGGTGAAGCGATAGCCCAATGACTCGAGGCTCGGCTGGGTGAGGAAAAGCGCGGTGAGCCCGGCGCCGACAAGCACCCCCAGACGCACACTGAGGCGGCCATGCCACGGGGTGCGGACGATCGGCGGCAGCGGCTCGCCGGAGGTCATTCCGCCAATTCGTCGACCGGCGCCTCGAGGCGGTAGCCGACTCCCCATACTGTTTTCAGATAGAGCGGGGCGCGCGGGTTCCTTTCGATTTCGGCGCGCAGCCGGCCGATGTGAACGTCGACGGTGCGGTCGGTGCCGTAGAAATGACTGCCCCACACACGGTCGAGCAATTGCTGCCGGGTCCAGGCGCGGCCGGGATTCTGCAACAGGAAGAGAAGCAGATCGAACTCGCGCGGCTTGAGGCGCAGGCTGCGGTCTTCGCAACCGGCCGCCCGCGCCTGCGGCTCGGCCCACAGGCGCCCCAGTTCGACCTTTTCGAGCGACCGCTCCGGCGCGGTGCGGCGCAGGACGGTACGCACCCGGGCGAGCAATTCCGGAAGATGGAAGGGCTTGACCACGTAATCATCTGCGCCCACGTCCAGGCCGCGGACGCGCTGATCGGGGCCGTCGCGGGCGGTCAGGATGATGACCGGCAAGGCGGGATGATCCCGATTGATCTGCTGGCATAGGTCGAGGCCGTCTCCGTCGGGCAGGCCCAGATCCAGCAACACCAGATCGACCGGATGGCACAGGCCAAGACGGGCATCTTTCATCGTCCCGGCGGGTTCTGCCTGGAACCCGGCTTCACGCAGAGCGGCGAGCAGTTCCTCGCGGATCCGGCGGTCGTCTTCGACCACCAGGATGCGGGCGTCAGAGCTTAGGGTCATGGGGTCATGTCCCGGGTAGGAGATTGGTCAACCGGGGAGCCCCAGTTTCGCTCCTAGGTTGGCCAGGAGAAAGGCTTTGTGCAAAAAAAAATGATTGAAGAACCTGGGTGGTATAACCGGGTTGTAACCAGCAAGCCCCCAGTACCCTCAGAAAGAACAATAGAAAATGCGATTCGCACTGTCCCTTTTGCTTGCTCTGGGCGTTTCCTTGGTGGGAACGGCCACGCTGAATGCAACCCATAACCACGTCGAGCCCGGGGCGATCTCCGGCACCGTTACCGACGCCCACGGCCACGCCGTCGGCGGCGCGCGCGTCGAAGTGGAAATCCACGCCCGCGACGGCCGCGTCTTCCACGCGCGCACCCGCACCGACCGCCAGGGTCACTTCGCCTTCCCCCGGGTTGCCCCCGGCAAAGGCGTGATTGGCGCCGGCAAGCGCGGCGTAGGCCGCGACCGCCAGCGCATCCTGGTGCATCCTGGCGAACATATCCGCGTCCACCTGGAACTGCACTAAGGCTCGAAACAGCCTGGACTCAGCTCCCCCCGGGTCACACGACCCGGGGGGAGCTTTGCAATGCTCCGCGCAGGATTTCCAGGTCACCCTCGAAGGAGTCGGGAGCAAGGGGGCCGAAGGAAAAACGGAAGAAGGTGGCCAAGGGAGACTCGGCGCCGCGACGGGCCATGTCGCAGTCGGTTCCCTTGAGGATGGCTGCTCCAAGGGGAAACAGCCGCTGATTGAGTTCTTCCGCGGTCATCCCATTGGCCAGCCGGCACCAGTGATAGAAACCGCCGTCGCCGGAAAAGAGCTCCAAGCCAAGGTCGGCGAAGGCGTTGCCATAACGCTCGCGCTGCGCCCCATAGAACTCGGGGATCGCGCGCCGCACATGCGCGAGCCGACCGGCTTCGAGCAGTTGCACCGCGAGAAGTTGCGACGGGTGGGAAACCCCGCCCATGCCGAAGGAGGAAAAGTTCGACAGGATTTCGATGTGGCGTTTGGCCGCGACCACCCAGCCAATTCGCAGTCCAGGCACCTGCAGACCCTTGGTGGCGGCACCACAGACAAAGAGATTCGAAGCCTCGAGATCGTCGACGTGGGCGAGCGCGCTGACCGGCGGATCGTGAAAGAATTCGTACGCCTCGTCGACAAGCAAACCGACCTCGCCGTGGGCGGCCCCGACCAGCTCGGCAAGGTCGGCACCGCTGCGGGTGATCCCGGTCGGATTGCAAGGGTTGGATAGCATCGCCAGCCGCCTCCCGCCGCTGCCCCTGCCTAGATAGTCGGCGATGGTGGGTAGAAAACCGTTGCCAGGGCCGCTCGGGAGCAGGTCGTGGGCACGCCCGAACAGGCGCAGCATGTCGAAATAGGGCGTGTACTCGGTCTCGGCGATGCGGATGTGCACGTCGGGCTGCAGGAACAGCAACAGCGCGATCAAGCCGGGCCGCCCGCCGGCAAAAATCATCACGTTTTCGGCGTCGACCGGTGCGCCGTAATGGGTGCGATAGGAGGCCGCCACGGCCTCGCGCAGGCGCGGATGTCCCCACGCCTTCGGGTACATCAGGTCGGTGCTCGACAGGGTCACCGTCGCCGGGATCTCCGGCCCGTTGGGCAAGGGCTCGGTGCGCGGGAAGCCCTGGCTCCAGGGATGGGTTCCCGGTTCCCCCATGTAGGTGCCGAAGGAATCCAGGAACGCGTACAGCGTTGCATAGATTCCCATGGGAGGAACGTGGGTCAGGAAAAGGTCGGTGGCCGGCTTCATCGGGGAGGTGGGGTCGGACCTGGGTCCGCCTGCCGCCAGCATAGTGCCACAAAAAAAAAGAGGCCGCCGGTCCCCCGACCGACAGCCTCATCAAAAGGGTCTTCCATTCCCCCCGCGAAGACCCTGGGCGCTTAGAACTCAGCGCCGGAACCGATGGTGACCCCGCCCGGGATCTCCAGGACCTCGGTCGGCACCGTGTCCGTCCCATCAATTTCGTAGCGGGCACGATCCTCGTAGGTCACCCCGTTCTGCGAACTGGACAGGACTTCGAGTTCGGCTTCCTGGCGCGTGCGGATGCTCGCCAGACGGCCGCGGATCTGTTCGAGTGAACCGGCTTCGTAACGGCTCATCTCTTCGATGGTCTTGTTGCGCTTTTCCATCAGGTCGATCAGCCGCTCGTTGCGGGCGACCGCGTCGACTTGACGCTCGAGTTGCAGCAACTGGGCCTGGAACTGGGTGCGCTCGGTCTCGAGCTGGACCAGGACGCTTTCCATGCGCTCGGCCTGCTGGTACAGGTAACCGAGATCGCGCTCGGCGTCTTGGGCGCGTTCGTGGTAGGTGAAGACCACCTGCTGCGCTTGCGACACCCGGGCCTTGGCGCGGTTGACCGCAGCAACCTCGGAGTAGTGCATGTTGACCGCCTTGGTCGTGTGCACGTTCTGCTGGTGCGACGCGAGATCATCTTCGGCCAGCAAGACCACGCGTTCGGAGATCGCCTTTTCGCGCTCGATCTGCCGGATCTGGACGTTCAGGTCGGCAAGATCACCGCGCACCTCGGCGATGCGCTGTGGGTATTCTTTTTCCAGTTTACGCAGCTGGGAGCGCAGCGCGACCGGGTCGTCGATGTGGTCGTCGATCATGTCGGTGACCTCCGATTTGACCTGGTGGAAGGCCGCGTGGACCCGGCTGGGGCCCGCGACCATGGCGGCGATTCCGGCGACGACCAGGATGATGAGGCCGAGGCGGATGAAGGGTTTGAAGATGCTGAACATGATGCGCTTTTTCCTGATTACCATGGAGTGACGGTCTTGAGGTCGGCCGGCACACCCGGCCCGCACAGACTCTTTGGGATCCCCCACCGTCCGATTTCGCCTTCGCGGCCTTTTTCCGCCCGATCTGGAGCATTTCCTCACGTCCTGCACTCCTTGCCACGTAGGGTCTGGGAACCTCCCCATGGTGCAAAGCCTCTCCTCACGATTCATCGGCCGCCTACGCGCGCGCGACCCAGAAGCCTGGTATGAGCTGTGGCAGATCTTCGGCCCGGTGCTGCACATCCAGCTGTCGCGCTGGGGGCGTGGCCGCATCGGCCACGAAACGGTGCGCGACCTCTCGCAAGAGACCCTGGCGGCGCTGTCGGACTCGATCGATCGCCACGACCCTTCCAAGGGCGCCCGCTTTTCGACCTGGCTGCTGGCCATCGCCCGCCACGTCCTCGGCGACGAGCTCGACCGGCGCAACGCACTGAAGCGAGGCTCCGGCAAAAGACCATCCAGCTACGACGAGAGTTGGGCTGCGGGGCCTGCTCAGACCCCCGATCACGGCTACGAGGCGGCGGTTTTCCGCGCCAAAGTGCAGGCCGGATTGCGCCGCGTCGAAAGCGAATCCGATTTTATGGACTTCAGCATTTATCGCATGCGCGTTTTGGACGGCCTCGCCGGCAAAGAGGTCGCCGCCTCGCTCGGCATCAGCGAACCCACCGTCAGCCGCAGGCTGGCCAAAATCCGCACCATGTTGCGACAGCGCCTGGAAGAGGTCATCGGCACCTATTCCTTCACCGAAGACGAAATCAACGAAGCAACGCGAAACGGACTGGAGCTGAATCCTAATAAGGCAGACGACACCCTCTTTGACGAAGCTCTGGCCGAAATCTACCACGCTCAGGTACGTGAGGGCGATTCGCGGCTAGGGACCAACCCCAACTGATCCCGGTGACCACTGCCCTCTCGCTTCCCTTCGTAGTCATTCTTGGCGCCGTGGCCGCTGCCGGCCTAGGCGTTTTTGTTGCGTTCCGCCTGATCGGATTGGCTTTCTGGGTAGCGGGCCTGAGCCTGATGTTCGTTACACACTCCGCGCGTGACCTCCTGCAATTGGTCGCCTCGACCCTGTCCTGCGTGGCCTTCGTGCCCCTGATCCTGCTGCAGGTGGTCCTTGGGCGCTGGTCCGCAGCGCGGCATTGGGGGGGCAAGCTCGAGACCGAAGGGCTGCGCGCCGGCCGCTCCCTCTATCAGCTGGCCTTCGGCAACCTGATCGAAACGCTTGAGGCGCGACGCAACCATCGCCGGGCCGCCTACGACGCCGATGGCGGCCTGCGCCCCGACCTGCCCCCGCCGGCTGGCGCGGTGGCCAAGGCGCCCAAACGGCATCGCCTGCTGAAGCGCCGCGCAGCCAAGGCTGCGGTGGCCCGGGTGGGTGCCCCCGGGCGCGACAAGCCCAAACGCGGGCGCGGCTTTGATGGCTTCCAGGTGGTCGGCAGCCTGCCCACCGGCGGATCCGGGGCCAAGCTCTACGTTGCCGAGCCCGATGCCGATAAACAGCAAGAGTTCGCGCGCGCCGGTCACCCGGTTCCGGCGCAGGTCGTAATCAAGTGCTTCGGCTTGGATGAAGGCTCCAATCTATCTCAGATCGTGCGCGAGAGCCGTGCCTTGGAATCGGCCAAGAAGATGGGCATGGTGCTCGAACACGGCCTGGATGAGCGCCGTTACTACTACGTCATGCCCTATGTACCGGGCGAGAGCCTTTCCGCGGTGGTGCAGCGCATGCACGCCAAGGCCGGGCCGAAGGGGCTGGGCAACAAACAGATCAAGGAGTCGCTGGGCTACCTTGCCGACCTGCTCACCACGCTCGACCGCTTCCACTGCGGCGGTTTGTGGCACAAAGACATCAAGCCCGACAACATCATCGTGCGCAATGGGCGCGCGCACCTGGTCGACCTCGGTCTGGTCACACCGCTGAGTTCGGCGCTGACCCTGACCACCCACGGCACCGAGTACTACCGAGATCCGGAGCTGGTGCGTCAGGCGCTGCGCGGCGCCAAGGTGCACGAAGTCGACGGCGCGCGCTTCGACCTTTATGGCGCTGGTGCGGTCTTGTTTTCGATGATTGAAGACAGCTTCCCGGCGCACGGCAGCCTGAGTCGGGTTTCCAAAAACTGCCCCGAGACCGTTGCCTGGATCATCCGTCGCTCGATGGCCGATCTCAACCAGCGCTATGCCAACGCAGCGGAAATGGCCGCCGACGTGCGCCGGGTGCAGTTCGCCGACGATTTGTTCGCACTGCGTCCGGCCGATCTGCCTTCCATGGGAGGCCAGGCGGTCAACCCGGCGGTGGTGCCGCCGCCGCCCTTGCCGCCGACCGGCAAAGCCGCGCCGGGCACCCTGCTGCCCATTCCTGAGTCCTTTGAAGCCCTGCCTGGGCCCGCCTATCGCGAGGGCCCGGTCACTGCCGCCTATGCCGCTGCCGCCGGCGCAACCTTGCCCCCCCCCGTGCCGGGTTCGGCGCGGGCCCACGCCCGCGCCGCCGCACTGCAGGCGCGCGAAGCCGCGCGCCAGGCACGCGAGGCCGCGCGTCAGGCACGCCAGAATGCCAAACGGCACATCGCCGAAAAGCGCGCCTATCTGGTTGGCAAAAAGGCGCAGCTGCGGGAACGCGGCGGGTGCTTCACCAGCAATCCCAACCGCGGGGTCTGGGTGGCGCTGGCGTTTGTGGTGCTCCTCGTGGCAGGAGCGTTCACGGCTGTTCGCGAACACCGCTCCAGCCAGTGGGGCAACGGGGTAATCTTCTCCTCTTCGGAATCAGCCCAATCTACGCGTGTCATCGAGGTGGGCCGCGACGGACCGCGAGTGCATTCCGGTATGACCTCTGCCGAGGCATCAAGCGTGCTTTCCGCGCCCGAATTCGACGGCGAGGGCTGGGGTTTCGCGCTCAAGTTCCTACAGAGCGAAGGCCTTGAAGTGGCGCTCACGGGTGGAGTGCAGCCGCGGCATCCAAGAAGCGCTGCCGCACTGACCAACGGGCGTGGCGAGGATTCCGGACGCATCCTGATAATCGACGACCTTTCCTTCCGCACCGAAGAGGAAAAGGCGCAGGTGGTGGGGCTGGCCGAGGTTCTCACTCAGCAAGGCTTCGAACTGGAAGGGGCTCCGGATGCCCCCCTTGCCAGTACCGGTCTTGAGGTGATCGCCACGGCGCGCGCGTCCATGGGGGTGTACACGCCGGTCGATGAAAGCGCCCGCGAGGCCCTGCGCAAGGTCCTCCTCGGCCAACCCGGATACGACGCCCTGCTGTGGATAGGGCGCAAGGCGCCGAGTGAAAAGGGCGTGGCGGTCTACATCCTGCACCAGCACGATTTCAACGCCGACCGCCTGCACCAGATCCTGCAGCCCGTCGAGCGCTAGAGCCCCACCCTGACAGAATTCGCCGCAACCAGCCCGGAGGCAAGCTGCCATGGTCCTGCCAGATAGTGCGTGGTGCCATGGTCCTGCCGGATAGTGCGTGCTGCTTTTTCCAACTCGCGAAACGTGTGCCTCAGCGGTCGCAACTTGCATTGAGGATAGGGAAGGCGGGTATCGTGGTATGCATGGAACGGCCCACCTGCCAGGGTCGCCATGACTCCCCATGCCGTCTTCCAAATTCATCACCCGATTCGGATGCGGAGGCTTGCTGCGCCTCCCTCTCCAGGTCTCCGTCCTCTTCCTGGCCACTTTTCCCCTCCAAGCAGGCCAACCCAGTCTCGAATTGGAAGCAGCACCAGGCGACGGATCGGGCGCGAACCCTGGTCCCTGGCAAGTTCAGGACCCAGGTCCCGAAATCGACCTGGAACTCGGGCTTGGGTCCAGCCAGGGACCTGGGCAGGAGCCCATCCAGGAACCCGGGCAGGGGTCAGAACAGGACCCGAATGTCCTTCTGGAACGGAGGGACTTCGAACAACCCGATTGGGCCAAGGACAATTTCCGCCGCCGCGACGCCGGCGCCGACGGCTGGGAAAGTGAAGTCCTGCACGATATGGCCAAAGGCAAGGTCAAGGCGTGGATCCACCTGCTCGCCGCCCCCAAATGGCACCAGGATCAGCTCGCCAACCTGCTGGGTCCTTCCTTCAAGGGCATGACTCCGCTGCGGCCCGAGCCTAGCGAAGACGTCAAGGTCCTCGGTGGGATTTCGGTTTGGCGCGTCAGTAATCCAGCGGCTGCGCTCGTCGGCAGTGCAGGATTGCGCGGCCTGGCCGAAGACCTTCGACGCCCCTACCAAGGAGTCGAGCCGCATGGGTTTTCCAAGATTGTTTCTGTCGATTTGGATCTGGTCGGCGGGTTCACCACCCACGTGATTGGCCACCTCAGCGGACAAACTTCGGAGCGCCTGGTGCAGCAGAATTTTGAATGGGAAATTGCCTGGGAAATCGTTCCTGAGGAAGAAGTTCGGATGAAGTCCTTGAAATTGCTGCGCTTCGAAGAAGCAAGCAGCCCTGGTCCGCTGCTGGCGGATATCAGCGGGCACGTGTTGCAGGATCTTCCCTTCGTAGAGAGTGAAATCCTTCATGGTGTCGGTGACTATCAGAACAAGGCCGACCGTCTGCTGCGCCCGGCGTTCGTCGGCGCCCATGGTGTGGCGGTTGGCGACGTCAATGGCGACGGACTGGATGACATCTACCTGGTGCAGCAGGGCAGTCTTCCTAATCGTCTGTTGTTGCATCAGCCCGATGGCAAGGTCATCGATGGCACGGTGGCCTCCGGCCTCGGTTTCCTCGACGCCACGCGCAGTGCCTTGATTCTTGACATGGACAATGATGGTGACCAGGACCTGGTGGTTTCGGTCGGCGCGGACCTGGTCCTGGCCTATAACAACGGCGCCGGTGTGTTTACCAAGCTCTTGCGAATGCGTGGCACCGGCATGGAAGACATCTATTCGATCAACTCAGCGGATCCTGATCAGGACGGAGACCTGGACCTATACGCCATGCGATACGCCACCGGGGGAGTCATGGGCAGCGTGCCCACTCCCTATCACGACGCCAACAACGGCGCGGCCAACTTGTATTGGAGGAATGATGGACCAGGACAATTCACTTTGGCGACCGCCGAGGTCGGTCTGGACAAGGTGAATGGGAAGTTCAGTCTGGCAGGGGTATGGGAAGACTTTGATCTGGACGGTGACGTCGACCTTTACGTCGCCAACGATTTCGGACGCAACAACCTCTTTCGCAATGACGGTGGGTACTTCACCGACATCGCTTCTGACGTCGGCGCCGAAGACATCGCCGCCGGGATGGGCGCCACGACTGCGGATTTCGATCTAGACGGCGACATGGACATTCTGGTGACGAACATGTTCTCTTCTGCGGGATTGCGCATCGTGCCGCAGACCGACATGTTCATGGAAGGCGAGAACGAAGACCAGCACCGTCATTACCTTCGGCACGCGCGCGGCAACACCTTACTGGTTAACCAAGGCGATGGCACCTTTACCGATGGCACCTTGCAGTCAGGCGTCGCCATCGGCGGCTGGGGCTGGGGTTCCCAATTCCTTGATTTCAACAACGACGGTTTGGCCGACATCTACAACCCCAACGGCTTCCTGACCAACAAGGATCCTGACGATTTGTGAAGTTTCTTCTGGCGACGCGTGACGTCGCAGAGCCCGACCGAAGAAGTAGAGTCCGACGCCTACGCCAATGCGTGGGCCAGCATTCAGAACCTGGTACGAGAACAGGGCGCGTCCTGGAGTGGGCGTGAATCCAACCGTAGCTGGCTAAATCTGGGCGATGGGAGTTTTGCTGACATCTCCAATCTGACCGCCGCCGAGTTCCTCGATGACGGCCGCTCGACTGCTTACAGCGATTGGGACGATGACGGTCGCCTCGACATCATCCTGCGCAGTCGAACCGCCCCCAGACTTCGTGTCCTGCACAATCGGGTGCAGAACGGAGGCTCCTTCCTGGCTGTCAATCTGCGCGGTACCACCAGCAACCGTGATGCAATCGGCGCACATGTCATTGTTCAGGCCGACGCCATGACCTGCCGCCAAACTCTCCATGCCGGCGAGGGATACTTGTGCCAGTCATCCAAGCGATTGCACTTCGGCCTCGGCAAAGCGAAGTCGGTCGACGAGGTCACTGTGGTGTGGCCCAACGGTACCTCGGAGAGCTTTTCCGGTGTGGAGATCAACGGCCGATTCCTTCTGGTCGAAGGCAGCGGTCGCGCTGAACCCAGCGCGGTGTCCAATGCCGACAGCCTCGCCGCTTTGGCCCCCTCTCCCCTCCCTGAAATCAAGGAGGGCGTGGTACGAATACCCCTGGCCCAGAAGATTCCCCTGGCCAAACTCCGGATTCCCGCCTACGACGATGCTGAACGCCAGGTCGGGTCATTCACAGGAAAACCCGTCCTGATCAACCTCTGGGGTACCGATTGCCTCAATTGCCTGCGCGAATACAACGCTTTCCAACGCCGACGCGCAGACCTGGACAGGTTCGGATTGGTCATCGTGCCGATGTCCACAGACCCGGATGAGGCGCGGGCCAAGGCACGCGAAATGATCGCCAAGTACGGCTTTGATCAGCACGCTGGCCAGGCCGATTCCCGATTCCTGCTCGCCGTCGAAGCTCTGCTCGCCGAAGTCGTTGGTGCCTTTGCCGGAAGCCCCTTGCCAACCAGCCTGTTGCTTGATCAGAAGGGTCATCTGGTGGCGGTTTATCAAGGACCGGTTCACGTACAAGACCTGATCAGAGATCTTCGAACCTTGAAACAACAACGTCCGGGACAAGGGTCCTTGATGGGTCATGGAACGGGCCGCATTCTGAATCCGGTGCGACGCGGGTATGGAATCCTGTACCAGGCGTTTTCGGCGATTGGGGAAAAGGAGTTGGCTGCGGTGATGAGGTCGAATCAGAGGCAGCCTGGATCCAGATCAAACCACTGAATCTGGCCCCTTTCATTGGCCGTAAGTGTGCATCCACTCGGGCCAGCGCCAGTACAAAAGCTGCTCCGGCAGATAACGCCCCGAGACCACCCCCAGCGCCTGCGCCGGCGTCACCCGCGTGCGCACCGTCACCCCGCGCACGTAGTTCCGATACGCCGCCCAGATCCAGAAATGGACCTCCAGCCGCTCGCGCAGCTTCGCCGCACCCCAGCTGCGCCGCACCAGCCGCGAGATCCCATCGCGCATCATCGCCAGCGTGTGGTTGATGGGAAACAATAGGTTGCCGTAGTCACGACGCCTCCTCGAGGACTCGGTGGTGTGGGAGCCAAATTGATCTCCTGCCGCCTGCAGGAACAGGCGCCGGTAGCTGCTCTTGCGATCGCTCTGCAGGTGCATGCCCACCCCGCGGCGGTGCACCCGCGCCCATTCGCTCAGACATTCGCGCACCGCGCGCACCGAGCCGGAGCGGCGCCGACCCTCGGCGGCTTCGTAGCGCTCCTTGCGCTTTTTGAGATGCGGCGCCAGCCGACCGCGGGCCCCCAGCGGCGCGGTCGACCCATAGACGACGAAGTAGCTGTGGCGCTCGATCAGCACCGGCATGGTCACCGGTTTGAGGCGCCGGTCGGTCTCGAAGGTCTCGAGCTCGTCGAGCTGGAAGACGCCCTGGAGGAGGCCGGCGCGCCCGGCCTCGTGCAGGACGAAACGGTGGAACTCCTTGCAGTGGCTGCCGATACGCAGGAGGCGGCGCTCTACGGTGGGCCGGCGGACGCGGGTGATACGCGCCATCTGGCGCATCGTGACCTTGGAGACGAAGAGGTCAAAGACGCGCAGGTGCAGACGCGGTTTGCGCCAGCGGTAGTCGAAGCGGAAGGTCTGGCTGCTGAAGCGCTGGGCGCAGCTGCGGCAACTGAAGCGCTGGACGGTACGGCCGTCGCATTTGCGCCGGAAGTAGCCGCGGCGCTGATAGGTGAAGGGCCGGGTGTGGGTGCGGGTGGGGCAGTGGGTGTTGGGACAGAAGGTGGGACGAAAGGCCATGGCGTGCTCCGGGTGCGGGGACACCTGGAAGACGCAGACAGGGCCGGAACGTTACGTCCCGGCCCTGTTTTTGCGGCCACCGAAGGGGGCCAGATTC
>JAJFFB010000041.1 GCA_021776925.1 Planctomycetota bacterium | reverse complement strand
GTGCTTCACCCCGGCGACGACGGTGGCTTCATGCCCTTTGTGCGGGCCTCGGCGGACCGGGTTTCCTGGTCGGCTGGGGGCAGCATTGATCTGGACCTGGAGTTTCCAGCGGCGATGGCCTTCAGTATCTATCAGACCCTGGCGTCGGCAGAGGGGACCGGGCCGACGCTGCGCAACGGCTTGTCGATTCCGCTGAGTGCCGATCCGCTCTTTGCCATGACCTTTCAAGGGCGCTATCTGGGCGGAGTGATTCAGCGGCCGACGGGTTTGCTCGATGGCGCGGCCAAGGGCTGGGTCACGCTGAAGCTGCCGCCGGCGAAGGCGCCGCCGAGCATCATCGGTCGCAGCGTCTGGTTCAGCGTGGTCAGCCGCGATCCATGGAGTTCTTGGCAGTGGGCTTCGGTGGCCGCGCCGGTTTTGATCACGCCGTAGGCAGGGAGCGGGCCGGACGACATGGTGGCACCACGGTGCCGCACCGGCGCGGTTGGCTAAGATGGTTTGACCCGACCACCGCCATGGCATTCCTGCACCGTATCCGCCGAGTTTCCTTTGTTGCGGGGCTGACAGCCCTCCTTGGTCTGCCCGCGACTGCGACGGCCGCCGCCCAATCCACCCGCGATCTGCTCGCCGACGTGCGGCGGCTGGAGGACCGGGTCGATCCGGGGGTGTTCAAGCAGATCGGCAGGCACGCCGACGAAGAGGCCTACGACGCATTGGTGCAGTGCAGCCGCATCGTCAAGCAGCCGGTCAACTTCAAGCCGCTGTTCCTGGCGTGTCATTTCTTCCGCGGCGAAGGCGCGCTGGAGCAACGCGCGCGCGTGTTCCTGCGCGACCAGGCGATGGACGGCGACCCCTTCCGCAGCCCCTACGCGATGGGCTCGCTGATCGGATTCGAAGCCGACGCCAAGGCCGAACTGCTGCACATCCTGCAGAAGTGCAAAGACGCCGACATGCGCGCCATGGCCTTGCAGCCGCTGCGGCCGATCTTCCGCGATGGGCTTTCCAAGAGCGGGCTCGAGCTGTTCCTCGACAACTACCAGCCGACCGCATCGGGCAATCAGAGCGACGCGCTCGAGTTGCTGCGCGCCTACCCGCCGGAGGACTCCTACCCGATCTTCGAATCCAAGCTCAAGAGCAAGAAGGTCGCCTCGGTGGTCAAGCAGATGATCGCGCTGACCGCGGCGGCGATGCCGAGCGCGGCTTCCACCGAACTCCTGCTCGACGCTCTCAAGGTCAAGGACGAGTCGGTGCAACTGGTCGCGGTGCGCGCGCTATCCAAACGCAGTCTGACCACCCACGAAAAGGAACTGCGCAAGCTGAGCAAGGCGCGCCATCCGGAACTGCGCTTCACCGTCTATCAGGAACTGGCGCGGGTGAGCAGCGAAGAAGCCTGGAGCAAGGAAGTCGACAAGATGCTCAAGGCCAAGGATCCGGTGCAACGCCAGGTGGCGGCGCTGTCGTGCGCTTCGCTGCCCAAGCTCGAGGCCATCGACAAATTGGCCAAACTGCTTGACGACAGCTATCCCGGAGTGCGCATCCAGGCGATGCTGGTGCTGGAACAATTGCGCCACAAAGGCGTGATCCCCCTCCTGATCGCGCAGATGGGGCACGACACACCGGTGGTGCAACATCGCATCGCCAAGGTGCTGCAGAACCTGACCGGCGAAGGCTTCGGGCCGCAGCCGCGCACCTGGGAACGCTGGTGGCAAGGCGAGGGCGACAGCTTCAGCCTGCCGCCGATCGAAGAGATTCTGCGCCGGGCGCGCGAGCGCGAGCGCAAGGAGGCGCGCCAGGAAACCGTCGGCAGTTTCTACGGTCTGCCGGTGATCAGTGACCGCGTGATCTTCATTCTCGACACCAGCGGTTCGATGAAGGAACCCTATGCGACCTCGGGCAAGTACGGCACCAAAGAGGGCACGCGGCTGTCGACCGCGCAGGCGCAGCTGTCCAATGCGCTCAAGCACTTTCCCGAAGGGCGTCGCTTCAACGTCATCTTCTTCGACTCCTTCGTGCGTCGCTGGCAAGAGGGACTGGTCGACATGAACCGCGCCCACCGCGCACAGTCTCTGGGCTTCGTTTCGCGGCAGAAGGCAACCAACGCCACCGCGATCTACGACGCGCTCGAGGCCGCCTATAAGGATCAGGAGTTCGACACCATCTACCTGCTCACCGACGGCATGCCCAAGGACGGGCGCATCGAAGATCCGGTGTTGATCCGCAAGGCGGTGCGCGACTGGAATTCGCTGCGCCACATCACCATCCACTGCGTGTCGCTCGGCGGACACATTCCGCTGCTGAAGCATCTGGCGGCGGATTCCGGCGGCGAATTCACCGTCGTGCAGTAACGGACCGGAGCCTAGGCTGGGTCCATGGCGCGCCCGTCCACCCCTTCCAACAGCCCTGCCAACCCTGCCAACCCTGCGGTGACCGGGCGCGTGTGCGTGCTGAATTGCGGTCGTTGCCAGCACGGCCATGATCCGCTGGAGCTGCAGACGGTGTGCAGTGCTTGCGGCGGACCTCTGCTTGCCGATTACGGTCTGGACGAAGGCGCGCCGGACACCTTGATGGGCGAGGCGGGCCTCAAGCGGGTGCTGGCACGGCCTGCCGGGCAATGGCGCCTGCATGAACTGGCGCCGACCGCTGCCGGTGCCGCCACTCCCTCGCTCGGCGAGGGCGCCACGCCGATGGTGCGCGCGGGTCGTCTACTGGCCGAACTCGGCCTTGAGAACTTCTGGATCAAAGACGAGGCGCAGAACCCGACCGGCTCGTTCAAGGCGCGCGGCATGGCGGCGGCGGTGGCGCGGTCGGTCGAGTTGGGCGCGACCCAGTTCTGTCTGCCCTCGGCCGGCAACGCCGGCGGGGCGGCGGCGGCCTATGCGGCTTTGCACGGCGCCGAGGTCCACGTAGCGATTCCGCGCGCCACGCCGGCGACCATCGTCGCCGAATGCGAAGCGCACGGCGCCGAGATCACCCTGGTCGACGGCAACATCGCCGACGCCGGTGCGCACATCGCCGCGCAGGCCGCCGAACACGGTTGGTTCAACCTGGCGACTCTGCGCGAGCCCTACCGTCTTGAGGGCAAGAAGGTGATGGGCTACGAACTGCTGTGGGACCTTGGCCGGCTGCCCGACGTGGTGCTCTATCCGACCGGCGGCGGCACCGGTCTGATCGGCATGCTCAAGGCCTTCGACGAAATGCAAGCGCTCGGCTGGATCGGCAGCCAACGTCCGCGCATGGTGTGCGTGCAGACCGCGGGGTGCGCGCCGATGGTGCGCGCCTTCGAGCAAGGCGCCCAGCACGCCGAGGCCTGGCAAGACCCCGGCGAGACCGCCGCCTTCGGCCTGCGCGTGCCCGGCGCGCTAGGTGATTCGCTGATCCTCGACGGCCTGCGCGCCACCTCAGGCACGGCGGTTGCCGTGGCCGAAGACGCCCTGCTCGCCGGCACCGAACGCATGGCCCGCGAAGCCGGCGTGTGGGCCTCGCCCGAGGGGGGGGCCTGTGTCGCGGCGCTGGAAAGTCTCGTCCGGCAGGGGTGGGTCAAGCCGGACGAGACCGTGGTGCTGTTCAACACCGGGTCGGCGTTGAAGTACCGCTGAAGGCGCTGCCTACTCGACCGTCACCGTGATGGTGGCGGCGAAGGCCTCGCCGTAGCTGCGGTGAATGCCGTCGGCGAGTTGCATGGTCAGGGTGTGCTCGCCCGGAGCCAGGGTCAGTTCGGTTTCGGTCTGGCCGCCGCCGAAGTGGATGTTGGTGTCATTCGCGGGGATGACGATGCCGAGCTCCATAGGCCCACTGTCGACCAGGATGTGGTGGTGCCCGGTGTTGGGCTCGTAGGTGCTCGCCGCGGCCACGGTCACACCGGTCACGCCGAACTCGACCTTGAAGGGCGAGGTCACGGTCGCGCCGTCGGCGGGCGAGACGAAATGAACACTGCCGCTGGTGGGCACCGCAAAGGTACCCGCGGCGGCGGCGACGTCGCCGTGTTCGTCGCCGGGTTCATGAGCGTGGTTTTCGGATTCCCCGCAAGCCGCGATCAACGGCAGCGCGAGAAGCAAGAGAAGGGAGCGTTTCATGGTGGTGGTGGTGAAATGAGAGTGGGGTGCCCGCGAATGCGGACACCCCACAATATCTACCTCTTCGGGAACTAGTTGAGGCTCGACTTGTAGCCTTCGGCTTCCAGCGCCGCGAGGGCGGTTATGGAATTGAAGGAGGAATTCGCAACGATGGTGGCTTTGGCGTTGGCGAAGTCGACGTCGACCGACTCGACACCAGGCTGGGCCTCGAGCGTGGTCCGCACACTGCGGACGCAGGTCACGCCTCAGGTCATGCCTGTCACGTTGAAAGTGACAGGCTGGATCGTGGCTTCGACGGAGGCGGCAGCGGTGGTATCGGTGCTGTCCGCCGTGGAGGAGGGATTCTGGCAGCCGGTGACAGCGCACAAGGCGCCCAACCCGGCCACGAGGGCAAGAATGGTTTTCATGCGTCCCTCTTCGGACG
>JAJFFB010000005.1 GCA_021776925.1 Planctomycetota bacterium | reverse complement strand
CCGTGGACAAAGTCATTCCGCGCCTCGCCGGCGCTTTCGCCTACCTGCGGCGTCAGCAGAACCCGCCCCTATCCACGGATAGGGGCCGAACCCGCTTCCTTGCCGGAAGACGAAACCACTCGCCAAGCCACGAAAGCACTTTATCCACGGACTGTTGACCCCGCCGCCAGGCATCCAGGGAATGGAGGCGGTGGTGGAGCAGCCAGGGACCAGGAAACCAGAATTCCGTTCAGGACTGCCAGAAACCATGCAGCATGAAACCATCCTCGGTGAGTTGCTGGCAAAACTCTGCGTGGATAGCCCAGCCGCGTGGCGAGCTGCTCGACCGCCGACATGAATGGAAGCCCAGGTCGACAAAGCCGTTGTCGAGCAGGTCCTCGCGCCTGGAGAGCAGGCAGACTTCCGACCGGTCGGAAAGTTCAGGTCTTCCTGTTTCTGGATAACCTTCGGGTGCACCTTGGTCCCCGCGCCCGTTGGCTTCACGCAGGTGGGCGCCGTCGAATCCGGACACGCAGCGTGCGTGGTCTTCGGCCAGGTCGATGGCATGGCGAAAGACATCGCTCAAGATTCTAGGTTCTCGTAGGCCTGCATTTCGTGAAGCTGGTCGCAGGCAACCGTGAGATTGGAGCCGGCCAGATCGCGCAGGAGTTTCTGCCACCAGTTCGCGTCATGCCAACGGTGCGAATACTTCCGCCCGGCCCACACTCCGGCGGCGACTACGAGTACGCCGAAGAGGAAATTGGCCACCAGCCAAGGCAGGGCCGCGTGCTGGAACAGGTCGACGTCAAGGAACCCCTGCATCAACGCAATGAGGATCGGCAGCCACAACAGCGGCGCAAGCAGCAGAGTCCATTTCCAGGTCCGGATCCGAGCGATCCGCAAGGTGCTCAGCCGTTCCTGGATGCGCACCACGGGTGCGGCGTAATCCAATCGGGCGATCCCGATCAGCTGGTAGAGGCTGGAGGCGGCGAGACCGATCGCACACGCGTGAATGAGCAGGCCGATGAAGAGGAAGCGCGGTTGCGCAGCGTGGGTCCACAAGAAGGAGCCGCTGGCACCCAGCACCACCAGGTCGACCACCAGCCCGGCTGACAACAGGATCGCCAATCGCCGCAGAGCACCCTGGGCTTTGCCCAGTCGGGAATCGCGCAGCAATTTCACGTGGAACTTCAGCACCGAGTCCAGCTGCTGGTCCCGTTGCTTCCAGTTTTGTTTCAGATCGTCGAGTTCCATGTTCTGTTCAGGGAATGGGGTGATTGCGGCAAGGTGGTTTCAGTCGCCGTTGGCGGAGCGGTTCCAGTCGCGGCGGATGCGCCGCTTCAGCCGGCTGATCTTGGTTCCGACGTTGCTCACCGAAAGGCCGAGCACCGCTGCGATTTCCGCGTGCGGCTGCTCATCGAGGTAGAGCAGCATCAGCGCGCGGTCGAGGGGTGCCAGCGCCTGGACCAACTGGTCGAGGCGCTGCAGGTCCTCGTCCCGCTGCAACGCGCCAGCCCCCTCAGCGGGAGCCGATCTCGTCGTTGCCTGCGCATCTTCCTGGGTCACAATTTCCAGCAGCGGGGCCACCGCGACCGGCTGCTTGCTCAGGCGCCGACCTTCCCGCCGGCGGTAGGAAATGGCGACGTTGAGAGCCACCCGGTACATCCAGGTCAGAAAGGGCAAGCGCGGGTCATAGCCGGGAAAGGAGCGCCACAGCTGCAGGCTGATCTCCTGTACCAGATCATCCTGATCGGCGGATCCACGTGCATACGAGCGAGAGACCTTGTAGAGCACCCTCTGGTGCTCCTCAAGGAGTCGAAGGAAGCGCTCCTGTTGCACAGGGGTGGTCATCTATTCGCGGCGGGGCGGAGTTCGGCTGCTTGACGATTGGTCCTGCGGCCTTGCCACCATGATTCGCCACCGCCCGCCGAAGATCACACCCTGATCCGGGAATCCTCTGGCCACGCCCTCGCAGGCTATTGGCTGAGGTCGCTGAGGAAGGCGTCGCGGCGGGCCTGATCCGCGATGAGCATGGCGATCTGCACGGCGCCCTCGCGATGACCGGCGGCGTCCACCGCGAGGGTGATCAGGCGCCCGTCTTTCAACTCAGAATCCTGGATCGCCAGGACAGCGGTCATCCGGCTGTGGAGGTCGGGGACCGCATCTCCGTTGCTGCAGCTTGGAACCACGAACGAAAGGAAGCAGGCCAGAAAGAGAAGCGGTGCGTTCATGGGTCCCAGAAGGTCACGCGGTGGGCGCTGTTTGCCGCTCCTCGAGCAGGCGCTTGAGGTTGTTGAGTTCGTCCTCGGCAGCTTTGCAGCCCGACTTCTTCATCATCCAGCCGAACAGCAGGAACATCACCTTGACGAATCCCTTGCCCTGAACTTCCGAATTCTGGGTGACGCGCGTGCGCCCGCCGAGATCTTCAAAAATGTATTCGGCCTCGATGTCAAAGGACTTGCCGGTCAGGTGGATGGCGCTGAGGGTCGGCGGCTCGTGTTTGGTCACCAAACCGGCGAATTCCATTCGGCGGCCACGTTCCTCGGTTACACATCGGAAGCTGGTGCCCACTCCCCCGCCGCCCACGTCCTCGAGGACCTCGTCCTCGACCACGATGATGCTCCATTCGGGGACGTGGTTCAGGGTGTACTCAAACACCTCCTCGATGGACTTCTCGATGACAACACTTGCTTGGGACTGCATGGATGTTCCTTGAGTCTGTGGAGAGTTTCCGCCTCATGGCACCGTGGCCTTAGGTGATCATCCTAGAAGATCCACTGGAATCCGGGGCGGTTCGACATTGGATTCAATGACCCTGGACCGCTCCACGCTCACGTGGATTGCGCGTCCGACTTCTCCTCGCTCACGGAAAGGCCCAGGCCGTCCGGGTCGACGTATTGGGCCAGGCGCACGCCGAAGACTTCTTCTGGTTCCTGCAGGCACGGAACTCCGTTGTGGGTCATGCGCGCATGAAAAGCGTCGAGGTCAGGAACGCATAAACCTGGTCGGCACCGCCCGGGAGGAACTTGCAGGGCATGGTCCTTCTGAGCCAGGGGCACGTCGCTGGCGTGAAGTGCGAGGGTGGCACCTTCGGTGGCGAATTCGGTCCAATCTGGAGACTCGAAGCGCAACGGCAGACCGAGGACGTCTCGATAGAAGGCAACGGATTGCTTCATGTCGCTGACGAAGATGATGCTGTAGTTGACGCGCAAGCAACGACTCCTTGATTGGGTAATCCTCCCACAAGAACCGGGAAGGGGAGCGAATCCGGCCTCAGTCTACTTGACGGCGAAACAGAGCCGAACGCGCGTGCGCCTTGCCCAGTCTGCAGAAGCTAGAGAATGGTGATGGCCAAGGAATTGCTCAGATTGGGCACCGGAAGCTCCACGCTCTGCGCGTAGACGGTGATGCCGGCGGCGTTGACGGGCACACTTGCCGAGTCGGTGGCCACCCCGGCGGCGTCCGCGGTGAGGGTAGACAGCAGGGTGATCGGCTGGCTCATGTCGAGCAAACCATAGGGCGTCATCGTCGGCCCGGCGCCGGTGGTGGAGTAGCCAATCAGAACGGTGGCGAAGGGCGCCACGTTTTCGACTTGCAGATCAGCGATCTGGCCGGCGACCAGGTTGGTGATGGTGAAGACTGGAACGCCGTCCTGATCATCGACGACGACGTCGTCGAGCCACCACTCCTGCGCCCAGGTGCCGTAGTAACGGAAAGCGATCTGCACGTTGCTCATGCCGGCGTAGGCGCCAAGATCGACGTGGGTCTTCTCGAGGCCGTCGAGGGTCCGCGTTTCGGTCCATACCAAGGTCCAGCTGAGGCCGCCATCGGTGCTCACCTCGACGTTGTTCTCGCCGTCGCCACGGCTGTTGGGATGGTTGGCCAGGTAATCGGCGAAACCGAGGTCGTTGGCAAAGTGCAGGTGCACCTCGGTGAAGGTGCTCAGATCCAGTACCGGTGTGACCAGCGAGTCATCCGAGGTCAGGCCGCCGTGGGAGAGCGCTTCGTCTTCGTGCCAGGCACGCAGATCGGTCGACGGGATCCAGCCCTTGCTGGACGAGCCGTTGTTGTTGGTTGCCACCCAGCCTGCTGGGGGTACACCGGTGGAGAAATCCTCGGACAGCGCCACGTTCTGGCCGAAGCCAGTGCTTCCAAGAAACGCACCGAATAGCAGAGAGAGGAGAAATGCAGGGGGCCTGTTCATGGTCATTCAGGGGGGACTCAGGGAGCAGGTGGCTGGCTTCCAGCCTAGCCTGAAATGCTGGATCCGTCGATCTCCTCTGCCTCGATGGATCCGCTGGCCCCTGCTGCTCGTTGATCAGGGAGTGAAAGCAGCAACGTCACCCGGAGCCCGCAACATCTTGTTGACTTCGTCCAGGTGGAGTTCCTCTTCCACGATCAACTCACGCGCGTATTCCTCCAACAACACCATTTTCTCCTTCTCGGCGAGTTCCAGAAGTTCATAGTAGGCGGCAAGGGCGGCCCGTTCGTGGTCCAGGCTCTCGCGCAGAATGTCACCGATATCGTGTTTTTCGGTCTCGAGCAAAGGCCCGATCTTGAGTGAAGGGTGGCCGCCAAGCAGCGTGACCATTTCTCCAGCCCGGTGGGCATGGGCCAGGCCCTCTTGCGCGTTGCTCTTCAGCCAGCCGACGATGGGGATTCGGTGATAGCCGAAAACCATCAGCGAATAGTGGGTGTAATGGACAGCGCCGGCCAGCTCAAGCTCCATGATGCCGTTCAGGAGTTCAATGGCCTTGGCAGTGTTTTGTTTCGTCATTTTCTTGTCTGGAATGCCCGTGTGGGACTCGTCGGGTTGAATCTAGGAATCCCCCAGCAGAGAGTCAAGCGCCAACACAAAAAGCAGGTTCATGGTCGAACAGGCCACAGATTCACCGCGTCGCGGCGGAAATTGTTGGTGATGCCCTCGAACTTCAGGTCGAGACCGACGAATTGTTCCTGCGTCATCGGGCTCAGGGAGAGCGGACCTATGGGATGAAGTTCCTCCAGGACCGCGGCCAGGTCGGCTAGACGAGGTACTTCGATTTCGTAGTCGCAGGTGTCGAGGAAGACGAGGAAATCGTAGTCCGAATCCGCCGTGGCGGTGCCGCGGGCGCGCGAGCCCACCAGCTTCAGGGCTTGCAGACGATTGGAGTAGAGCTCGAGCAGTTCGCCGACGAGGGCGCCAAACAGATCCAGGTCCGCTTCGGTGAACCGCTCCCGCACCTCAGGGAATGCGTGTCCGAATCCCATTGCGTCGTCATGCTCTGGCATCGCTTCCACTCCATGATACGGATGGACACATGAGTCGCGTCCGGCGCGGGTATTCTTTAAGTCACGATTCCAATCGCCAATCCTATGCCACGTTCCTCTCTCTCTGCGCTGCTCACTGCATTTGCCCTGGGTTCCATCGTCACTGCGGCCCCCCCCCAAGAAGCCGGGGCCGCATCGCCCTCTGCCGCACGCGAGCGCAGCGTGGTTTTCTATCTGATGGACACCTGCCGCAATGACCGCATGGCGTTCCGTGGCTATGAGCGTGAAACCACCCCCTTCCTCAAATGGATCGCCGAGCGCTCGGTGGTGTTCGACACCTGCTACAGCCAGGCGCCGTGGACCAAGCCGTCGATGGCGTCGATGCTCAGCTCCAGCTACCCCGCCGACGCCGCCGCGCACAAGCTGGACTACCAGCTGCCCGACGAGGTTCTGACCTGGCCCGAGGTGCTGCAGGCCAACGACATGTACACCGCGGGTTTCTCTGCCAACATCGTCATGGGCGACTTGCTGTCGAACTACGCGCAGGGCTTCAGCTATTTTGTCGAGTCGAACCAGATCAACCGCGGTGACCCGATCCGTTTCGCCAGCGGCTCGGCGGCCAAGCTCAACGAATCCATCTTCCCGTGGCTCGACCGCAACGACCACTGGCCGCTGTTGCTCTACGTGCATTCGGTCGATCCGCACGAGGAGTACGAGCCGGCGATGCGTTACCTGGAGCAATTCGCCGAGCCGCAACGGCACCCGCAGTTCCGCCGGGAATGGAAGAAGCTACTGCAGAGCCGGCCGCCGATCCCGGGGCTGTTCGTCACCCAGGACAACTTTGATCGCACCGAGGTCGACGCGCCCTCCTTCATAGAACACGGCAGCAATCTGTACGACGCCGACATTCTGGCCAATGATGAACAGATCCGGCTGCTGTGGGACAAGTTGCAGCAGGACGGATGGGGCGAGGACTTCATCTTTGTGTTCACCTCCGATCACGGCGAGGAGTTTTTCGAACACGGCGGCACCAGCCACGGCTACAGCCTCTACGAAGAAATGACCCGCGTGCCGCTGATGATCTACGCGCCCGGCCTGTTGCCGGCGGGCAAGCGCATCGAGGCGCCGGTGCGCAGCATCGACATCTACCCGACGCTGTGTGACCTGCTCGATTTCGACCTCCCCCACGGCCTCGAAGGAGAAAGCCTGCTGCCGCTGATCCTCGAGGACGGCCCTCACCCGCAGCGCCCGGTTTATTCGATGCGCCGCGAGGACCCGTTGCTGCGCACCATCGGCCTGGGTCTCGGCGACATGGTCAGCCTGCGCCAGGGCAATTGGAAGCTGATCCTGAATCAGGAGAACGCGCAAGTCCTGCCGCGCCCGCGCCTGCAGCTCTTCGACGTCGTCGAGGACCCCGGCATGCTGCGCAACGTCGCCGCGGACCACCCTAAAGTTGTGAAGCAAATGGAAGCCGAGATCCTGGCCTTCATCGCCGCACACTGGAGCGAGGTTTCGGGCGGCCAGGCCTCAACATTGGATCCGGCGGTTCGCAGCCAACTCGAGGCCCTGGGCTACCTCGGCGACGAAGAGAGCAGCGGCCCCGACCTGTGGGAGGCCCTCAAGTCCCAGGATGACGCGCGGATCGGCCAGGCTCTGAAGGACGGCGCCGATCCCGAACGGCAGGAAACCAATTCCGGCATCACCCCGCTGACCCTGGCCGCTCTGATCAACGACGTAGAGCTGGCCCAGGTCCTGCGCGACGCCGGCGCCGAAATCGACACCCGCAACCGCGACGGCTCCACCGCGCTCAGCGCCGCGGCCTTTTTCGGCCGCACCAAAATGCTGCGCTTCCTGCTCCAGCACGGCGCCGACCCGGCGGCCACCAATTCCCGTGGCGACACCATTCTCAGCGCCACCCAGGTGCCGTGGGAGATCACCGAGTTCATCGCCGCCCAGCTCAAGATCAGCCTGGACCGCCTCAAAGTCGAAGCCAGCCGCAAAGTTTGCGCCGCGCTCTTGCGCGCGGCGCTGAAAAAGCGCTAGCGGTCGCCGCTGCGGCGCTTCGCCCCACCGCTGGAGCGCGTCTGGCTGCCGGCCCCACCGGAATCGCTACTGGTGCCCCCGGTGCCGTGGGTGCCACCATCGCCCAGGATCTCGATCACGCCCTCGTCGAGGAGCCTCTTCACCGGCGGATGCTCAGCCGCCTTAGAGGTGATCTGCCCGGTCTTGCCCGGCCCCAGGCGCAGGGTCTTGCCCCCCGGCAGCTTGATACTCAGGGGCTTCTTGGTCTTGTTGGTGATGTCCATGGCGACTCCACCATTCTCGCCGCGCCCACCGTAATGGGCCAGTTCCAAATCCAGGTCAAGCCCACAAACAGAAAATCCCGACCAACGAGATCACCAGCAGGATGCCCTGCAAAAGCCAGAAACCCAAGGTAATCGCATGGCGCCTCGGCCTCTGCTGGCGGTGACGAGCATGAGTGTAGTAGCGCAATCCAAAAAACACGCCAGCGGCCCAACCGATGATTGGGACGAAAAAACACCATTGGACGGTGAGACCGAGTTCTTCCAACCCGTCGACTTCATCGACCTCATCTTCGGCAGTGGGTTCAATTGGACTTTCGGTCTGTTCCAGAATCTCCTGAGCCGTTTCAAACTCGCTGAAATGAACGAGCACCACCCCTCCCATAGCGCTGCCTCCGGTAATGAAGGGGTCCACGACCTTCATCGTCTCATTCGGAATAAATCCGGTGATGCCGTGGGCCCCAAGCGTGGCCTGCACCGCCAGAGCCTCATGAAAGGGGCCATGGAAAACCGCAATCCATTCTTGGTAGGAGTTCATGATGAATCACCTCGGACCTAACGCTGAAAAAAACCTACTCTACACGGACAAATGTCAAGGGCCGGTCACAAGTCAGATCATAACACCCGAGGTTGCGCCCCTTCTTGGCTTTGGTGGCCCTGATGGCCTCGATCAGTTGTTCCTCGTTTGAGCATCGTTTCTATCAGCCCCAGAACCGTGACTACTCTCCTCCGGCTGGGGTGGAAGAGCGCTATGTCACGGCGTCGGACGGGACTCGGCTGCAGACCTGGCTTGTGCCGGCACCATCGCTGCGCCAGGGGTTGGTCGAGCGGGCCCCGCTGGTGTTGTTCTGCCACGGCAGCAGCACCCAGATCGATGAGCTTACGCCGATCTTGCGCCCCCTGATGGAGCGTGCCGACGTCAGCTTGCTGATGGTCAGCTATCGCGGTTATGGCCGCTCCGATTCGGTCTCGGGTGTGACCCGGCGAGCAACCCTGAAAGACGTCCAGGCCGCCTATGCCAGCACCGCCGAAATCCCCGGCGTCGACCCGGACCGGATCGCCGTCATGGGATACAGCCTCGGCGCCGTTCCAGCCCTGGCACTCGCCGCGCAGATTCCGGAAATCGCCGCGGTGGCGGTAGGCGGCGTCTACGTGAGCGCCTCCGCCGATGGCCTGAGCAACCGCCAGGTCCTGCTCTTTCACGGCGAAGCCGATACCAGCGTGCCTCCCTACCACGCGCTGGAACTCGGCGCCGACCTGCTGCGCGCTGGCGCCCAGCTCGAGTTGCAGCTCATTCCGCAAGCGTCGCACTACACAGTCCTGAATCCAGGCTCTCCGCTCGAAGACCACCTCGTCGCTTTTCTCATTCGCACACTCCACCCCTAAGATGCGCGCATGCCTGGATTGGGAATTGTCCTGTGCCTGGGATTGTTGGGGGGAAACGGCGCCGAGCCTCATCCCAACTCGGTCTCGTACCTGAACGTCGATTTCGTCGACGGGCGGATGGAGGTTGAGTGGCAGATCCAGGTGCGGACGATCGCCGAGGTGCCGGGCTTGTGGCCGGTGGCCAACGCCGATCACGCCGAACCGCAGCTGCTGCTGGCGGCGTGGCCGCAATTGAAGACCTATCTGGACGAGGGCATGTGGTTCGGGATCGACGCCCAGACCTGGCAGCCCGACTTCCAGGACTTCGAACTCAGCGCAGGGCACGACCAGATCCTGGTGCGCGCAAGCCGGGCGGCGACGCCGGTCAGCGACGGCTTCAGCATTGAGTTCACCCAGTTCGTCGACGACGGCAACCCCGGCCACCGCATGTACATCGAGGTGGTCGGACGCACCCCCGAACCGCAGCGCTACGTGCTGTCGACCGACATCCGCGCGAGGGATTTCGGCACCCCCCCCACCGCGCTCGAGCGCCTGTGGCAATCGGTCCGATTTGGCTGGGAGCATGTGCTCGGCGGACACGACCATCTGGCCTTCCTGCTCGCCCTGATGTTCGGCGTGGCCACCGGCTGGAGCCTGGTCGCCGCGGTCACCGCCTTCACCTTGGCGCACAGCGTGACCTTGGGCATTGCCGCCGCGGGCTGGTACCTGCCGTCGGCGGCGTGGGTCGAACCCGGAATCACGATCAGTATCCTCGCCACCCTGTGGTGGCATCTGGCGCGCGGCGAGGGCGCCGGCCGCGCGTGGGTTCCGGCCTTCGTCTTCGGCCTGTTGCACGGCTTCGGCTTCGCCGGGGTTTTTCGCGACTTCTCGCGCGGCGATTCGCTGCTGATGCCGTTGTTCGGGTTCAATCTCGGCGTCGAACTCGGCCAGCTCACCTTCCTCGCCGCGGTCCTCGGCGCGTGGCTGCTGCTGCGCCTATTCCTCGCCGCCCAACACCGCAAGGCGGCGCGCAATCTGGCCGGCGTTGCGCTCGGCGCCTACACCTTCTGGCTGTGCGGCAACACCGCCGCCGACCAATGGGGCTGGAGCCTGGACCGTCTGCCGGCGGCATGGGAAGGAATCCTGGGCAGCCTGGCGGCAGCGGCGCTGCTGCTGCTGCTCCTCGCCCGGCGGCGCGCGCCCGACGGAACCCCGCTGGCCGCCATGGCCGCGCAGTCGCTGGTGTTGATGATGCTCTACGACACCGGCCGCTGGATCGGCGGCGGTTGAGAACTCCATCGCGGTGGGAAGCTTGCTTGTTTCACCCATTCCAGCGATGCGCCCGCCGGACTAGCGCGCCTCGCACGCCAGCAGGTCCTGCTTCAGGCGCAGGCCGCCGGTGAAACCGCCGATGCCGTCGCTGCCGAGCACGCGGTGGCACGGAACCACCAGCGGGATCGGGTTCTGCGCCATCGCCGAACCGACCGCCCGCGCAGCACGCGGGGAACCCGCCTGCTCGGCGACCTCGGCGTAGCTCAGCGTCGAGCCGGGCGGAATCGCGGCGACCGCCTGGTACACGGCACGGCGAAATTCGGTTGACCCGGGCACCTCCCAGCGACCCGGGAATGCCTGGCCGCCGCCCTCTTCGTAGTCGCGCAGCCAGCCCTCCAGCGCCGCGGCCGTCGGCGCGCCCTCGGGGCGCACGCCGCGCATGCCCTGCTGGCGGCGGCGGCGCAGCGAGACCTCGATCAGCGTGCCAGCGCCATCGAAGCAGAAGGTGGTCGGGCCCCAGGCGGCGGCAAGGGTCTGTTCGAAGACGGCGCGCATGGCGCCAGGATATCCCGCGCCCCCCGAGCCATCCTGCGCAGTGCGGCGCCAGGATATCCTCGGGCCATGGCGCGGACCCTGGTGCGGCTCAGCCGGGTGGTGGTGGTCGATGACGGCCCCCAACATTTCATCCAGTTGCAAGAGGCCGAGGGCGATGAACCCCGTCGGCTGACCCTGATGATCGGCTTCCACGAGGCAGGCGAGATCTCTCGCCGTCTGCGCGAAGAAGAAACCATCCGGCCGCTGACCCACACGCTGATCGACCGTCTGCTGCTGGCCCTCGACGCGCAGCTGGAAGAGATCGAAATCCACGATCTGCACGACGGAACCTACTTTGCTACCCTTCGCGTCCGCCAGGGCGCGGACGTGCACGAGATCGACGGTCGCCCCAGCGACGGCATCGCCCTGGCTCTCAGCGCCGGCGCCGCGATCTACGTCGCCGACAAGGTCTGGGACGCCCTCGAAAGCGACCCCGGCCCCCTTTGAAGCCCGACGGAGAGGTGCCGGAGTTGGCCGAACGGACCGGTTTTGAAAACCGGCGCACCGCAAGGTGCCGAGGGTTCGAATCCCTCCCTCTCCGCCATTTCACCGCAGGGCCCAGGCCGACCACTCCGCTGCCGCCGGGCGCGCTGAAACGGTCTTTCGCTGGATTGGGCGAGGGGCTACACTTTTCGCCCGCGGAGAGGTGGCAGAGTGGCCGAATGCGGCAGCTTGCTAAGCTGTTGAGTCCTTCACTGGGCTCCGAGGGTTCAAATCCCTCCCTCTCCGCCATTTTTTGGCCCAGATTGGTTATTCCCCAGTGGGTGCGGCGGTTTTTCGCTGTGAGCACCCCTGCGTCGGGCGCAGAATGAGTTCGTGGCGGACGCCTCGACCAGAACCCCGATGGATGCGGTCCATCCGGCCGAACTGCCCGGTCGCCAGGTCCTGCTGCTGGGCCTGGGCAGCTTCGGCGGCGGCGCCGGCTGCGCGCGGGTGCTGATCGAACAAGGCGCCCGGCTGACCGTGACCGACCTGCGCAACGCCGATCAGCTCGGCGAAGGCCTGGCCACGCTGCGCGGACTGCCCTTCCGATCCGCTCTCGGCGGGCACCACGAAGAGCTCTTCGCCGGCGCCGATTTCGTCGTCGTCAATCCGGCGGTACCCCCCACCTCGGAGTGGCTGCAGGTCGCACGCCGCCACGGCTGCAAGCTGACCACCGAGGTCAACCTGGCGCTCGCCCTCGCTGCCGAGGTGCCGGCGATCGCGATCACCGGCACCCACGGCAAGTCAACCACCGCCGCCTTGTGCGCGCACCTGGCCGGCGGACTTACCGGCACCACCCGCCTCGGCGGCAACCTGGGTGGCAGTCTGCTCGCCGACGTGCAGGGACTCGCTGCCGGCGACCGCCTGATCGTGGAGCTGTCTTCCTTCCAGCTCGAGCGCCTGCACGCCCCCAGCGCCTGGCCGCGCGTTGCCCTGCTGACCTGCCTGGGTGAGGACCATCTCGACCGCCACCTCGACTTCGACGACTACGCCGCTGCCAAGCAGCGTGTGCTCGCCTTCCAGGACGCGGGCTGCACACTGTTGCTGCCCGGGCACGGCAACCACCCCGCCGCCCCACCGGCCCACACTTCTACGCTCGCCCAGTGGTCCGCCGCTGCTCGCGGCCGGGTCGAACGCTTTAGGGCCGCTGACCTGGCGCACCACCCACTGCCGCAAGGCGCCCCCTGCGCCGAGCCCTATCGGCAGGCTGCCCTGGCGGCGGCGCTGCGCGCGCTGCAACTTCTGGGCGGCGACAGTGCCCGACTCGCGCCGCGCGCCTGCACCTTTGCCGGCCTGCCACACCGCCTGCAGGAACTGCCCGCCCCGGCGGGCTGGCGCATCATCGACAATGGGGTCGCCACCCACCCGGAGGCCACCGCTGCGGCCTTGAGTGGTCTGGACGGACCGGTGCATCTGATCGTCGGCGGCCAGGACAAGGGCCTGCCACTCGACGCCCTGGTGGGGGCCACCACGGCCGAGCACCACTTTTATCTGCATGGTGCCGGTGGCAAGCGTTTGGCTGCCCACCTACACAAGATGACGCCCCCGACCCGCCCGAGTGACAGCATTTTCACCACCTTCCGTGACGCCGCCGCTGCCGCCCTTGCGCAAATGAATGAGGGTGCAACCCTGCTCTTTTCGCCATCCTTTTCGTCCTTCGATGAGTACCGCAATTTCCGCGATAGGGCGTCGGAGTTCCAAGAAATGTGCACCCAAGCCAACTTTCCTCAACAAAGAGAGCAAGTGACAACCGGGCTCCGTCGTACTAATAGGGAACCTGGGAAGGCTCCTTGAGAGTCTGACCTAAGGAACGATGATCTGCGAATCCTGTCAAAAGCACCCGGCCACGATCCATCAGGTTCAGGTCCGCTACAACGACGAAGGCAAGCCTTCGATCCGGCAGTTGCACGTGTGCGCCTCCTGTACCCAGGCCACCGGCATGACCCTGCCCTCCGCAGCGACCTTCCCGAACATGCTGAAAGTGCTCGGAAAAGCGTTCCTCGACCCCATTCAGCAGCAATCCGGCCCTGCCAGCGGCGGGGAAGACGAGCAGGGACCGTCCTGCCCGGAGTGCGGCTGGAGCCTTCGAGATTTCCGTCAAACCAGCCGTTTCGGCTGTCCGCGCGATTACGACCACTTCGCCTCTTTCGTCGACGAAGTGCTCGAAAAGATCCACGGATACGCCGAACACGCCTCGCCGGAGGAAGCCACACGCCTCGAGCAGCTCCGCTGCGACCTCGATTCGGCCGTCCGGACCGAGGACTACGAGGGCGCGGCCCGCCTGCGAGATGCCATCCGCGACCTCGAGGCCAGCCTGGAAGAACCCGGCCTGCTGGACTAAAGTCCACCGCTCTTCTCGGCCAGCCCCGTTCAACCCACACCGTCTTTTCACCCGATAGAAGTCCGGAGAACCCCGACCGCACATGTTCGACCGCTTCACTGAACGCGCCCGGAAGGTCATGGGCTTCGCACGCCGCGAAGCGCAGCGCTTCCACCACGAATACATCGGCACCGAGCACATCCTGCTGGGCCTCATCCAAGAGGGCCAGGGCGTCGCCGCCAACGTGCTCAAGTCGATGAACATCGACCTCGAAAAGATCCGCCGCGAGGTCGAAAAGATCGTCAAGTCCGGCCCCGCAATGGAGCCGTCGGTGCAGATTCCGTTTACGCCGCGCGCCAAGAAGGTGGTTGAACTCGCCTTGGAAGAAGCCGGCAATCTCGGCCACAACTACATCGGCACCGAACACCTGCTGCTCGCGCTTCTGCGCGAACAAGAAGGCATCGCCGCGCACGTTCTGATGGCGCTCGGCATCCGCCTCGACGAGGTGCGCGAAGAGGTCATCGAATTCCTCGGCGGTCCGGTCAACGACGAAGAAGAAACCGAAGAGGGCAGCACCAGCGAAAGCGCGCCCTCGGCTCACGGCAAGTCCAAGACGCCGGCGCTCGACGCTTTCGGCCGCGACCTCACCGAGGCCGCGCGCCGCGACGAACTCGACCCGGTCATCGGCCGCCTGCACGAAATCGAACGCGTCATCCAGGTTCTGTCGCGACGCACCAAGAACAACCCGGTGCTGCTCGGCGAACCCGGCGTCGGCAAAACCGCGATCGTCGAAGGACTGGCGCAGTCGATCCAGGGCAGCCAGGTTCCCGAGGTTCTGCGCGACCGCCGCATCGTCGTGCTCGACCTCGCCGGCATGGTCGCCGGCACCAAGTACCGCGGACAGTTCGAAGAGCGCATCAAGGCGGTCATGTCCGAGGTCAAGCGCGCCAAGAACGTCATCCTGTTCATCGACGAACTGCACACGCTGGTCGGTGCCGGCGGTGCCGAAGGCGCGATCGACGCGTCCAACGTGCTCAAGCCGGCGATGTCGCGCGGCGAGATCCAGATCATCGGCGCGACCACCCTCGACGAGTACCGCAAGCACATCGAGAAAGACGGCGCGCTGGAACGCCGCTTCCAGTCGGTAATGGTCGAACCGCCCAGCCGCGACGACACGGTCGCCATTCTGCAGGGCCTGAAAGAGCGCTACGAGCAGCACCACAAGATCACCTACACCGACGAGGGGCTCGAGGGCGCGGTCGACCTGGCGATCAAGTACATCAGCAACCGCTTCCTGCCCGACAAGGCGATCGACGTAATCGACGAAGCCGGCGCGCGCCTGCGCCTGCGCACCATGACCCCGCCGCCCGACCTGGCCGAACTCGACAAGCTCATCTCCGAGCGCGAGCACGCCAAGGAAGAATCCGTCGCCAACCAAGATTTCGAACTCGCCGCCAAGAACCGCGACGAGGCCTACCAGTTGCGGCGCAAGCGCGAAACGATGATGGCCGAATGGCGCAACTCCGAGGCCGAAAGCGGCCCCGAGGCGGTGTGCGACTTCGAAATCATTGCCGAGACGGTCGCGCGCATGACCGGCATCCCGGTTTCCAACCTGGCCAAGGAAGAGGCCGACCGTCTGCTGCAGATGGAAGATGAGCTGGCCACGACCGTGATCAACCAGGATCCGGCGATCCACGCGATCGCGCGCGCCGTGCGGCGTTCGCGCTCGGGCCTGAAGGATCCCGACCGGCCCACCGGCTGCTTCCTCTTCGTCGGCCCCAGCGGTGTCGGCAAGACCTGGCTGTCCAAGCAGCTCGCCGCCTTCATGTTCGGCCAAGAAGATGCGTTGATCACCATCGACATGTCCGAGTACATGGAGAAGCACAACGCCAGCCGTCTGGTCGGTTCGCCTCCGGGTTACATCGGTCACGACGAAGGCGGGCAGCTGACCGAGAAGGTGCGCCGCCGCCCCTACTCGGTGATCCTCTTCGACGAGATCGAAAAGGCCCACCCCGACGTCTACAACATGCTGTTGCAGATCATGGAAGAAGGCCGGCTGACCGATTCCTTCGGTCGCAAGATCGACTTCCGCAACACCATCGTCATTATGACCAGCAACGTCGGCTCGACCGCCACCAAGGACGGCGGCGGGGTCGGCTTCGTAACTTCCGACGAGGATCTGGGCAAGAAGATCGAAGAGACGGTCATGGGCGAGATCACTCGCTACTTCCGTCCCGAGTTCCTCAACCGCATCGACGAGATCGTCTTCTTCAACCCGCTGCTGCGCAAAGACCTGTTCCGCATCATCAATCTGGAACTGGCCAAAGTCGAAGAGCGCCTGCGTTCCCGCAACCTGGTGCTGCACCTGTCGGACAGCGCGCGTGACTACCTGATCGACGAGGGCTACAACCCCGAGTACGGCGCGCGGCCGCTGCGGCGCACGATCGAAAAGCACATCGAAGATCCGATGGCCGAGGAAATGCTCAAGGGCAAGCTGCCCGAGAATTCCCTGGTCGAGATCGATTGCGGCAAAGATGGTCTCACTTTCTCAGCCCATCCGTCCGAAGATAAGTCGGAAGCTGCCGACAGCGGCGAAACTGCCACTTCGGCCGGCGCCAACGACGTGCAGGAAAGCAAATAGCTCCTGCCACCCAACCCAGTTGGCGCTGATCGTAGCGAGCCACGGACCTTGAGGGGTCCGTGGCTTTTTTTGCCCTTGGAAAAGAGGCCCTACCCAATGGTCGCGGGCCCGAGCTAAGCCCGACTCAGTGCCGATCGCGCCCAGCGATCGAGCAACAAGGACCCGGCAGCGGTGCCCAGCGCGAAGCCCAGGCAAACGCCTTGCAGCGAACCCAGGCCGAGGGCGGGTCCCATGAAGAAGCCTGCCACCGCCAATGGCCCTACAAAGAAGAAGCTGCGCAGGATCGAGGCGACCAGACCCGGGCGGGGTTTCTGCAGACCGTCAAATATCGAACGGGCGAGGAAGAAGGGCGTTCCCATGGCCACGGCAATGGGAACCCAGTACATCGTGCTGGTGGCCAGGGCCTGGGTTTCGGGAGTGTCGCTCAGCGCGCGCGCCAGCCACGGCCCGAGCAGCACGCACAGCGGCAGCACCGCCACCACGGCAAAGACCAGGCCGGCGCGGATCGCGGTGCTGTACTCGCGTTTCGCGGCCGCAAGATCGCCCATGCCTTGATACCGCGCGGTCAACGGCAGGAGCGCCACCGCGCAGGCGATCGCCGGCATCAATAGGAAGCGCAGGGTGCGATCGAAGATCGACCACGCCGCGAGGAGCGACCGTGTCTGATCGGGCGGGGACATGCGTTCGATCAGGGCCAGCACCGCCAGCGATTCAATCGCCATCAGCAGATAGGTGATGCCGCCGGGAACCGCCAGCACCATGATCGCGCGCACCGGGCGGTCAAAAACGCCGGGGCGGTCGTCCTTGGCGGCGGCGATGCGCGGGCGCTCGTGACCGGCGGCTCGGTAGATGGCGAAGGCCAGGCCGGCCAGGCGCCCGATCACCGTCGACGCGGCGATGCCGAGAATGCCCCAGCCGAAGGCGAAGACGAAGACCGCGTTGAGGATGACGTTGGTGATGGTCGACAGCAGCCCCGCCCACATCGTGCCGCGCGTGTCGTGGTGGGCCTTGACCACCGAATCGGGCAGAATCGCCCAGAAGGAAGTCACCGCGGCGCCGCCGATCAGCACCGCGCCGTACAGTTTGAACTGACGGCCGACCAGCGGATCGGCGATCCAGTCCTCGGCCCAGATCCAGATCGACGCCGCGATCAGCAGGAAAACCAGGCCCAGTCCGAGGATCACGCGCAGGATCGCGCGCTTCAATTGCTGGATGCGGTCCCCCTCGCCAGCGCCCATCGCCGCGGTCAGGCGCGCGGTCAAGCCGTTGGAAGCGCCGACCCAGCAGGCGATGCTGATGAATTCCAGCGGCAGCGCCAGTCCGATTGCGGCCAGGGAGGCATCGCCCAGGCCCTTGACGCCGTCGAGCTGTTCCAGTTCGGCGGCAAAAAAGGCATCGACCCAGGCGAAGGCCGACCGCAACCAGAAGGAGACGATCAACGGGCCGGCCAGACGCAGAATGGATGGCGGTTTCATGAGCCCGGATCCCAAAGCAGGAAAGCACAGCATAGGAGGGCGCAGACGCGTTTAGAATTCCGCCCATGTACGGTCTCCGTCGCGCCCCATTCCTTTTTGTCCTGGCTGTGGCTGCAACAGCCTGTTCCGAGCCGCCTGACCCAGCCAAGGGCATGCCGTCGTCGGTGCCGACCACACCTGGCGTGGTCTTCACCGCCCTCGATGGCTGGACCGAGACTCCGCCTACGCAGAGCTTTTTTCTGAAGACCTGGGCGCTGCCGGAAGGCGGACTCGCCAATATCTCCTGGCTTGGAAGGTCGCGTGACAACATCGGCGCCAACGTGCAGCGCTGGCTGGGCCAGTTCAGCGTCGAGGGTGATTCCAGCGCCGAAGCCGCCGAGATCGTCGAGAATTCAAACGGTCGCAACCCCTTCACCCTGATCGTGCTCGAAGGCACGCTGACCTCGGTGGCGCAGCTTGGCGGCGGTGGCCCGCGCGCCGACTGGTTGTTGCTCGGTGCAGCGGTGGACACTTCCTTCGGCCCGCTTTACGTCAAGGCCCTCGGTCCGGCCAGCGAGCTCGGCGCACAGCGCGAGGCCTTCATCGCCGCGGTCGAGACCATGCAGGTGCGCTGATCGGCCGATTGCTGCGGATGCGGTAACCACGAGGTGGGCGGCGCGTCGGCTAGGAGTGGATGACGAGCGCATTGCCCTGCTGGGCTTGAACACCATTCCTGGCCTGGGGCCAAGGCGCCTGCGGCGTCTGGCACGATTGACAGGCGGGGCGGGCGCCATGCTTGACGACCCGCGCACCGCCTGGTTCGGGCTGCGCCCCTTGCCGGTGCCGCCCTGCCCGACCGCGGCCGAGTTGCGCCGCCTGGGCGAGGAACAGTGGCGCGTGCTACAGGGCCTGGGCGCCGAGGTGGTCCTGGAATGCGATCCACGGCTGCCCACGGCGGTGAGCAACCTCAGCGACCCGCCGCCGCTGCTCAGCGTGATCGGTCACCTCGATGCGCTGCTCGCCCCGGCAGGGCGGGTCGGGGTCATCGGCGCGCGGGCGTGCACTCCCTACGGCCGCGAACAGGCCAGCCGTTTCGGCGCCGGGCTCGCCGCCGCCGGGGTGACGGTGGTTTCCGGAGCAGCGCGCGGCATCGACCAGGCGGCCATGCGCGGGGCGCTCGAAGTCGGCGGCCGGGTGGTGGCAGTCCTCGGTTCTGGCCTGGGGCGGCCCTACCCACCCGATGCGGTTGGCTTGCTGCGCCAGATCGCCGCGCAGGGCGGCGCCGTGGTCAGCGAGTTCCACCACGACTGCGCCCCCACCCGGGGCAATTTCCCGCGGCGCAACCGCATCCTCGCCGCCTTCTGCCAGCTGTTGATGGTGGTCGAGGCCACCCCGCAGTCGGGCAGTTTCATCACCGTCGACCACGCCCTGGATCTCAGCGTCGACGTCTTCGCCCTGCCTGGATCGGTGCGCTCGGCGGTATCCCGTGGCCCGCACCGCCTGATCCAGCAGGGCGCCGCCCTGGCCCAGTCCCCCGAAGACCTGCTCGTCGCGCTCGGCCGCACCCCCTCGGCGGCCCTGGGGCCGCGCCCTCAGGACCACCCGGTGGTCGCGGCTCTCGAACACGGCGACGCCGACCTTGAGCAGTTGGCGCAGGAATTGGGCCGCAACCACGACGACCTGCAGGTCGAAATCGTCGAACTTGAGTTGTCCGGGCTGGTCCTGCGCCTGCCTGGCGGCTTCTATCATCGCTGTGGACCTCATTGATGGCTCAACCCTTTCCTGCACCGGTACGCGCGGCCTGTTGGCCTGCCGCCTCCCTGTTGGCCCGCGTGGCCTGTTGGCCTGCTGCCGCCTTGTTGGCCCACGCGGCCGGCCTGACCTGCGGGCTGCTGATCACGGTGGCACCTGGCGGTTGCGGCAATGGATTGCCTGCTCCTTCCGGCACCGAGGCCTTGCTGGCCAATCTGGTTCAGGTGCAAGGCCAGGTGGCCTTCGAACGCTCCGAATACCTCACCCCCTGGCACGGCTTGAGTCCCGAGCAGTTGCGCAGCCCCCCCCCAGGGGTGCTGTCCGACGAGCGGCCGGTCATCGCCGGAGCTGCGCCCCACCATTTTGAATGGCACCTCGCTGAAGCGAGCGCCACCGATGCTGGGCCAAGGCACCGCATCCTGCGCGGCGCGGTCCGCCGCAGCAGCAGCCATCCCGAGTTCGCTCTGCACTGCGAGTTGTTCTGGACCAGCGACGGCGGCCAACCTCGCTCGCTGTGGTCCCGCGTGCTGCCACCCGCGCCAGACCAGATCAGCGAGGCCTGGAGCGAAATCAAAATCGAAATCCCCGTTGCAGTCGGCCGCCTCGACTTCGTCGCGCGCGGCGCCGCCCCGGGGGTGGTCCACGAACGGCTTGGGCGCGTGGCGTGGGCTTTACCTACCTGGTTCGTCGATGATCCACCCCCCCCCACGGGTGCGGACAGCCTCCAGCCTGACGTTCTGTTGTTGACCATCGACACCATGCGCGCCGATGCGCTCGACCACGCACCGGGGCTGCGCGCCGCATTTTCTAGTGGCACACTTTGGAACCAGGCGGTCTCGCCCTCCAACTGGACGCTACCGGCCTACGCCTCCTTGTTCACCGGCGTCCGTGCCGACCGTCACGGCGCCGGTCGCGGCCCCTTTTCGGCTCAGGCTAGTGGCAACGCCGAAGACCGCTCCCTCAGCGCCCTCGATCCGCAATTGCGCACGCTGGCCGAACGCTTCCGCGCCGCTGGTTATCGCAGCGCGATGTTTCACCAGAATCCGATGCTCGAGAGCTGGACCGGGCTCAGCCGCGGCTTCGACCGCTACGTGCGTTGCGGCCCCGACACCGCCGCGGTGTTGCAGCAGGCCGGCTTATGGTGGCAAAGCGAAGCGGCGCGGCCGCGCTTTCTGGTGGTGCACATGATGGCCCCGCATCTGCCCTATCGCGTCGGCCCCGATCCCGACCCCCTCGCCGACCGCGCCTTCACCGACTTCTTCCTCGCCGATCACACCTCGCAGCAGCGCGCCGCCTTTTTTGACTTGGCTGAAGCACAGCGCACCCGCGTCCGCAGCCGCTACGCCGCCGAGGTCGCGCGCCTCGACGGTCAACTGGCCCCATGGCTGGCAGAACTGCAGACCATGGGGCCGCGTTCCCTGATCTACGCGCTGCATTCCGATCATGGCGAAGAACTCTGGGACCAGGGCTCCTTCGAACACGGCCACAGTTTCATCGACGCGGTGGTGCGGGTGCCCTTGGCTATGGTTGCTCCCGGCGTGCCACCCGCGGTCTCGAATCAGATCGTTCCTGCCCACGGGCTCGGCGCCAGCCTGCTCGAAGCGGCGGGCATCTCCCACGACCTCCCTTTCAGCCTGGCCGCCCCGCCGCCTGCCTTTGCCAGCCTGATGCCGCTTTACCGCGCGCAATTTGGCGGACGCCGCTTCGATGCTGAGGGCAGCCGCGACATGCCCTTTGATCCACAACTTGGTGCCGGCGGGCGCGCCGCTGAAATCTCACTGGAAAAGCTGCGCCAATTACAGGAGCTGGGCTACCTCGCCGCCCAGGACAGCCACTGACCCTGCAGCGCTTGCGCTTGCACCTGCTCCTCGGCCTGACCGGAGGGCTGTATCCCGGCCGCAACGGGTCACAGCGACGGGAACAAAAAGGTCACACCCATCAGGTAGGCGCTGGCCGAGATCACCACCATCGCTCCGCCGAAGAGCAGCGCCCGGCGCGGAATGCCGCGCAGAATTGCACCGCGGTCATCGTCACGATAGGCACTGACCACAATCGCCAGGGCCAGGCTGAACACCACCAACAAAAAAACCTGGATGATCAAGGGGCTCATGACACGCTCTCGAGTTCAGCCTTGGTTTCGCTCGGCTTGCCCTGCCGCGCATCCTGCAGCCAGTCACTTTCTGCACGGTGGTAGGCGTCGAGGGCGATGACCACGTTAAACAGGCCGGCCACGGTGGTGAAGGTGTAGCCGGTGTCCTGAAAGAGGAACACGTCCCCCATCGCCAGCGGGGTCAGCGGCAGATACAGCAGCCAGGCAGGCAGGCCGAGCAGCATCTGGCCGATCCAGTAGTAGGCGTGGCGCTGGCGGTCGAAGTCGGCGAAGTGGCCGAGCGCCAGACCGAGCAGGAACAGACCGATGACGGTGCCACCCAGAAGTTGCGCTTTGAAGCGGCGCCCGATGAGCCAGTGGCCGGCACCGGGCAGCAACATCGAAGCCAGGGCAACAGTGCCTGGGTGCATGCGCTTGCTCTTGCAGGGTTCGCTTTGGGCTACCACGGTGCCAGCTGCGTGGGCAGCAGAAATCGCACCCAGGATGCCGCCCATCGCGCTGAGCAGGTGTCCAAGGTGGCGCCAGGGCATATTGGTCGGCGTGAGGCCACCGCTTTCGACGCTGTCGAAGAAGTTACCCGCCACCAATACGCCGCCGATGTTGAGCGACTCCGGCAGGGTGAACAGGAACCGCAACCGGAAGCTCCCTTCGAAGATCTCGAAGCCGTAATCGAACTGGGTGGCGCCGGCCAGGAAGAAACCGGCGAACAGCAAGGCGTTGCTGACCAGGAACCAGGTCAGGGCAGGGAGGCGCTGCCCGCTGAGCAGGTGGCCGAGCCCCGGCATCAGCACACTCAACCCCACCACCTTCATGATGCGGTCACGCGCAGCTCGGTCGGGGGCCAGCGGACTCATACAGGCGCGGTTTCTAGCAGAATCCGGCAAAGGAAGCGAGGCCGCAGGTGCGCGCTGGCGTGGCCAGGATGGCGAGGAAGTGATGATGGACGCCTACAATCGGCCGTCATGCTGGTGCATCACTGCCGCTACCGGATTCTGTATCGCGATACCGATTCAATGGGCGTGCTCTATTACGGCCGCTTCCTGGCGCTGTTCGAATTGGGGCGGGTCGAGTGGCTGCGCAGCGAAGGGCTGCGCTACCGCGACTTCGAGGACCAGCACGCGATGATCCTGCCGGTGTCCGAGGCGCTGTGCCGCTACTACGCTCCGATGCGCTACGACGACGAGGCGCGCATCGAGACCTGGGTCGCCGCCTGGAGCCCGTCCACGCTGCGTTTCGGCCATCGCATTCTGAGCGGTGACGACGGCCGCCGTTGCGCCGCCGGACAGGTGGAGCTGGCCTGTGTGCTGGCCGAAAATCACCGTCCAGTGCGCCTGCCAGCGGTGCTCACCGAGATGTTGCAGCGCACCGCGGCGGACCGGAAGGGTCGCATCCTGCCGCAGGAATTTGAAGAAATCGACTGAAAAAACCATCCCTTGGACTAGTTTTACCTTATTCCGCACCTTTTTACAGCCGAATTGGCCTTGAAAGGCACTAATTAGGTGCTATTTTACCGGGATGCTTCGATTGACCCGACGTTCAGAATACGGCCTGATGGCCCTGGCCTTCATGGCCCGGCGTCCGGGTAAGTATTCCAGCGTCCGCGAGATCGTCGAGGAGCTCGAAACCCCGCGCCGGCTGCTGGCCGAGGTGCTCAAGGACCTGTCCCGCTCCGGCCTGGTCGAAGCCGTCCGCGGGCCCGGCGGCGGCTACCGCCTGACCCGTCCGGCGCACAAGGTCTCGGTCGCCGAGGTCGTTCAAGTCCTCGAGGGCCCAGTCGCGGTCGCCGACTGCACCGGCCGCGATTGCGAATTCCTAGCCTCCTGCACCATCCAGACCGGGCTCGGCCGCGTCGCTGCGGGCATCCAGCAGGTCCTCGAGGGTTTCACCTTGGCGCAACTCGCCAATCCGCCCAAGCAGCCGCTGCCCGAGCCTCTCGCCGTCTGAACCGCGCCACCCACTGATGCCGCCTACCCCACCGATGGACACCCACCGCCTCGTCTACCTGGATCACCAGGCCACCACCCCGGTCGACCCGACCGTGCTCGAGGCCATGCTGCCCTATTTCGGCCAGCATTTCGGCAACGCCGCCTCCAAGGGCCACGATTTCGGCTGGGCGGCCGAAAAGGCCGTCGACCAGGCGCGCGAAAGCCTCGCCGCCGGCATCGGTGCGCGCGCCCGCGAGATCGTCTTCACCTCGGGCGCCACCGAGGCAGACAACCTCGCGGTGCTCGGCGCCGCGCGCATGTACCAGACCAAAGGGCAACACCTGATCAGCTGCGCCACCGAGCACAAGGCGGTGCTCGACCCGATGCAGGCGCTGCAGGCCCAGGGCTATGAAGTCACCTTCCTCGGCGTCGACGCGCAAGGGCGCATCGATCTCGACGAGCTGCGCGCCGCGATCCGTCCCGACACCGTTCTGGTGTCGATCATGCACGGCAACAACGAGGTCGGCAACTTGCATCCGATCGCCGAAATCGGCGCGATCTGCCGCGAACACGGCGCCCTGTTCCACACCGACGCTACCCAGACCCTGGGCAAGGAAGAGATCGACGTCGACGCCATGAACATCGACCTGCTGTCGGCCTCTGCGCACAAGCTTTACGGTCCCAAGGGAATCGGCATGCTCTACGTGCGCCGGCGCAATCCGCGCGTGCGCCTTGAAGCGATCATGTTCGGCGGCGGCCACGAGCGCGGACTGCGTTCCGGCACGCTCAACGTGCCCGGAATCGTCGGTTTTGCCAAGGCGCTTGAATTGTGCCTGGCCGACCGCGCCGGCCAGCAGCAGCGCATCGGCGCCCTGCGTGACCGTCTGCAGAAGAGCATTCTTGAGCGCCTCGATTTCGTCGAGTTCAACGGCGATCCCGAGCACCGTCTGGCGTGCAACCTCAACCTCAGCTTCGCCTTCATCGAAGGCGAGTCGCTGATCATGGGCATTCCTGGAATCGCCGTCAGCTCCGGCTCGGCGTGCACTTCGGCCAGCCTTGAGCCTTCCTACGTGCTGCGCGCCATGGGCGTCGGCGACGAGCTGGCCCACTCCTCGATCCGTTTCGGCATCGGTCGCTTCAACAGCGAAGAAGAAATCGACTACGTCGCCGATGCGGTCGTCGCCGCGGTCAAGCGGCTGCGCGAAATGTCTCCGCTCTACGAGATGGCCCTCGAGGGCATCGACCTTTCCTCCGTTCAGTGGCAGGGCCACTAGGCTTCCACCATGTACAGCAATCAGGTCATCGACCACTACCAGAATCCCCGCAACGTCGGCTCTCTCGACAAGGAGAGTGAAGACGTCGGCACCGGCGTCGTCGGCGCACCCGAGTGCGGCGACGTCATGAAACTGCAGATCGAGGTGCAGGACGGCGTCATCACCGACGCGCGCTTCAAAACCTTTGGCTGTGGTTCCGCAATCGCTTCGTCCAGTCTCGCCACCGAATGGCTCAAGGGCCGCACCCTGGACGACGCCACCTCCATCCGCAACTCCGACATCGCCAAGGAATTGGCACTGCCACCGGTCAAGATCCACTGTTCGGTGCTGGCCGAAGACGCCATCCGTCAGGCCATCGCCGATTATCAGGCCAAGCAGGAAGGAAAATGAACGAGACCATTGAAAGTCCGGTCACCCTGACCGACAACGCCATCGCCGAGATCAAGCGGCTGATGACCGAGAACAACATGCCCGACACCGCCGGCGTGCGCGTCGGGGTCAAAGGGGGGGGCTGCTCCGGCTTCACCTACTCGCTGAACTTCGACCTCAACCAGGCCGACGGCGACCTGGTCGTCGAAGTCGACGGCGTGCGCCTGTTCTGCGACCCCAAATCGATCCTCTATCTGCGCGGGACCACGCTGGAATACACCAGCGGGCTTCAGGGCAAGGGCTTTCAGTTCCAGAATCCGAACGCCTCCAGCACCTGCGGCTGCGGCGAATCCTTCTCGGTCTGAGGACCGTGCACCCGACCCCCTCCGCCGAGGACGCCTTCGCTCTCTTCGGCCTGCCGCGGCTCTACGCAGTCGACGGGGCCGCTTTGGAGCAGGCGCTGATGCAGGCCGGGCTGCGCTGGCACCCCGATCGCTACGCGCTGGCCGAGGAGGCCGCACGTTTGCAGGCCGAAGACCGCATGGCTGCGTTCAACCAGGCTCACGCCGAACTCAGCGATCCTCTGACCCGCGCCGAGCTGCTGCTGCGCCTCGCCGGTCTCGACCCAAGGGGCGGCCAGGCGGCACCAGGTTTCCTGATGGACATGATGGAATTGCGCGAGGACTGCGACGATTTGGCGCGCCACGCGGTCAGCATGGCGGGCAATGAAGAAGCCTGCGCAGTCGAAGCCCGCCTGCACGCGCAGCAGCGCGTTGCCGAGCTGCACGACGACGAGATGCAGGCGCTGGATCAGTTCGGCCGGCTCTGGGACGACGCACAATCCGCGGCGACCACCCCGGACTTGGAAGTCATGAACCCATTGCTGCACAAGGCGCGCTATCTGCGCAGCACCCGCAACCAGTTGAGCCTCGCTTTGCGCCCTGGACCATGATCGAGCTCCCCGTCCTTCCCACTCTGCAAGCCGACGGCGGCGCAGCCAACGACAGCCCGATCCTGGGCATCGATCTGGGCACCACCCATAGCCTGGTCGCGGTCTACGACGCCGGCGGGGCACGGGTGCTCGCCGCCGCCGACGGCAGCGAGCTGATTCCATCGGTGGTGTCCTATCCGCGCGCCGGCGCCCCGGTGGTCGGGCGCGTCGCCCTGGATCGTTCCACTCTCGATCCCGCTCGTACCATCCACTCTTCCAAGCGCCTGATCGGCAAGGGCCTCGCCGATCTCGCCGACCAGCGCGCCACGCTCTCCTATCCCCTGGTCGACGCCCCCGGGCGCAGCCTGGCGATGATCGACCTCGGCGAACGCTTGGTCTCTCCCGCCGAAATCGCCGGGCAGATCCTGGCCGAGGCACGGCGCCGCGCCGCCGAAGCCTTGAAGCTGCCGCTCGACCAGGTACGCCGCGCGGTGATCACGGTGCCGGCCTATTTCGACGACACCCAGCGCCAGGCCACCCGCGAGGCCGCCAAGCTCGCCGGCCTCGAAGTGGTGCGCATGGTCAACGAGCCGACCGCAGCGGCGCTCGCCTATGACCTTGATCACCGCGGCGCCGAGTGCGTCGCGGTCTACGACCTCGGCGGCGGCACCTTCGACGTGTCACTGCTGCAGCGCCAGGAGGGAGTGTTCCGGGTACTCGCCACCGCCGGCGACACCTGCCTCGGCGGCGACGATTTCGATCGCACCATCGTTGAACACGCTGCTCAGCTGATCGGCGAGAAATACCAGGTCGACGTGCTCGCCGACCCGGCCGCCCGCGCGGCGATGCGTCTGGCTGCCGAACGCACCAAGATCGAGCTCTCCAGCGCCGAGAGCGCCGACTTCGTTTTTCATGACCCGGCGGCTGGAATCGCCTTCCGCACCACCATCGACTGGCGCATGTTCCAGGGCTGGATCGCACCCTTGGTCCAGCGCACCCTCGACGCGTGTTTCCAGGTGCTGAAAGACGCCGAGATCGAAGCCGACGCCATCGACGAGGTGGTGCTGGTCGGCGGTTCCACCCGCGTGCCGCTGGTCAAGGCCGCGGTGTCACAGTTTTTTAACCGTCCTGCCCGCGACGAACTGGATCCCGACAAAGTCGTGGCCCTGGGGGCCGCGGTGCAGGCCGGAGTCCTCGGTGGCCAGGTCCGCGACCTGCTGTTGCTCGACGTCACCCCGCTATCGCTCGGCATCGAGACCATGGGCGGCGCGGTGTCCAAACTGATCAACCGCAACAGTCCGATTCCGGCGCAGGCACAAGAGGGCTTCACCACCTACGTCGACGGCCAGACCGCGGTTGAATTCCACGTCGTGCAGGGCGAACGCGAACTCGCCAGCGACTGCCGCAGCCTGGGCCGTTTCGTGCTACGCGGCCTGCCGTCGATGCCGGCCGGCCTGCCGCGCATCGGCGTGCGTTTCACCCTCGACGCCGATGGCATCCTGCGGGTGCGCGCGCGCGAACAGGAAAGCGGCACCGCCACCGAGATCGAGATCCAACCCAAGCACGGGCTCACAGACGCCGAGGTCGAAAAGATGCTGCACGATGCGTGGCAGAACGCCGAGGCCGATCTGTCGGCGCGGCGGGTCGCCGATCTGCGTGAGCGCCTGACCACGGTGATCCACGCAGTTGAGAAAAGCTATGCCAAGGCCGCCGAGCTGCAGGCCAACGAACGCGAGCGCCTCGAAGACGCGTTGGAAGACGCGCGCGACAGTGCCGAAGTCGAGGACCCCGATCTGCTCAAGGGCATCCTCGATGAACTTGAAGAGGCCTCCTATCCGCTGGCCGAACGCCTGATGCACCAGGTCGCCGCCGACGCCGTCAAGGACCACAAGATCAGCGACCTGATCGGTGAAGAGCAATGAGCCGCTATTCGATCCGATTCCTGCCGATGGACGTCACCGTCGAGGCCGACAGCGACGCGCTCCAGGAAACCCGCGACGGCAAGGACGGCAGCATCCTCGCCCTGGCGCTCGCCAACCACATCCAGCTCGACCATGCCTGCGGCGGCGTGTGCGCGTGCTCGACCTGTCACGTGCGCGTGACCGCGGGCAAGCAGTCGATTCCTGCGGCCAGCGATGACGAGGAAGACATGCTCGACATGGCCGCCGGGCTGACCTTGGACAGCCGCCTCGCTTGCCAAGCTGTCCCTGACGGCAGTTGCGATCTGGTGGTCGAAGTGCCGGACTGGAACCGCAACCTGGTGTCCGAAGACCAATGAACCCGTTCTGCATCCTGGTGTCCGAAGATCAATGACCCCGTTCTGCAACCTTGCCTCAACGGCGCCCACTGCGGTTGCCAGGAGTTCCTCATGGACGCCCCTCTGACCTGGACCGACGTCGAAGACATCGCCATCGCGCTGTTCGAGAATGATCCCGAGCGAGACCCGCTGCAGATCCGCTTCCCCGACCTGCGCGACCTGGTCATGGCATTGCCGGCCTTCACCGGCCAGCAGGAGCACTGCAACGAACGCGTGCTCGAGGCCATACAGATGGCCTGGCTGGAAGAAATCCAGGACGGCCACTAGCTGACCGTGGACAAAGTCATTCCGCCCCATGGCAGCGTCTTTTTCCCCTGGACGGCGTCAGCAGAACCCGCCCCTATCTAAAGATAGGGGCGGAACCAGCTTCCTTGCCAGGGA